>NZ_JBSFDF010000064.1:0-42394 GCF_053593795.1 Streptomyces sp. NPDC002104 | reverse complement strand
GTCTGCGGTGATCAGCTCGCCGAAGGCGATGTCGAACACGTCGAGTATCTGCTCGGCGCGCTGCTCGTCAGTCACCGCGGCCGGCCCCTTCTTCGTGGGCAGTGCGTCGTAGGTCAGTCCGCCGAGCGGATCGTCATCGGGAGGCCGCCCCGCATGCGCAGCGACATCATCGGCTCGGCGACTCCCTCGTGTTCCGCCACCACGTCGAGGTCCAGGTCACGGGTGAGCAGGGCCGTCACGAAGACCGCCTCCATCATCCCGAGGTTGCTGCCGATGCAGAACCGCGGTCCGGCCCCGAAGGGGATGTACGCGTAGCGCGGCCGGTTGGCGACCCGCGACACCTCGAAGCGGCTCGGGTCGAAGCGCTCCGGGTCCTCCCAGAAGTCCGGGTGGCGGTGCAGGGTGTACGGGCACACCAGCACGTCGGCCTTGGCCGGCACGGTGAACCCGCCGACCTCGTCGGCCTGCTGGGCGATCCGCGGCAGGATCCACACCGGCGGGTAGAGCCGCATGGCCTCCTGCACGACCTGCATCGTGTACGAGAGCTTGTGCAGGTCGTCGACCTCGGGGAGGCGTCCGCCGGCCAGGACCGCGCGGGCCTCGTCGCGCACCAGGTCCCGTACCCGCGGGTGGCGCGCGAGCAGCAGCAGGGTCCAGCCCAGCGTGCTCGCCGTCGTCTCGTGCCCGGCGAGGAGCAGGGTGACGAGCTCGTCCTGCAGGCGCTTGCGGCCGAGGGCCGGGTCGCTCTCCTTGCGGGCGGCGAGGATCATCCGGGAGAAGGCGTCGTCGGCGCCGTCTCCGTCGGACATCCGGGCGCTGCGGTCGGCGACGAGCACGTCGACGGTGGCCGTCAGGTCCTTACGGGCCCTGCGGAAGTTGCGCTGGGTCGCGAAGGGCAGCCAGGTCGGCATCAGGCCCTGTGTGACCATGTCGAACATGGCCTGGTCCTGCACGGCCTCGAAGGCGTGCGCGATCCCGTCGTGCCCGTCCATGGACATGTCCATCAGGGTCCGGCCGAGCACCCCGAGGGTGAGTCCGGTGACCTCGTGGAGCACGTCGACCGCTCCCCCGCCGCCCTTGAGCCGCAGCAGGTCCAGCAGACGTCCGGCCTCCTCGGCCACGATGCCCGCCTGGGCGGCGATGCGGCCCGGCTTGAACGCGGGCTGCACGTTGCGGCGCTGCGCCTTCCACAGGTCGCCCTCGCTGGTGAGCAGGCCGTCGCCGAGCACCTTGCGGGACTCCACGAGCCCGATGCCCTTGTGGTAGTTGGACGCGTTGTCGGCCAGGACGTGCTTGGCGTAGTCGGGGCGGTTGAAGATGTACATCTTCTTCGGCCCCATCGACACGCGGACGGCGTCGGAGAGCTCCGCGGCGTCGCGCATCATGGCGAGCCGGTCGACGGCCAGCTTGCGCAGCAGCCCCGGCAGCTCCCAGAAGGCGGGACCCGGCGGGTGCGCGCTCATCGCGCGCCTCCGCGCTGGGCCGGGACGAGCTCCCGGAACGAGCCGTGGTGGAACACCAGCGGCTCGCGGTCCGGGAGCTCGTCCGCGGCGAGCAGTTCCCCCAGGTAGAGGGTGTGGTCCCCGGCGTCGTACGCACTCCACTTCGCGCACTCGAAGTGCGCCGCGGCCCCCGCGATCAGGGGGGCGTCGGTGGTGGCGCCGGGCAGCCAGTCGACGGCGTCGAACTGGCCCGCGCCCATGGGCCGCGACCGGTCGGCGAAGTGCCGGGCCACGCCCTCCTGGCCGGCGCCGAGCACCGACACCGAGAAGGTGGCGGCCTCGGCGAGACGGCGGTGCATGACCGCCTCCTTCCCGACGCTCACCAGGATCAGGGGCGGGTCCAGGGAGACCGAGGTGAAGGAATTGGCGGTCATGCCCCGCGGGGAGGCACCGCCCACCGTCACCACGGTCACCCCGGTGGCGAAGGCCCCGAAGGCCCGCCGCAGCCGCGAGGGGTCGCCGATGGCGACACCCTGCGGCGGTGCGGCGGTCAGGACGGTCATGCGGCTCGCCCCGACATGGCCCGGCTCTGTGCCGAGTACGGCTCCAGGGCCCGTGCCAGGCCCTCGGGGATGAGCGAGGGCACCGTGTTGGTGTTCGGGCCGCGCATGCAGGCGATGCGCTGCCTGCCACGGGCGATGAGGACCTCGACACCCTTGGTGATCTTCACGTAGTCGAACGTGAACTCCAGCTGCGTCTGCCCAAGTTCGGACAGGCGCATCCGGATCGACAGCTCGTCGAAGGCCGTGATCTCGGCGAAGAACTCGCAGTCGACCTTGAGCGTGAAGAGCTTGAGGTCGTCCTGCACCTCGGCCAGCACGTCCGGCGCCTTCTGGTACAGGAACAGCTCGCGGCACCGGCCCTGCCAGCGCAGGTAGTTCACGTAGTAGACGTTCCCTACGAGGTTGGTCTCCTCGAATCCGACGGTGTGCAGGTACTCGAAGTAGTCGTCAGCCATGTTTTAGGACCGCCCCTCGATGAGATCTGCTTCGTTGGTCAGGAAGGCGAAGACCGCGGGTTCCAGCGCGTCGCGCAGCGCGGTGACGAAGGTCGCGATCCGCAGGTCGCCGGCGGCGAAGACCACCCAGGCGTCCTTGCGGCTCGGCAGCAGCGTCAGCGGTGCGCCCACGTAGATCCCGGCCTTCTTCAGGCACTCGGAGGCGCTCCACACGCGCGTGGCCGCGGTGTCGGGCGCCTCACCCGTCTCCTTGGCGACGAGCGCGGCCACCGGGGTGTGCTCGCCGAGCAGACCGCGCCACTCCGCGGCGGGCCGCATGCTGACCGCCTCGATGTCGCAGGCCACCTCGGAGCTGGAGACCGCGCTGACGGTGACGCCCAGGCCGTGGGCCGCCGACATCGACATGTGCCGGCTCCCCTCCAGCTCGGGGCGGCCGTCGGGACGGTGGTTGACCGTCACCGGGGCGCCCATGGCCCGGGCCGCCGCGTCCGCGGTGAAGCTGCGGCGCTGCGAGACCGAACCGGCCGGTGCCTCGCCGTGCGGCTCGACCGCGACGGCGATGCGGGCGCCGAGGACGTCCTCCAGCGTGCGCTCCAGGTACGGGCCGAGCAGCGGGGCGACCCAGGGGCCGGACCCGTCGGTCTTGCGCACCGCGTGCAGGGTCAGGCCCTCCCAGCGCTCGACGACGGTGCCGTCCTCGGCGCGGACGGCGATGTCGTACACGTAGGTGTCGCCGTCGCGGCTGCGCTCGATCGCGGCGTACCGCAGCTTGTCCGGTACGTGGCTGCCGTTGCCGAGCGGGTGGATGCGCTCCACGCCCGAGGGCAGCAAGGTCGCGTCGGGGACGCACACCTGGTTGCCGTGCATGAGCGCGTCGCGCATGCCCGGGTCGGCGAGCAGGAGTTCACCGGGCAGGAAGCCGGCGAACCAGTCCTGCGGCCGGCGCTGCACGTCCACGTCCGCGTCCACATGCCGGGCGGCCGCCCGGTGGAAGCGGTTGAGGCGCTGGAAGCGGGCGCCCTGGAACAGGACGCTGCCGTAGAGGTCCTTGGCCGGATCCAGGGGAACCACCGGGGTGTCGGCGGGAACCTGGAGCGGCTCGCCCTCCGGCGGCGCCGCGTCGGTGTAGACGAGGCGGGCGCGGAAGTGGTCGGCGACGAATCCGGTCTCCTCGGCGTGGATGGCCACGTCGACGGTGTCGGCGCCGGTCACGGTCGCGGCGATGCGGATGCGGGTGCTGCCGTTCGGCGGGACCACGATGGGACGCAGGAACTTGGCGCCCTCGATGACCGGGGTGGTGGTGCGGCCGGTGACCGCGGAGCCGACCTGGACCATGGCCTCCATGCCGATCACGGCGGGAAGCAGCAGGTTGCCGTCGAGCAGGTGGTCGGCCAGGTACGGGTCGGTGCCCGCGTTCAGTTCGACCTCGGTGACGAGCTCCACGCCGTGGTAGCGCACCAGCGGGTTGCCCGTGAAGCGCAGCAGCGGCAGCGGCGGCAGGTCGCGCCGTACGGTGTCGATGCCCTCGGTGCGGCCGCTGATGACGTTCACCACGGGTGCGTCCGGGTCGGTGATCAGGCGCAGCAGAATCTCCACGCCCTGGTCCGGGGAGACCGGGATGATGCCCTCGCGGTTGAGGGTCTCGACGACGGAGAGCTTCTCGCCCATGCCGACGCCGGACCACACCGACCACTCCATGCAACGTGCGCGCACCTGCGGGTGGGTGCGGGCGACGTCCTCAGTGAGGTCGGCCAGCCACTCATTGGCGGTCGCGTAGTGCGCCTCGCCGCGCAGGCCGGCCCGGCCGATGATGGAGCCGAAGGCGACCAGCAGCTTGAGGTTGCCGGCGCCCACGGTGTCCAGGACGGTGCGCAGGCCGTCGACCTTCGGCGCGAAGGTGCGCCGGAAGTCCTCGGCCTCCAGGTGGACCAGGCCGTTCGGCTCGTTGCGGCCGGCGCCGTGCAGCAGGCCGGTGACCTTGCCGAGCGCTCCTTCGAGCTCGGCGACCGCGCCCCGTACCTGGCCGGCGTCGGTGACGTCGGCGCGGGCGTAGTGCACACCGATGCCGGCGTCGGCCATGCGCTGGAGGTTGCGGGCGAGTTCTTGGTCCTCGGCCGGGTCGGAGCGGCCGAGGACGGCCAGCTTCGTACCGGTCTTCAGGGCCACGGCCAGGGCGCACTCCGCGGAGATTCCCTTGCCGCCGCCCGTGACGAGCAGGACGTCGGAGGAGGTGAGGGGCGCGTCCTCGCGCTCCTGCGCCGCGGGCAGGGCCCGCAGCGTCGGGACGCGGCGCACGCCGGCCCCGTCGTAGTGGACCTCGGTGAATCGCGTGGTCGCGGCCACCTCCGCCAGCACCCGCTCCACCAGGTCCTCCGTCACCGGGGTGTGGACGATGGTGGTGCGCAGGTGCGGGGCCTCCAGGTACAGGGTCTTGGCCAGACCGGCCGCGCCGCGGCCGTCCTGCACCAGGACGAACCTGCGGTCCCGGCGGCCCGTCAGCGCGCTCTTGGCCAGGTCCAGGATCTCGAAGACCCGTTCCTGGGAGATGCCCTTGGGCAGCACGGCCAGGACGCCGGAGCCGACGCCTGACTGTTCGAGCTCCTGCTTGAGCCGCTCGGCGTGCACCCCGCCCTCGGGGGCGAACAGCTCCCAGGAGCCGTCGGCCTCCGCCGGGGCGGTGTGCGGCCGGGCGACCTCGTCGAGGTCGACGGCGAAGGGCCGGGCCCAGGTCGCCGCACCGACGATGACCGGGGCGGCGCCGTCGTCCTCCACCACGCCGCCGGTGGTGGCGAGGGTGTCGAGGGCCTCGGCGAGTTCGGCCAGGGTGGCCGTCGCGAAGTTGGTCGGGACCTGCGAGGCGGGGATCTTCAGGAAGGTCGCCGCCTGGTTGACGATCTGGCCCACGGTGATGGAGCTCATGTGCAGGTCGTCCAGGAGCCGGCTGGCCGGGTCCACGAGGTCGGCCGGGAGTTCGGCGCGCTCGGCGACCAGGTTGCGCAGTACCTCCAGGGCGGCTTCGCCGTCGGCGGAGGGGGCCGCAGGCTCGGCGGTCCGTTCCTGCGCGGCCTCGGCGGCCTTCGCGGTCTTGGCGGCCTTCGCGGCCTTGATCGCCTTGGCCGCCTTGGCCGCCTTGTCCGCCCGGGCCGCCTTGTCGGCCCTGTCGGCCCTGTCGGCCGGCGCCGCGGCGGGCTTCGGCCCGCTCTGCTCGTGGTTCAGGTCCTTGCGCGTGGCCTCGCAGGGGCTGGTCAGGAAGCTGAACTCCTGTCCGACCTCCAGCGGCTTGATCAGGCGATCCTGGAAGAGCCGGTCGAGTGCGACGGGAGCGCCCGCGACGAACGCGGCGCCCGCCACCTGAAGCAGCGGCCGCAGCGACTCGTCGTCGGTGTTCAGCGAGAGCGCCGGGATCCCGGTCGTCGCCTGGGCGAGGCCGCTGAGCACCCGGCCCGGGCCGACCTCGATGAACAGGTCGACCTCGGTCGCGGCCGCCCGCACCGCCTGGGTGAAGCGGACCGGGTCGGTGATCTGGCGGCTCAGCAGTTCCACCACGTCGGTGGAGCGCTCCAGCTCGGCGCCGGTGACGGTCGAGACGACCTTGCCGGAGACCGGCGCGATGCGGGCGCCGGAGAGCCAGGAGCCGAAGGATTCGGCGGCCGGGGCGACCAGCGGCGAGTGGAAGGCGTGCGAGACGGACAGCCGCGTGCAGCCCACGTCGGCGCGCTCGGCGCGGCGCTGGACCTCTTCGATGTCCTCGACGGATCCGGCGACGACCGTCTGGCGGGGCCCGTTGTAGCCCGCGATGACGGCCGAGAGCCCGGCGATCAGCTGGACGGCCTGCTCCGGGTCGGTTCCCAGCGAGGCCATCGTGCCCGAGGTGCTGTGCCGGGCCATCGCCTTGCCGCGTACCCGGGCCGCCTCCAGCAGCGTGTCCTCGTCGAGGGCGCCGGCCCAGTGCAGGGCGGAGAGTTCGCCGAGGCTGTGCCCGATGGCGAGCGAGGCCTCCAGGCGCAGCGAGTCCAGGACCCGCAGGCCCGCGGCGGAGCCGGTGGCGATACGGGGCTGCGCGACGTCGGTGGCGACCATGTCGCCGGTCGTCGGCAGGCCCGCCCGGTCGAAGACCTCCGCGGCCTCGGGGAAGCGGCGCCGCAGCGCGCCCCCGCCGGTGCCCTTGCCGGAGCCCTGGCCGGGGAAGAGGAAGCCGATGCGGCCGCGGCCGTTGGCCTTGCCCAGGAAGCTGCGCCCGTCGGCCGAGGTGTGCGAGGTCTCCCCCGACTCCAGCAGGTCGGACAGGTGCTGCAGGCGGCGCTCGGCGTCCTCGGGCGAGGAGGCGACGATCGCCGCACGGTAGGGCAGGCCGCGCAGTTCGCGCTGGAGGGTCGCGGCGAGGTCGGAGACCTGACCGTAGGAGACCCGCGCGACGAAGCGGGAGACCTCGCCGGCCCGGGCGAGCAGCCCGCGCGGCGAATCTCCTTCCAGCAGCAGCAGTTCGCTGTCCTGGGGGGAGCTGGCCAGCGTGGCGGAGCGGCGGCTGGAAGCCGCCCGCCGCCGGTTGGCCGGCTCGTCCAGGACCACGTGGGTGTTGATGCCGCCGAAGCCCATGGCGGTGATGCCCACGCGGTGGGGCGCGCCCTCGGGCCACGCCTCGGCCTTGCGCAGCGCCTTGAGGTTCGCGCCCTCCTCGGCGAGGAGCTCGTGCGGGTCCACGGTGCCGATGGCCGGCGGCAGGATCTGGTTGTCGACGGCCAGGGCCGCCTTGATCAGGCCCGCGACGCCGGCGGCGGCCTTGGTGTGGCCGATCATGCCCTTGATGGAGGTGATCGCGGCGACGGGCGCCTTCGGGTCGGCCGCGGCCCGCGCGCCCATGAGGGCGGTGAGCTCGGTGGCGTCGCCGACGGCCGTGCCGGTGCCGTGGCCCTCGAAGAGGCGGACCGTCTCGATGCCGAACCCGGCGCGCTCGTAGGCGCGGCTCAGGGCGAGCTGGTAGCCGCTGACCTCGGGCCGGGTGATACCGCCCTGGCCGTCGGAGGAGACGCCCCAGCCGGCGATCGTCGCGTAGATGCGGTGACCGCCCGCGAGGGCGTCCTCCTCGCGCATCAGGACGATCATTCCGCAGCCCTCGCCGGGCCAGAAGCCGTTGGATCCGCGGTCGTAGAGCTTCATCTCGCCCTTGGCGAGCGCGCCCGTCTTGGCGAAGCCGATGATCTCGAACGGATCGATCGACAGGTCCACGCCGCCCGCGACGGCGACGTCGATGTCGCCGTTGATGAGCGAGGTGCCCGCGGTGGTGACCGACAGGAGCGAGGAGGAGCACGCACCGTCGACGGTGTAGCCGCCGCCGTTGAGGTCGAAGTGGTTGCAGATGCGGCCCGCGATGGTGTTGGACAGACCGCCGGCGAGGGTGTCCTCGTCGATGACCGGGAAGGGCTCCTTGTACGAGGCCTCGACGTCGCCGAGGAATTCGGCGACGCGGTCCTCGTCCCAGTCCTCCTGGCCCGCGAGGGCCTCGGCCATCACGCGCCGTACGTACGGCCAGCGCAGCCGCATCACGTTGGCGCGGGCGAACTCGCCGGTGAGCGTGTTGCCGACGATGACGCCGGTGCGCTCGCGCGGCAGGCCCTCGCCGGCCGGGAAGCCCGCGTCGGCCAGGGCGCGCCCGGCGGTGTCCAGGGCGAGCCAGTGGGTGAGATCGGTCGAGCGGTAGGTGCTGCCCGCGATCTTGTGGGCGATCCGGTCGAACTCGTAGCCCTCCAGCACCGCGGCGTTGCGGGCGTAGAAGGTGTCCGGGGTGGTCGGGTCGGAGTCCCAGTAGTCGTCCAGGCGCATCCGCTCGTCGGGCAGCCGGCGGAAGGCACGCCGTCCGGCGACGGCGTTCTCCCAGAGCTCACCCGGGGTCGCGGCGTCGGGATATCGGCAGGCCATGCCGACGATGGCTATTCGCGTCGTCATGCCGCCACCGAGATCCTTTCCTGGGCGGCCTTCTCGGAGACCGGGACGGGGCAGGCGCAGGCGTCGGCGCAGCCGTTGGGGCACGCGGCGACGGCCGCGGCCGGGACGGGGCAGGCGCACTCGCCGGTGCAGTCGCAGGCCTTCTGGACCGGCAGGACGGCGGTGACGGCCCCGGCCTTGATCTCGGCGGCCTGGTCGGCGGCCTCGGCGGCGCGGCGCTTGGCGACGACGTCGGCGCTCCACAGGAAGGCGCCGCGGATGGCGCAGACGATGGCGGTGGCGAAGAAGATGCCGTACACGATGTGCGCGGCGGTCAGGACGCCGTACATGGTGGCGACGCCGCCGCCGAAGGCGATCTGGCCCCACTTGGAGGAGGGCGTGGTGCCCGGGTCCGTGATCATGTAGTTCGTGAAGAGCACGAACGCCACACCGGTCATCATCGCGAGGGCCGCGGGGATGGAGGTGTCGAAGATCAGACCGCGGATGATCGCCTGGAGGGCGTAGCCGCCGACCCAGGCCAGGATCAGCCACATGCGCTCGGTGAGCTTGGCGTTGAGCAGCGTGCCGAGCGAGATGATGACGGCCGGGACGAGCCAGTCGAAGCCGCCGTCGAGGTACTCGGTGAAGTGGTACGGGGGCGCGATCGAGGCCCACGGGAAGAGCACCAGGATGACCGCGATGCCGAAGTTCGACGGGTTCATGAAGTGCCGCATCCGGCCCTTGACCGGGGCACGCAGCACCCACTTGGTGCCGACGGCGACGATGACGCCGAAGACCATGACCCAGACGCGGTCGTTCACGTAGGTCAGCATGTTCACCGCGAGGGCGGTGATGTGGGCCGGGAAGAGGAACTCCATCAGGCCCTTGAGACCGCCGCCGCGGAAGCGCGGTTCGCGGCCCTCCGAGCGGGCACCGATCAGCTCGAGGATGATCTCCAGGGTGTAGGAGGTGGCCAGCGCGATGAACGGCCAGGTCCAGGGCTGCTCGAAGCCGAGCACCGTGTAACCGACGATGTTGAGCACCGAGATGGACATCGCGAACCGGCGGAGCGCGGTGACGACCTTCGGGTTGTGGCGTGGGCCCGCCGGGGCTGGGACAGCCGTCAGGGTTGCGGACATGGTCACTTCTCCTTCGCCTGGGTGCCGAGCTCGACGGTGTGCTGTCCGGGCGTCAGCTTCAGCTTCTGCTCGTGGACGGCGCCGGTGCGGTCGCGCCAGGTGAGCTTCACCGGCAGCGCGTCCTTGACGCCCTTGCCGAGACCGATGTGGACCTCGTTGCTGCGCTTGCCGGAGTGGCCGCCGCCGCCGTCGACGCGGGCCACGCGCATGGTGCCGTCGGGCATTTCGACGCAGACCTCGGCGCCGACCGCGGGAGAGCCGGACTCGCGCTTGAGGTTGAGCGTCAGGTACGAGCCGGTGCTGTCGCTGACGTTGTGGAGGAAGACCGGCTCGCCCCACTGGCGGGCGACGGCCAGGTCGACCAGACCGTCGCCGTCGACGTCGGCCGGGGCCATGCCGCGGGTCGGGATGGGCTCGGCGATGCCGAGGGCCTTGGCCAGGTCGATGTAGCGTCCGCTCTCCTCGTCCTTGGCGAAGAAGCGCATGTGCTGGCCGCCGGCCAGGTCGTCACCGTGGCGGACGTTCGGCCACCAGGTCGGGTTCGAGGTCAGGGCGTCGTTCGCGGTGGCCAGCTCCTGGAGCTGGGGCCAGCGGTTGGTCTTGCCCTTGACGAAGCCGAGGGACTGGGTGATCTCCAGGTTGCCGTCGTTGTCGAAGTCGGCCATCTTGGGGTCCCAGCCCCAGCCGGACCAGGCCACGCCCAGGTCGGCGGACTTGTCCTCGTACGGGGCCTCGCCCTGCTTGAGCTTGCCCTGGAGCTCGGACTGGCTCTTCGCCTGGTTGATGAAGGCGAAGTTCGACTCCTGGATGCCGAAGGAGGTGGTGATGTTGCTGACGAACAGGTCGTACAGCCCGTCGTTGTCCAGGTCTCCGAAGTCGACGCCCATGCCCTTGAAGGAGCTGCGCCCGATCTCCTTCGACTTGGGCACCGTGCCGCTGTGGACCGCCTTGACCTCGGCGAACTCGATCTTGCCGGGGACCGACTTGTTGTAGAGCATCGACGAGGTGCCGAAGTCGTGCGCGAGGAAGATCTCCGGCAGGTGGTCGCCGTCGAGGTCGGCCGCGCTGGCACCGAGGGTCCAGCCCTTGCGCAGGCCCTCCGGCAGGGAGTTCTCGGTCTTCTCGAAGCCCTTCTCCGTCCAGCGGAAGAAGTGGCCGCCGCCGCCGTTCTTGGCGTGCGAGAGCGACTCGTTCATCACGACGCCGCCGTCCACGGTGTCGTCCAGGACGGGGCTGTCGGGGAAGTAGTTGCCGATGAAGATGTCGTCGTGGCCGTCACCGTCGAAGTCGGCGTACGCGGCGGCGTTGGAGTTCCACAGCGGCCCGCTGTACTTCGCGCCGGTCGTGCCCGGGATCAGCTCGGTCGGCGTGAAGGTCGCGGCCGACAGCGGCTGCCCCTTCACGTTCTTGTTCATGAAGATGACCGGGGTGCGGCCCCAGTAGTAGACGAGGACGTCGGTGGCGCCGTCCTCGTTGTAGTCGCCGGGCATGCAGCCCATCGGTGCCGACGTGGTGCTGGTCGGCAGCGGCTTCGGGTCGAGGGCGAAGGGCGCGTACGCGGCGTCCTTGCGCGTCGGCGCCGGGGTGAGCACGGCCTGGTCGATGCGCGGGTCGTTCACGCACAGGTCGTTGGGCAGGCCGTCGCCGTCGATGTCGTTGACGGCGATACCGGCGCCGACCGAGGAGATCCATCCCTCGATGTGCCGGTATGCCTTGTTGACCTTGCGGACTTCCTGCTTCGGGAATCCGGCAGGCATGGCGATCGAAAGCGACTCGAACCCGAAGTTCTTCGCGAGCTTCGCAGTCTCGGCCGCCGAGGACTCGGGGAGCTGAACACCGTAGAAAGTGCCGACCATTACGGTAAGAGCGACAATTCCCGGCGCGTTCCTCAGCGCCCAGTTCTTTTTGGCCGTCACTGATCGGCACCTTTCCGGGTAAGAGAGAGAGAAGCAAGCTCGGTGGCGACTCCACGCCGCCAGGACTCGTATGCGGGAGATTCACCCTGGCCCCGGGGGTCGGGCCGCAGCCCGACGCACACCGAGGCCGCCTGCGCCGCGGTGGTGTCGCAGACGACACGGGCGGCGAGGTGGGTGTGGTCGATGATCGTGTCGGCCTTGATGCGTGCCTCGATGGCGAACGCGGAGCCCTGGGCGAGCGACCAGCGGTGCTCCCCCGCTCCCTCGACGAAGCGGGCCAGCTCGTCCTCGCCGACACCGCCGGCGTACGCGCAGGCGAGGCCGGCGCCCGCGTACAGGTCGCTGTGCCGTGCCTTCGGATAGGAGGCGATCAGGTTGGTCACGACATCCGGATCGGTACCGCCGACGAACCACAGCGCGCGGCCGATGCCCTGGTCGATGGCGTTCGGGGTGTAGTGGTTGTGTCCGCCGTGCCAGCTGAACGGGTGTTCGGCGGCGGGCGTGCGCACGTAGGAATCCGTCTTGAAGTACGCCTGGTGGAAGCCGTAGCCGTCCAGGGCGAGCCAGCGCAGAAGCGGGTCCGTCTTGCGGATGTCCGGCCACAGCAGCTTCGGCAGCCGGGCCATCGCCCAGCCCACACCGACATAGATCATGTAGTCGTGACGGCTGCCCTTGCCCGCCAGCAGGCCGTCCAGCCGGCCGCTGTGCCCCGGCAGCGAGTCGTACACCGCGGCACCCATGCCGGCGCCCTCGTACGCGAATCCGCGCATGTCCCGGGGGACGGTCTCCAGCATGTCCTCGGCCTCGGCGGGCGAGCCCGCCTCCACGGCGTAGGCATATCCCTGGAGGAATACCTTGCCGATGTGCTCCAGACGCGCCTTGGCTTGCGGGTCCTTCACATGGAACCCGCGCACCTCCATGGTCGTCTCAGAATCGGGAGGTGTGAGAACCCGCCGCCGTAGCGCACCAAATATCGTGGACACCGAAGAAAACCGCCCCTCGTAGAACCCTGAATCCCCTCAGCAAACGGGAATCTATACAGGGGTCCAGGAGGGGCTCTACTTCCCGCGTGCTCAATCGTCCTGAACTCGCCGAAGTAGGCGAAAGCGTCAGACGAGCGCGCCCGCGGAAGCGTCCGCCGAAGCGCGCACCTGCTCGCGGACATTGCGGCGCCACACCTCGTAGGCCGGTCCGACGCCGGCCTGCGGCTCGCTCGCGGCGGTGTCGTCGGCGAGCAGCGCCACGGCCTCCACGCCCAGGCCGGTGAAGGCCTCGACGGCGGCCCGGCTGTGCTCGGGGACGAAGCCGGCGTGGTGGCGGGCCTTGGCGGCGAACACCGAACCCTGCGCCAGGTGGTCCCAGTCCTCCCCCGCCTCGGCGCGCAGCGCCGCACGGTCGGCGGCGGTGGTGCCCCCGGCGAAGGTGGCGGCCAGGCCGACACCGCTCCACAGGTCGCCCTGGCGGGCCGATGCGAAGGCGCGCACGGCGGCCGAGACGTGTGCGACGTGGCCGCCGTGGATGAACCACAGCGCACGGCCGACACCCTGGTCGAAGGCGCGCTGGAAGTAGTCCGCGTCGCCGTCCCACAGGTAGGGGGTGTCCAGCCGCTGCCCGCCGACCCAGCGCTTGGTGTCGAAGTAGGCGCGGTCGAAGCCGTATCCGTCGACGCACAGCCAGCTCATGGCCGGGTAGTACTGCGGCTCGGTCAGGTCGGGGACGAGCTTCTTCCACATCGGGCGGGGCAGCTTGGCCATGGCGAAGCCGATGCCGATGTAGTTGAGGAAGATGTGCCGCTTGCCGCCGCCCCGCAGCAGGTCCCGGGTGCGGTGGCCCTTGCCGGGGCCCATCACGTCGCGGATGGCGCAGGCCATGGTGGCGCCCTCGTACGCGAAGCCCTGGACCTCGGGGTCGACCAGCGAGAGCCGGCGCTCGGTCGTCGCCAGGGCGCGGTCCTCGATGCCCCACTCGAAACCGGTGACGACGGCCTGGGGTACGGCCTCCAGCTTGCGGGTCCGTTCGGTCGGCTCGACGGAGAAACCGCGTCCGGCGAAGCTCACTTCGTCCAGGGACGGGGCCATGGCCAGCCTGCGCAGTGCTCCCAGTGCGGGCACGGAGACGCCTCCTCGTACGGGCCGCTCTGACGGCGGCCGGAGGCCACATCGTGTGCGCCCGGGCCACGGCCGGGCATCTCCGTCCGTGCGCACCCTGCGGCTCAAGTGAGGTTCAAGCGCACCGAGGCATCTTCGGGTGGGGGCACGGGAGCCGGGGGAAGGTCAGCGGATGGAACGCACGTCCACTTCCTCGTCGTGGACCTGGCGTCCGCAGTGGCCGCAGTGCAGCTCGACGTGAACCGCGCCCTCGCAGCCGATGTGATCGGCTCGGCGCGGCGGCCCCTGCTCGTGGTGCAGGTGCCGGTCGCCCCACTGCATCAGGGCGATGACACCCCGGGTCAGATCCCGCCCTGCGGTGGTGAGTTGGTACTCGTAGCGCACGGGCCGGTCCTGGTAGGGCACCCGCTCCATGATCCCTGCCTCGACCAGCCGGGCCAGCCGGTTGGTGAGAACGTTGCGAGCAATGTCGAGGTTGCCCAGGAAGCCGTCGAAGCGTTTGATACCGAGGAGGGCCGAGCGGACGATCAACAGCGTCCAGCGCTCCCCCACGACCTCCAAGGTCCGGGCCAGGTTGCAGTCCTGGCCCTCATACGTGTGTTTCAGCATCCCCTCACACTATGCACACCACGAGTTTCATGAAAGGACCCGGATGAAGAGGGCGATTCATGATGCCGGTCGTCGTGGGCGGATCCTGCAAGCCTTCGCGGACGCTCCGGCGGGAGTCTCGCCGGACACGGGGTGCCTCGGCTGCCGCCGCCTCGTGATGGTCACGGCGGCGGGCATCCGTAGCGGTGCGCTGTCCTTGTGCTTACGCGGCGGCGAGCACCAGCTCCGCGGCCCGGCGCGTGATCTCCGCGGTCCCGGACGGTCCCCGGCCGAAGCGGTTGTACGCGTAGGCGGCGGACACCAGTGTCATGTGGTGGTGCCAGCCCGGGTAGGAACGGCCTTCGAAGTCGAGGAGGCCGAATTCGCTCTCCATCTCCCGCACACTGTCGGCGGCGCTGCCCAGCAGTCGGGTCAACCCGATGACGTCCTCCGTCCGGGCGTGGTTGAGGTTGGTCAGCCACAGCTTGAGCGGCTCGCGCCCGCGCTCGGGCCGCACGGCGAAGAGCCGGTAGGTGCGCTGGACCGGCGCTCCGGCCGCTCCCGGCTCGGGCAGCCGCACGAAACTGGAGACGACGGTCTTGTGCCCGCCGACCCCGCCCCAGGAACTCACCGTCTCGACCCGGGCCATGCTGGCCCCTTCGACCTCGAAGAGAGTGCGGGCCGCGAGCAGCAGGGCCGGACCGTCGGCCAAGTGCGGCCGCTGCAGCCGCAGGTGACGGCCGACCATCACCTGGAGGTTGCCGGGAACCGCGACGACGAAGTCACGCCCGCGCTGGGCGAGGCCCTGCACGAACGTGGCGGCTCCCACCGACTCCGCGAGGTCGGCGACGACCGGTATCTGCGCCCTGCGGCTGGCTTCCGCATGGGTGTCGACCACGTCGAGCGCGTGCTGTTCGAGCGACCGCTGTCCGGCCTCGGCCGGAATCTTGGTGCGCAGCCGGCGTTCGGGGTCCTTGGCCCAGGATCCGGGCAGCAGCAGCCGCCAGTCGACGGGCATCGCCCCGTCGTCGGTGGCCAGAAAACCACCCACGCCCACCTGGCAGGTGACGGAGCGTCCGGTCGAGGCGACGAAGCGCCGGTGCACGCCGCAGGAGTACTCCCCGCGCTTGCGCAGCACCGCCTGGCCGACCACCAGTGCGCGGGCCGCCGCCTGCTGTTCGGTCCAGCGGGCCAGCTCCGCGCGAACCGGGGTCCAGTCCCACGGGCTCGCGTTCACGAACTGGTGCAGCGACTGGGACGCGGTGGGCGAATCGGTGATCGCCGCGGCGAGGCGGCGCACCGTCTTCTTGCCCGGCGTCGTGAGCAGCCCGTGCACGTAGGCCTGGGCCCAACGCCGCTGGTCCGTCCGGGGCAGAGCTTCGAACACTTGCTCCGCGAACACCGGCACCGAGGTTCGAGTGCTCGTCACAACATGCGCGACCATGGCGGGTTCCCTCCTTCGTATCGGCCCGCGACTGCTGACCACGTTAGAATAATAGCGAACACCCTGTTTTTTTTGCGACTCAGGAGAGTTGCCTGATGCACTTTGCCAAGTCGGGCTCCGACCAGCACGTTCGGTACGGCCCCGCACCCTGGCGCGTGGAGCCGCACTCGACCGCGCGTCAACGTTCGCCGGAGCACATCCGGATGCGACATAGCGGAAGCGGTACCGTCTGGAAAATCCCGATACGTCTTGGGCAACTCCACCTTGCGGAAGGCTGTGGAGCGCCGGAAGACTGGTTCCCAAACGTGAACGCCGGCTGGGACAACCATGCGGTGCGCCATCGGTTCGACAGCCGGTCCCTCATAGGTCCCGCGGATCAGAACGCTCTTGAGGAGACAGCGTGGTGAAGCAGGAGCGGGCCTTGCGCACGCGCAATGCCCTCATCCGGGCCGCGGCCGTGGAGTTCGACAACGCGGGCTACGACGGAACGTCACTGGCCAGGATCAGCACCGCGGCCGGCATGTCCATAGGAGCCGTGACCTTCCACTTCCCGTCCAAGAGGGAACTGGCGGACGCGGTGCAGGAGGAAGGCCGCACGGTGACGCAGGCCGCGCTGACGGGCGTGGTCTCCGAGAGCCTGCCGGCCCTGCGCATGGTGGTCGACCTCACGCTGGAGCTCGCCCGCCTGATGGAGCAGGAACCGGCGGTACGGTCGGCCATCCGGCTGTCCCGGGAGCGCCCCGGCACCGCCTCCTGGTCCGACACGTGGCTGCCGACCGTGCAAGAGCTCCTTGATCAGGCCTACAAATCCGGCCAACTTCGCGAGAGCGCACTTCCTGCGGACGTCACCACGCTGGTAGAGCATCTGACCAGCGGCGCCGAGGCCTACCTGCGCAGCCGCATCGGCACGGAAGTGGAATTCGAAAGCGCCGTCGCTCAGCTCAAGCGCGTCTGGCATCTGGCACTGGCCGGAGTGTCCGCCGAGAACTCGGGCCAGGACCTCCTGCCCCCGCAGCGGAGCGCGGAAGAGAGCTGACGCCGGCGGCGCTCGACGGCTGGGAACGGCCGTGGTCCGCGAGCCAAGAGCGGTACCAGGACGCCATCCCGGCCAGCCGTGCCAGCGGGCCGGGCCCCGGGTGGCAGCCGGCCGCACGCCAGACCGCACGGCTGTCGTACCAGTGGTCGAGGGTGAGGAGCGAGAAGACCCTCTCGCTCTCACCGGACCCTGACGCACGAAGCCCGTCCACGCACTCGTTCCAGGCCATCTCACCCGACACGGCCGGCAGCACCCGGTGGTCTGCCAGAGCGCTCAACAGGTCACCGGTGCTCACCGGTTCGGGGTGGCCGGCATGCCAGACACGGCCCTCCGGCAGCCTCGACAGGCAGCCGACGTGCACGATGAGGCGGGCGAGGTCCTCGACCGCCACGACGGAATGCAGTCCGCGGCCGCCCTCCCAGGATGCGGGGACCGCGTCGACGAGCGCGGCGTAGGCGGGCACGACCCAGCGGTCGCCCCGCCCCACCACCAGTCCCGGACGCAGGACCGTCGCGCCGGCGGCCAAGGCGTACGCCTCGCCGGCTAATCGGGTGCGGCTCGCGGACGAGACCGGGGCCGGTTCGACCTCGTTCACCGCGATCCCCGCGTGCGGCCCCGGTCCGTAGACGGCCGCCGTCGACAGGTGGACGATCCGGCCGGTTCCGGCCCGTTCGGCCTCGCCCATCAGGTCCGCGGTTCCCCGGACGTTCACCGCCGCGCACTTGTCCTCGGCGGCATCGAGCGACGACGCCAGGTGCAGCAGCACGTCCGCGTCCTCGCACACCCCTCGCAGCGTGGCCGGATCCGCCAGGTCACCGGGGACCCACTCGTCGACGAGTGCCGCCGCCTCGGGCGGCAGCCGGCGCCCCACCACACGGATGCGCGGGAACCGGCCGCCGTCCGGTGCGTCACGGCGGCGGGCCAACTCCCCCAGGACCGCCGATCCGATGAACCCCGTCGCGCCGGTGACCACGACCTGACGGGGCCTCACGCAACGAGACGCAGGCGGCCGGCCGGGATGCGCAGCCGCGCCAGCGCCTGCGGGGTGGCGATCGAGGGAAGCAGGTAGCGCCACAGCGACGCGATGCGTTCCGGCAGGTCGGCACGTCCGGTGGAGACGTTGGAGAAGATCTGGGTACCGCTGAAGGCACCCACGAGCACGTTGGCGAACTCCCTCTCATCGACGTCGTCGAGCAGCTCACCCTGCTGCCGGGCGGCGCACATGTGCGCGTGGAACTGGTCCACCCACTCCTGGTATGCGGTGTCGTCCTGCACCCCGAAGTCACCCTGGTCCACGGCCAGCCGGACGCTCGCCCGGAAGAGGACGTTGCTCTGGAGCTCGTGCGCGAGGAAGAAGTTGAGGTCGATCAGTCTCTGCAGACCGATGTCCCCCTCGGGGAAGCGCACGAACTCCTGCTGCTGGGCCATGACGGCAAGGGCCAGCCCCTTCTTCGACTTGAAGTGGAAGTACAGCCCTCCCTGCGTGACGTCAGCGCGATTCATGATCTTGCTGATGCTCGCGCCCTGGTACCCGCACTCATCGAAGACTTCGGCGGCGGCAAAGATGATCGCTTCGCGCGTCTTCACCGCCCGATCCTGCTTCGGTTCAGCCATGAGGACTCTCGGTCTCTCTCGACAAAAAAAACGAACGCCCTTATTTTACAGATCAGCCCCGCCGGTCGGCAGTCCGGTCATGGGCCCATTTACGCACGCTTCAGGGGAGAGGCATGCCCATCACCACAGAACGTCCGGAGGCGGCGAAACCCGCCCTCACCACGACGGTCGCCAAGGAGTACGTACACAGAGCGAGCCTGTCGGAGGTGTTCCTGACAGGCTGGGACAGGACCGGTCCCGACGGCTTCGTGGTCAAGGCCCAATGGCCCAGAAGCCACAGCTTCTACGCCTCCGAGCAGGGTCTCCACGATCCGTTGCTGCTCGTAGAGACGGTACGGCAGACGCTCCTGCTGCTCACGCACGTCGCCTACAACGTTCCGTTCGGCCACCAGCTCAGCTGGCAACGGATGCAGTACTCGGTCAACCCGCAGGTTTTAAACATCGAGAGCAGCCCCTGTGAAGTCGAACTCCACGTGACGGTCTCGGACATCAGGTACCACCGGTCACTTCCGACTCAGGTGTCCATGCACTTCGACGTCGTGCGCAACGGGTCCCTGCTCGCCGTGGCCAGCACCCGGTTCGGCTGCCACTCCCCCGTGGTGTACCAGCGCCTTCGGGAGGGCCGGGGAGACCGGCAGATCTTCGAGAACGCACTTGCGGCGCCGCAGGCGGTCTCCCGGCACACGGTGGGGCGCCACCGCAGCCAGGACATCGTGCTGTCCCCCACGCCGGAACGCGGGCGCTGGCAACTGCGCGTCGACACAAGCCACCCGGTCCTCTTCGACCACCCGCTCGACCACGTCCCGGGCATGTTGCTCTTGGAGTCCGTGCGCCAGGCGGGGCATGCTCTCCAACCGTCGTGGAGCCCGGTGATCGCCACGTCGATGGACATCACCTTCAACCGCTACGTCGAACTCGACGAGCCCTGCTGGATCGAGGCGGAAGCACTGTCGGGCGAGGGGCCGGCCGCACGTCGCATGGTCCGCGTCAACGCCCTACAGGGCGGAAGCTTCGCGTTCACCGCTTCTGCGGAAATGACAGATGTGAGTTCTGTCTGAGTAACCGTCGGGGCCGATCAGAAGTTCTACGTACTAAGGAGGCTCCACAGGCCTCGTCGCCGAACCCGGTGTACCACCACCGGGGTCACGACGTCCACGACATCACCCGTCGAGCTACCAACTCAGCGGGCGAACACACGTTGCGGGTACCACCCCGGAACGCATCACTACAGGTTCTGACCAACCAAACACCCGCGCGACCAGCACGGACCCAACCCTCCCTGCACCCAGGGCACAGAGACCTACGACTGCATCACCAGCGCACGGGGACCTAGATCGCCAAGACCTCGACCACCCATGTACGGCTCGATCACCAATGCACGGAGACCTTGATCGCCAAGACCTTGATCACCAGCGCACTGCTCGATCACCAATGCGCGGAGACCTTGATCACCAGCGCACTGCTACATCACCAATGCACGGAGACCTTGATCACCAGCGCACTGCTCGATCACCAATGCACGGAGAAAGCTAGATCACCAATGCACGGAGACCTACGTATCATGGACCACATCTCAGGGCTTTTCCAGTGTTCTCATGAAAATTGTTGGCCGGAAAACTGCTTGCCGAACAGCATCCCGACCGGATCGTCCCAACTCAGAACGGACCAAAGGGACTTGGCGCCGCGCTTCCGAAGGCGCGTCAAAGTGCCCATGCGCATCGTCGAGTCCGCGTGCTACTCCGACGCGGACCTCAGTGTCTACGTGAAGATCAAGGCGCTCGGGCAGCGGCCCGAAGGCTGTACGGCCGGCATCGCGACGATCGCCTCCTACCTGCACCTGTCCCCGTCGACGGTCGAGCGCGCGGTGGCCCGGCTCCGGTCCGTCGTTCCCGACGGCATCGTCGAACTGCCCGAAAACCAGCGCCGCTCACTGCCCGGAGGCCGCGGTACCACCGCCCTGCGCCGGGTCCGCCCCATGAACGCCACCGAGCGGTTCATCTGGCTGCCGGTGCACGCCAGCGAGGTCCTCTCCCCCCGGCTGCTGCGGGCCTACGCCGTGATCGCCTACTCGGTCGTCCAGCGGATCCCACTGTCCGTGAGCGATCTGGCCCACCTGCTGCGCCACCACTCCGGTGCCCGTGCCGGCCAGCCGATCACCGTGAAGGCCGCCGGGGAGATCGTCGCCAGGCTGGCCGCGGCCGGCTGGATCACAGTGGACCGCCGGGCCGGAGTAAGGGGCCGGCACCTCTTCCTCGTCCACAACAGCGCCTCCCCCCCTCTGGAGGAGCCGCCGACCGCCCCTCCCACCACTCCGGTTGGTGACGGATCGGGTCCTGATGTTCATGCTGGATCGCTCGCGTATGAGGAAGACCCCATGACTGACCGACCCGATGACGAGCGCGAGCTCGTCCAACCCGCCGTAGGCGACCTGACCGTAGAAAAGGAAGCCGGTCACGCGCTCGATCGCACCCGGCCCCTGGTGCGCCAGGGCGGTGTCGCGCTGCGCGCGGGCCGAAGGACTTCTTCTCCCCCCACCTCAGTGCGCGGCAGCGGCACGGGCACGGTGCCCCGTTCTCCCGACAGCCGGCCCCCACTGACGTTCAGCCCCAGGGTCGACGCCGTACTGGAACCCGTCCGCATGCTGCTCGGGAGCGCCAACCGATACGTGCTGAGGCGCATCGGGCGCGAAATCGGCCGACGGCTCGACGAGGGCGCGAGCGTGGAACGGCTGCGGGCCCGTGTCACTCAGCGCCTCGCCAGCACCTTCCTTGACGAAATCCGTGACCCGGGCCGCTGGCTGCTCGGCGTGGCGCTGCCCCGGTGGGGCTGCGCGAACCCCGACTGCGAGACCGGTGTGCTCTGGTCGACCGGCGAGCACTGCCGCGCCTGCACGGAGTTCCGTGCCGCCCGCAGGATCACGAGCCCAGCCACCGGCGCCGTCCTCCGGCAGCCCACGTCCCCACCTCCGCTCCGGTCCTGCTGCCCGACCTGCGAACGGCTTTTGCGCCCCGGTCAGTCCGGGGAGTGCGCCCAGTGCTCCACGCCTCATACCGCGACCGCTTCGGCCGAGTGCTGCCCCGGCCGGGGTGGGGTGCGCTGCGGACGTCCCACGGCGGGCGGCATGTGCTGGCGATGCCGTACGGGTTCCCCGCCGGAACACGAACCGCTCCCTGCGACGGTTTCGGCCAGAGCCCCCCTGTGGGCGGGCACCGGCTGAAACCGTCCGGCCCCGGGACCCGGACCCTAGGTGCCCTGTCCTGCCCCGACCAGATCGTTGGCGGCGGCGGACGGTACGGAAGCGGGAGAGGCGTTGCACGTGGGGCACGTCGCACCGTGCGCATCGCCCTTAGGGCCGGCCGTCTCCTCGGCGCTCTCGCCCTGCGTCGGCTGTTCGAAGCTGGCCTTGACCGCACGCTTCTCGCGCCACAGGTGGTACAGCGACAACGCCAGGATGCCGGTTCCGATCAGGTTGGCGACGAAGTGCCACCACACGCGGTACGTGGTCAGCGCAGGTCCCGGCGGGATCGTGCCGAACCAGGTCGACAGGCCGATCGCGCGGCTCGCACCCAGCGCGACGGACAGAGTCAGGACGACGTGCTCGATGCCGTGGATGCCCTGCATCCAGACGCCCATCTTGGCCCACTTGCGGGACTGCAGGTTGCCGGCGGCCCGCTTGGTGATCAGCACGATGCCGACGAGGCCGGCGAGGAAGATGAAGTTTCCGGTGAGGTGCAGGATCTCCATGCCCAGGGAGGGCTTGGTCGTGTCGATCTGGCCCATGCCACGGGACAGGCTGTTGGCCCACGGGGTCATCCACGCCGGGGACATCGGGTGGGTGATCCAGTAGCCGGCCTGTGAGACGTGCTCCTGGAAGTGGCCCAGCTGGCCGACGACCCCGAGGCCGATCAGCCCGACCGAGGTCTTGTACAGCCAGGGCTTCACCGTACTGCGGTTCGCGTACGCGAGGACGGCCACGGCCGCCCACATCGCGACGGCCCAGAGGATGAAGAGAACCGCTCCCGCAGTGTCCACAGAGGAGGCCATGCCCCCCATTCCTGGCATACCTGGCATACCGGGAGGGTGGTTCATTAATGCTCCTTCAGAGTGACGACCGGGACCGGACGGACCGCCGCACGGGCTGGGCCCCTCTCCCCCGTCAGGGACGGCCCACCCACCGCGCGCGAGCAACACGCTAAGGAGCCGGAGCACCGTCCGACTTCTTCCAAAGTGCTATTTCGGCTCCCGCGCAGGCCGCGGGCGCACGCTCGCTACGACTTGGGCAAGTCCGCCGACTCCGTACACACGTGGGGCCCACCGCATGTTCTGCGATGGGCCCCACATGACTGACCGTCTCCGATCGCCGCTACTCGGGCCGGGACCCCGTCCGGGCCTCGATGATGCGCTGCATGAGGACCTCCCGCTGCTCCTCGTCCATCTTGGCCAGCACGAGGTCCGCGACCTTGTGCCCGTCCGTCCACGGCATCCGGTTGAGCTTGCGCACGTGCACCCAGCCCGCGCCGGGAGCCGCCTCGTCCTCCGGGTCGTCCCCGCCCACCGCGTCACGCGGCTCGGGAACCCCCTGCCCCGCACCGTCGCCGTTGTTTACGCCGTAAAACTCGCCCCCGCCGGAGACCCCGGCCTCCCCCTGGTTGTTTACGCCGTAAAACTCGCCCGGTCCGCCGCCCTCGGCAGCCTGGTTGTTTACGCCGTAAAACTCCTCCGGTCCGCCGCCCTCGGCGCCCTGGTTGTTTACGCCGTAAAACTCGCCCGGTCCGCCGCCCTCGGCGCCCTGGTTGTTTACGCCGTAAAACTCGCCCGGCCCGCCGCCCTCGGCGCCCCGGTTGTTTACGCCGTAAAACTCGCCCCCGCCGGAGGCCTCCGCCCGCCGGTCCGCCGCGGCCGCCCGCCCCCGCTTGGCCTTGGTCTTCCCGGCCTGCCCGGCGTGCCGCTCGCTGAGCCTGGCCTCGATGAAGGCCCGCTGCTCCTCCGGGTCCTTGCGCCCCGCGCTCCGCGCGATCTCCAGCGGGATCTCCCCCGCGTCGACCCGGTCCTGCACGTCCTGCGGCAGCGCCAGCAACGCACGGCGCTGCGAGATCCACCCCGCGTTCAGCCTCCCGCCCAGCAGTTCGGCGACCGCCGCCGCGCTGCCGTGGTGTGCGATCAGCGCCTCCAGGGCCCGGGCCTCCTCGATGTACGTGAGGTCCTTGCGGAAGTGGTTCGCACTGAGCGCCGCCGCCAGCACGTCCTCGGGCGTGCCGGCCGCGGAGTCGTCCACCGTGATCTTCAGCGTGGGCAGCCCCGCCGAGCGCGCGGCCGCCAGCCGGCAATGCCCGTCCAGCACCACGTACTCCGCCTCCGCGGGCACCTCGTCCTGGTGCTCGGGGTGCGAGACGAGGAAGGCCAGCCGGGTCATCACCGTCGCCGGCTGGATCTGCCCGACCTGACCCATGTTGGCGCCGAGCGCCGCGATGTACCCCTCGTCGAGGACCTCGCGCGGGTTGCCGGGGTTGTGGGTGATCCGGCCCAGCGGGATCTCCGTCGGGGCGGACCCGACCAGGCTGTCGATCAGGTGGCCGCGGATGCTGCGCGGCGAGGCGGCCTGGCTGAACGCCGCCGAGGGCCCCACACGGTCACGGGCGGCGGTCACGAGATCTCCCTGGCGATGTTGCGCATGATGTCTGCCTGCTCGGAGTGCGGGGCGTAGGCGAGCAGCGGCCGACGCGCCCTGGCGGCCTCCCGCTGTTCCTTCAGCCGGGGAATGACACCGACGACGGGCGGATCGCTGAGCTCCCGCCACGACTGGAGCGAGGAGGTCACGACGTAACCGTCGCGCGAGTCGTAGGCGTTGACGACGAGCCCGAGGTAGTCCACCTCGACCCGCCAGTCCGTCTTGCCGGACTCGATCTGCTCGATGAGCATCGTGTACGCGTCCGCGGACGAATCCTCGGCGAGCACCGTGATGACCGCCCCCGACACCCGCGCCGCCTCGCCGTCGCGCCGGCGCCCGTAGTAGATCGCCGCGTCCATCGCCATGCCGAGGCTGGGTGGGCAGTCGATGATGATCGCGTCGTAGTGCGGCTCCAGCGGTTCCAGCGCGCGCTCCAGCGTCGCCTGCCGGTTCCGGGCCTGAACGATCATGACGTCGAGGAGGAAGGCGTCGGCGCACGCGGGCAGGACGTCGAGCCGCTTGCCGAAGCGCGGCTCGTCGACGGTCGCCACCAGGTCCCGGATGTCACCGCGTGCCTGACCCGACATGAACTTCGCCAGGCTGTCCCCGTCGTGCGGCAGCTGGGCCAGGCCCAGCTGCTTGGTGAGGTGGCCCTGCGGGTCGTAGTCCACGAGCAGCACCCGCAGCCCCAGCCCCCCGAGGTCGGTGTCCTCGGCCAGCGCCTGCCCGATCCCGGCGGAGATGGTGGTCTTGCCGACCCCGCCCTTCTGGTTGCAGACGATCTTGCGCTGCGGAATGCCGGTGGCAGGACGCTTCCGCGGCGAGGGGTGCGTCTCCAGCCACAGCCGCACCGCCTGGCTGAGCCCCTGTACATAGGGGATCCCCAGCCGTACGCAGTCCCGCTTGAAACTGGCGTACAACTCCTCCGGCAGCCACGTGGCGAACGAATCGGCCCCCGCCGTCCCGACATGAGGGAGCGTCCCGTCGACCGCGGCCCAGTCGGTGATGGCCTCGGCCACGGCGTCCTGGATGTCGATCATGAGCTCTGCGGCCCGGACCTTCAGGTCCGTACGCAGCGCTCCAGGCAGCTTGGAGACAACCTTCTTACGGTCAGATTGGGGTTCTGTAGACGACATGAAGCAACCTTACTAACTTCGATGGCTCATGTACGCCCCCGCGCGGGTGTTTCGGGGACCCGTTCCAGTTTTTACGGCGTAAAAATCACGCCTCCCGCACGGCCGCCCGGGCCCGCTCCGGTTTTACGGCGTAAACAACCCCCGCCCCGGCGGCGACCGGTGGCCGTACGGTTCAACCGCACGAGGGGCAGAGCTCAGCACGTCAGAAGAAGCGTCGTACCCGGCCTATCCCAAGAATGAAGCGGTGGCAAGAGACACTTCGTCAGACGGCGAGACTTGGGCAGCTGGCCGGAACCCTGCGGGCACCTTCGAGAAGGCCTCAGGGTTGTGCGGGGCGCGCCAGCTCCCATCCGGGCAGCTCGGCGGAGCGTTCAAGTGCCCGCCGGCACAGACCTCGGCAGTGCGCGAGCGCGCTCGCCGCGTCGGGTGCGATCAGGAAGGCCACACCCCGCGCGCCGGAGCGGGCGGTGTGCACCCGCAGATGCTCCAGGCCGTCACCGGGCTCGCACACCTCCCACAGCGCGTGCAGCAGCGCGTCGGCGGATACCGCCGGGGCGCTCTGCGGCTTGGTGAGGGCGAACTCGACGAGGTGCACGCACCGACTATGCCGGAAGCGGACCGCCGATCCACAGGGGGAGCGGGGTCATATCCGTGCCGTGGCACGGATATGACCCCGCGGACCGGCGCCGCTGCCGGCGCCACGACCACCCGACCACTCCAGACGACTTCGGGGGAACACTGATGCTGCGGGTACTGGGACTCGACACGGGGACGGAGTCCGTCTACCGACTCATGCTGGAGCATCCCTCCTGGGGGATCGACGACCTCACCGGAGCGCTGGGGGAGAGCAGGGCCGCCGTACTGACTTCGCTGGACCGGCTCGCGGACCTCGCGCTGCTGCGCTCGTCCGTATCGAACGACGCCGCCGACCACGTGCACCACGCCGACGACCTGAACGACCTGAACGCCACGTACCGCGCCCCTGCCGCCGACACCCTCCGCCTGGTCCCGCCCCAGGCCGGCCTGGCGGCGCTCCTGGCACGGCGGGAGGAGGATCTGCGGCGCACCCAGCTCGAAGTGGACGCCGGACGCGCGGCGGTCGCTGACCTGCTCGCCGACTACGCCGCCCTCGGCCGCGAGAGCACCACCGGCGCGGTGGAACGGTTCACCGGAGCCGACGCGGTACGCCGCCGCCTGGAGGACCTCACCCTCCACGCCGCCACCGACATCAGCGTGTTCGCCCCCACCGGCGCCGGCGACAGCACCCCGTGGGATCTCGACGTCTCCCTTTATGAGGACAGGCTCTTCCACGGTCTGCGTGTCCGGGTGCTCCACCTGGACAGTACGGCCGGTTCCCCCGAGCGGCGCCGCGCGATGCGCAGGCTGACACGGGCGGGCGCCGAGATCCGCACCGTTCCCTCGCTGCCGATGCACCTGCGCATCGCCGACGGGGAGTGCGCCGTCCTGCCGACGGCCCCGCACGAGGACGGACAGGGTGCGGTCGTCATCCGCGAGCCGGGCGCCTTGGCGGGCCTGGGCGCGCTGTTCTCCCACCTGTGGAACGAGGGCACGCCACTGGCCACGGAGGCGGCCGGTGCCACGGGTGCCACGGGTGTCACGGGTGCCACGGACGCGGACTACTCGGCGCAGGAGCGCGCCCTGCTGCGCTTCCTGGCGGACGGCCTGACCGACGAGGCCGTCGCCCGCAAGCTCGGGATCTCCCTGCGCAGCGAACGGCGCATGATCTCCGGCCTGTCGGCGCGCTTCGGCGCGCACAGCCGCTTCCAGCTCGGCCTGCAGGCCGCCCAGCGCGGTCTGCTGTGAGCGTCCCGCGTGACACGAAACTGCCAGGCGAATCCCATGCCAAACGAAAAGCATGACAACGTCCCGGCGGGCATGACAAGCTCATTCTCAGAACGAACCGGAAAGCAGCCAAGAGCCGCTCGACGGTCTTACTGAAGCCCCCTTCGGTAAAAACCCTGCTGAATGACTTTCAGTACACCACCTCATAAAGGAATGGTCACATGGAGAACGAGAAGAACCTGGTCATGGAGATCCTCGAGGACGACAACTTCGACTTCGAGGCCGAATTCGGGCCGCGCCAGGACGTCGGCCACTGAGGCCCCCTGCGTCACGCGGCCGGTCGTCTGACAAGACACCGGCCGCGTCGGCATATCTACCCTGATTTCCTGGATAGCGGTGAGTTTTGATGACGACCAGCCAGACCGGCCAGACCAGCCAGATCGCCCGGACGACCATCGACGCACAGAAGTGGAAGGCGTTCGCGGCCGCCGAGGCCCCGGACTTCGGCGCCACGTTCTTCGCGGCGTCCCTCGTCACGGATCCCGGCCATGTCAGCCGGCTCATCGACGACAGCCTGCGCACCGCCACCCGTACCGCGCCGGGCGAGCTGCGACTGCGGGCCCTGCGGCCCGGCGCGTTCGACTACAGGCTGACGAAGCGGTTCCTGGACTCGCCCGTGGCACCGGGGGAGTGCGCCGTCGAATGGCTCGCCCGCACCGCCGGCAGCCGCGAGGCCTGCCTGGCCGTCAATGACATCTCCTCCTGGAGTCTCCCGCTCGCCGAATGGGTCGCCGCACTCGTACGGGAAATCGTTGCCGAGGGAATTCACGAACTCCCCTCCGGCACGGATGTGTACACCTTCGTGGCCGACTCGGGCTGGACGCCGTTCGGAATACACAAGGATTCGGAGCCGTCGCTCATCTTCCATCTCGGCCCCTCGCCCAAGGAGGTGTGGGTCTGGCAGGAGAATCCCTTCGACGCCTCCGGGATCACCCCTAGCCCGTCCTTCGGTCGCATCACCTTCGACATCGAGGAGCACCTCGGTTCGGCGGAGCGTTTCTTGCTCCAGCCCGGCGATTTCATTTGCATACCGAAAGACACGTACCACGTGTTCCGCAATCTCGGTCCCTCCGCCTTCCTCGGCCTCACCCTCTATCCGGTGAAGAGCCGCTCGATCGTCACCGAGGCCCTGTGGCGCTCCGCCCCCGCGTCCGACGCGCCCGCCCTCGCCGATTACCCCACCGCCCAGCAGGTCGCCGATCGGGCCCACGCCCTGTTCGCGGACACGGCCGGCTCCGCGGACACCCTCCCGCTCGCCGAGCGGATAGCCGCCGAACTCGCCCTGGCCCAGCTGCGGCTGCGCACCACCGGCTACCTCAGCCGCCCGCACCGCGCCTCCCTGCCCCGCGAGAGTCCCGAAGACGGCGCCCTGCTGCGCTGGGCCCAGCCGGGGGTCCTCGCCGCCGCGCACACCGCCGCGGGCGCCGCCCTCGTCGTACGCGGCCGCTTCCTGCCCGTCCCCGACGGCCTCGACTTCGCCGCGCTGGAGCTGGCGACCCGCTCCGCGCGGCCGTTCACCTTCGCCGGTCTCGCCCAGCTGCTCCCGGACGGCCTGGACGACGCCGCCCGCGCCGCGCTGGCCCGCGGACTCCACGCCCTCGGGGCGGTGACGCCGGCATGAGCGCCTTCGACGCCTACGCGTACGCCCAGCAGCTGCTCAGCGCCCTCGGCGAGCCGGGAGCGCTCCCTCCGGCATCCGGCGTACGCCTCTACGAGGGCTCCCGCACGGCCGCCGGGTTCCCCGCCGGATCCCCAGGCAGCTCCCCAGGCAGCTCCGAGGCCTCCGAGGCCTCCGACACCCTGCTCGCCGGCGTCTGGTCCGCCCTGGCCCGCCCCGGCGCACTGGCCACCAACTTCCGCCTCGTCGAGTCGGGCCGCCAGGTCGACCGCAGCCGCTGGATGCGCTCGCGCGTCGGCGACGGCGAGGTCCTGCACACCACCCTGGTCCCCGCCTACCTGCACAGCGCGATCGAGCGCGGCGCCACCCTGGTCATCAGCCACATCGAGGCCCTCGACGAGCGCGTGATGCTGCTGTGCGAGGCCGTCGAGTACCAGCTGCACGCACGCGCCTGGGTCAACTGCTACATCACCGCGGGCGACGCCTCCGCCTTCGACGTCCACTCGGACGACCATGACGCGCTGATCCTGCAGTTGCTCGGCCGCAAGCACTGGCAGGTCGACACCCGCATCGGAGCCCGCTCCCGCGACCTGGCCCCCGGCAGCCTGGACCGGACCCTGGAGCCCGGCATGTGCCTGTCCGTGCCGCGGGCCACCGCCCACTGCGTCAGCGGCACCGGTGAACTCACCGTCCACCTCACCATCGGCTACGAACCCTTCGCCGATCTGCGCGAGGAGGCCCTCGCGGCCCACGACCTCCTCGGCACCAGCGCCCCCGAGCCGGACCTCGAATGGCTCGCCACCCGCCTGGCCATGCGGCCCGACCGCCGCGCCGGCGCCTCCCTGCGCTCCGCCCTGACCGGCGAGGTCGGCGAATCCACCCGCATCCGCTGGGCGAGCCGCTTCCCGCCGAAGATCCGCCTCACCGACGACGGCCTCGTGGTCATCACCATGGGGCGCCGCATCCGGCTCGACCGCCGTCTGGAAGCCACGATCGGCATCCTCTCCCGCGGCTCCGCCCTGACCTGGCACGACCTGGCCGCCCAGAGCGACCTGTCCGCCGCCGACCTGCGCGACCTGATCCGCTTCGGCGCACGCAACGACTTCCTCATCTGCGAAGGGTGACCGTGTCCACCACTGTCCGGCTCAAGGACAAGACGGCGATCCTGCGGGAACGCCGCTTCGCCACGTTCTTCGCGGGGAACGTCGTCTCCAAGATCGGTGACGCGGCCGTCCCCGTCGCCTTCGCCCTCGCCGCGTACCAGGTGTCCGGCTCCGCCGCGGGCATCACCTGGGTGCTGCTCTCGCTGTGGGGCGCCCGGTTCTGCATGGTCGCCACCGGCGGCCGCATCGCCGACCGGTACGACCGGATCAGGGTGATGATGGGCGCCGACGTGCTGCGCATCGTCGCCCAGGGCGCCCTGGCCCTGCTGTTCGCCGGGCTGCTGCCCGTGGAGAGCTGGCACCTGTGCCTGTCCGCGGCCCTCTACGGAGTCGGCACGGCCCTCTACAACCCCGCCCAGATCGGCCTGACACCCGAACTCGTCCCCGAGGACCGGCTCCAGGACGCCAACGGCCTGCTGTCCCTCGTCGCCGACGTCGCGTTCCTGCTCGGCCCCGTCCTGGCCGGCGTCCTGATGGGCACCGTCGGATTCGCCTGGGTCCTGTGGCTCGACGTCGCCTCGTTCGCCGTCAACCTCGCCCTGCTGCTGCGGCTCTCGCGCATCCACACCCCGGCGCGCCGGGACCGGGCCCGGGCCACCGCCACCGCCGGATCCGGGGCCCATGCCACCGAAGCCGCCGAAGCCGCCGAGAGCGAGGACACGCGCTTCCGCGCCGGCTTCGCGGTCATGGCCCGGTACCCGTGGTTCGGCTTCGGCATGGCCCTGTGGTTCGTCATCTCCCTCGGCATCGGCCTGACCGCCGTCGCGGGCCCCGTCATCGCGGTCGACTCCCTCGGCGGCACCGGCGCCTGGTCGGTCCTGGCGACCTGCCTCGCGCTCGGCTCCCTGCTCGGCTCCCTCACCGTGATCTCGGCGTCGAAACAGCACCCCTGGAAGGCCGCCGCCGTCGTCGTCACCCTCGGCGCCGTCCTGCAGTTCACCACCCTGGCCCTGCGCGACCACCTGCCGACGGCCGTCATCGCCGCCTCGTTCGCGCTGTGCGCCCTGACCACCGCTGCCTGCGGCATCGTCTGGGACACCGCCTACCAGAGCGAGATCCCCGAGCGCTATCTCTCCCGCGTCGGCTCCGTGGACAACTTCGTCAACGCCGTCGGCGTGCCCGTCGGCATGCTCCTCGGCGGCCTGTTCACCGCCCACTACGACGCGGTCTTCCTCGTCGTCTCCGTCCTCCTCGTGCTGCTCGCTCTCCCCGCCGCCCGTCTGGCCGGCCGGGGAAGGAAGGCAACCTCATGAACCTCGCCACCGTCCTCGACGCGCCCGCGACCGGCCCCGCCGCGCACATCCACTCGAGCGGCGACCGCTTCGTCGTCATCGACGACCTGCTGCCCGAGGCCGACTTCGCCGCCGCCACCGCCGACTTCACCGCCCTGCGCCTGAAGCCCGTCCTGTCCACCATCGACCCGGTCTACGACGGCTTCGCCTACCGCGCCGGCGAGGACAAGCAGCCACTGACCGCCGACGCCCCCGACACCCCGCGCTGGCAGCGCGCCGTCAAAGAACAGGTCACCGCCCACCTGGACCTCGTAGCCGCCCGCGAGGACGACGACAGCCTCGCCCTCAGCTTCAGCGCCTGGGGGTACCCCGCCGGCTCCCGGCTGAGCTGGCACAACGACGCCGGCGCCGGCCGCGTGGGCGCGTACGTCTACTTCACCCACGAGAGCTGGGACGCGAGCTGGGGCGGCGGCCTCGCCCTGATCGACGAGGAGTCCCGCCCCGACGCCGCGGACGGCGCCGCCCTCGTCCACAGCGAGGTCCACCCCACGCTGATCCTGCCCCGCCCCAACCGCCTCGTCGTCTTCCGCTCCCACACCATGCACGCCGTCCAGCGCGTCGACTCCGCCGCCGGCGACCGGCTGCGCCGGACCTGGACCGGCTTCATCACCGAGGGAAACACTCATGACTGACACGCTCACCGCCCCCGCCGCCCTCGAACGCCTCGGCTGGAACGCCGCCGACGAGGACCGCTGGACCGGGCCGGGCGCCCCCGCCCGTGTGGTCGTCAACCACGGATCCGTGTGCGAGGTCCTGCTGGGTGCGGCCGACGGACGGCTCGTCCAGCACAGCGCGACCACCGCCCCCCAGCTGCCAGCCACCCCCGTCGCCGGTGACTGGGTCGGACTCGGCGCCGACGGCCGCATCCACGCCATCGCCGCCCGCCGCGCCGTCCTGTCCCGTGCCGCCGCCGCCGGCAGCGGCCCGCAGGTCATGGCCGCCAACATCGAGACCGTCCTGATGGTCGTCCCCCTCGACGGCGGCCTCAACGCCAAGATGGTGGAGCGCCTCTCCGTCATGGGCTGGGAGAGCGGAGCCCAGCCGGTGCTCGTCCTGTCCAAGAGCGACCGGACCCGTGACGAAGGCGCCGAGGACGCGGCTGCCGCCGAACTCCTCAGCCCCGGCGTGCCCGTACTCCCCGTCAGCGTCCTCACCGGCCAGGGCCTCGACACCCTGCGCACCTGGCTCGGCCCCGGCACCACCGCCGTCATGCTCGGCCCCTCCGGCGCGGGCAAGACCTCACTGCTCAACGCCCTGGAAGGCACCCGCGAGGCGGTCACCGAGGTCGGCCGCGCAGGCGGCCGCCACACCACAACCACCCGCCGCCTGCACCTCTTGGCGTCCGGCGGAGTCCTCCTAGACATCCCCGGCATCCGGTCCCTCGAGGTCGCCGCGAGCCGCGAGTCCGTCGACGACGTCTTCGCGGACCTCGCCTCCTTTGCGCTGAAGTGTCAGTTCGGAGACTGCGGCCACGAAGGCGACGGCGGCTGCGCCGTCGAAGAGGCCGTCCGCACCGGCGACCTGCCGTACGCCCGCCTCGCCAACTGGCGCAAGCTCCAGGGCGAGATCGCCTACCGCGAGCGCCGCGAGGACCCCTCCGCCATGGCCGACATCCGCCGCCAGTGGAAGGCCGTCAGCAAGCAGGCCCGCCGGGGCCGCCGGGGCTGAACAGGCACGAAATGCATTGCGCACGCCAGGAGTTGGCGTAAGCATGCCCCCGCGCCAACTATGGCACCGACCCGCGAGCCACCCTCCAGCAAAGGACGCGTCCGGTGCCGCACATCACGATCGTCAGCGACCTGCCCGGTATCAGGGGACTGATGACCGACCGCCCCGACTCGGCAGCTCCGCTCAACGCGGTCGCCGACACCCTCCTGCGGGGCCCGTCCCCGCTGCCGCGCGGCGAGCGCGAACTCATCGCGACGTACGTCTCGGAACTCAACCGCACCCGGTTCTGCTCCGACACCCACGGCGCGGCCGCCGCAGCCCAGCTCGAAGGCGGCGCCGACCTCGTCAAGGCCGTCCAGCACGACGTGGACACCGCTGAGCTGTCCCCGCTGCTGCGCGCCCTGCTGCGGATAGCCGCCGAGGTCCAGGCCCAGGCCGCGCCCGTCTCCGACGAGGCGATCGCCGCGGCCCGCGCCGAGGGCGCGGGTGACGACCACATCCACGACACCGTGCTCATCGCCGCGGCCTTCTGCATGTACAACCGCTACGTCAGCGGCCTCGCCACCGTCCTGCCGGCCGAGCCCGGTTACTACGAGGAGGCGGGCCGCCGGATCACCACCCACGGCTACGCCCGCGCGGTGTGAGAGGGATGGCGACCACCCCCGCAGTTCCGTCCCCCGAGGCCACCGGCACGAGGAAGACCCACCGCCGAGCCGTCACCGCCACCGTCGTCGGCAACTTCGTCGAGTCCTTCGACTGGCTGGGCTACGGACTCTTCGCCCCGCTCCTGGCCCCCCACTTCTTCCCCTCCAGCAACCCGGTCACCTCCCTGATCGGCGCGTTCACGCTCCTGGGCATCGGCGTACTCGTACGCCCCCTCGGCGGCATTCTCCTGGGCCGCCTCGCCGACCGGCGCGGCCGCCGCCCCGCCCTCATGCTCGCCATCAGCCTCATGACCACCGGCTCGTTCCTCATCGGCATCACCCCGACCTACAGCCAGGCCGGCCTGCTCGCCCCCCTCATCCTGCTCATCGCCCGCGTGGCCCAGGGCATCTCCTCCGGCGGCGAATGGCCCGCCGCTGCCGCCTACCTCATGGAAGTCGCCCCGCCCAAGCGCAAGTCCCTCTACGGCAGTCTCTTCTCCCTGACCACCGCCGCGGGCGCCTTCACCGCCGCGATGCTCGGCGGAGCCCTGACCGGCGCCCTCGGCACCGACGCCATGGCCTCGTGGGGCTGGCGCATCCCCTTCCTCGTCGGCGGCGCCTTCGGCATCATCCTGATGGTCCTGCGCCGGCAGCTCGCCGAGACCGAGGTCTTCCGGCGCGCGACCGGCCCCCGGGCCACCCGCGGCTCACTGCGCCAGGTACTGGTCACCCACCGGCGCCAGGTGGTCATGTCCGTCCTGTTCATCGCGGGCATGGGAACCGTCGGCGGCACCTGGACCTCCGTGATCCCCGCGATGGGCCAGCGTTTGAGCGGCCCCGGCACCACGTTCGGGGTCGTCATCTGCGCGACGGCCACCCTCATCGTCATCAACGTCCCCGTCGGCCTGCTCGCCGACAAGGTCGGCCCCAAACGCTTCCTCCTCAGTGCTACCGTCTTGTTCGCCGCCACCGCCCCGTACAGCTTCCTCTCCATCGACGGCACCTTCGCGAGCCTGCTGTTCGCCTACCTCAGCGGCACCGTCTACCTCGTCTGCGCCACCACCACCCTCCCGGGCATCCTCGCCGAGCTCTTCCCCGCGGAGAACCGGGCCCTGGGCATGGGCCTGCCCAACGCGGTCACCTCGGCCGTCCTCGGCGGCGTCGCCCCGGCACTGGCCACCTACCTCGGCGAACACGGCGCCTCCGGCTGGTTCATCGCCGGCGTCCTGGCAGCGGTCCTCCTCGCCTGGCCCGCCACCTTCCTCGCCCTGCGCACCGCCACCCCGTCGGCCCCCGCACTCGACAAGTCCACCCTTGTCCTCACCAAGTAGCCACCCAAGAGGCGCGGTTCGGGACATTCGGGAATTTCCGTACCGCCCCGATCAAGGGCGATGCGGATCCGTAGGCTCAGCCGACGATCAGTCACACCGCTGACGACACGCTCTCCCGGACCCGGTCCAGAACGGTGCTCACCTTGACGCAGTCCCTTGCCACTCCTGTCATCGCTCCGAAGCCTCCCGCCGGGAAGGCGCCCCACGGCCCGGGGCGCCTTCCGGCCGATCGTGACCTCTCGGGACACCACAGGAAAGAGACGGTCACAGGCCCGCTCACCGGCAAGACGGCCCTGGTCACCGGGGCCAGCCGCGGCATCGGCCGGGGGATAGCCGAACGCCTCGCCGCGGACGGGGCACTCGTCGTCGTCCACTACGCCCGGAACGTGGCTGCCGCGGAACATGTCGTGGACTCCATCCGAAGCCGCGGCGGCAACGCCTTCGGAGTCCAGACCGAATTCGGGGACTGCGGCGACGCCGAAGCCCTCTACGCCGCCGTCGACACCGCACTGGAACTGCGCGACATGGGACCCGAACTGGACATCCTCGTCAACAACGCCGCGGCCAGCGGCTCGGCCCGGATCCACGAGGTCACTCCGGAGCTCGTCGACAAGATCTTCGCGGTCAACGTCAAGTCCCTCCTCTTCGTCATCCAGCAGGCCCTCACCCGCATGCGGGACGGCGGCCGGATCATCAATGTCTCCTCCGCCGTCACCCGCGTCGCCTACCCGGAGTCTGTCGTGTACTCCATGAGCAAGGGCGCGATGGACACCCTCACCCTCGCTCTCGCCAAGGAACTCGGGCCCCGGCGCATCAACGTCAACACGGTCTCCCCAGGCTTCGTCGCGACCGACATGAACGCGAAGCTCCGCACCACGCCCGACGGGGCCGCGCGCCTGGCCGGCATGTCCGTCTTCGACCGCATCGCGGACCCCGCCGACGTGGCCGCCGTCGTGGCCTTCCTCGCCTCATCCGATTCCCAGTGGATCACCGGTCAGCGCCTCGAAGCATCGGGCGGCACCCACCTGTGACGCCGTCAGTCGTCACGTCGGTGGCGCGCGGCTCGTTCCGGGGTCCTATTTGTCACATTAGTGATCGAGCACTAACTTCGACGCATGGCAAGGATGAGTGCGGAAGAGCGGCGCGAGAGCGTCATCCTGGCGGCGATGGGCGAGTTCGCGCGGGGCGGGTACTACGGGACCTCCACCGAGGTGATCGCCAAGCGCGTCGGGGTGTCCCAGCCCTACCTCTTCCGGCTCTTCCCGAACAAGCAGGCCATCTTCCTGGCCGCCGCCGCCCGCTGCATGGAGGACATCCGGCGCGTCTTCGAGGAAGCCGCCAGGAACCTCCAGGGTGAGGAGGCGGTCGAGGCGATGAGCGTGGCGTACATGAAGCTGATCGCCGAGCAGCCCGAGAAGCTGCAGATGCAGCTCCAGACGTACGTGACCGTCGCCGCCGCCGAAGCCGCCGGGGAGCCGGAGTTCGGTGAGATGGTGCGGGCCGCCTGGATGGAGCTGTGGGACACCGTCCACGTACCGCTCGGGGCGGACGTGACCAGGACGGCCAGCTTCCTCGCGTACGGGATACTGATCAACACCCTGTCGGCCATGGGGTTCCCGGCCCAGCACCGGGTCTGGGACGGCTGCTACCCGGGCGTGCGGCCCCAGTAGACCCGGAGACCAGGGCAGGAGGAGTGGCGGCGGGCAGGAGCGCTGTACTCGAGGTGCACTCGCGCCGTATGCTGTGACCACTCTGCTGTTCAGGCGTGAAAGGCCCCCACCGATGGTGGGGGCCTTTCACATGCCGCCTAAGCGACCCGCAGCGCGGGGGTGCCCTGTGTGGGGGGCACGGTCTGGTACTCGGGGAGCTTCAGCAGAGCGAGGCGTTTGGCCTTCATCGCCACCAGGGCCTCGTTGAAGGCCTCGTCCATGGCCTGGGCGCTCTCGTATCGCGCGGCCAGCGGGTGGAGGTAGTAGCTGTTTGCCCTGCGGCTGCGTTCACTCGGCGTACGCAGGACGATGTTCAGCTCGAACAAGGGGTCGAGCAGGTTGCTGATCGCCGAGGGGCTGACGTTGTACTCGACCGCCATGGTCTTCTGGGACGGCAGCACGCCGCTTCCCGGCTCGCTCCTGAAGACCAGGTAGGAGAGGAACTTCACCGCAGCGGCCCCGATGGGGAGGGCCCAGATGCGTTCGGTTACAAGTGGGGACATCACCGGCTTGGCCATCGGGTCTTCTCTCCTTGGTCGCATCGTGGGTGGGTCCGGTCACCTATCACCCTGCCGCCTCCTGGGCGTGGCGCAGGTCCTCGAAGTCGAGTTCCTGTTGACCGGGGATGGATCTGGGGCCGATCTTATGCGGGAAGCCCGCGGGATCGTTGCCGTGGTCGAAAGCGATCTCCTGGAGGACTTCCTTCTGCTCTCCGCTGTTCCCGTTGAACCACAGGGTGACGTTGAGCCGGATCCGGCCGTACCCGGCGCTTTCCAACCATCCCCAGTCGCAGAGCGCCTTGACGGCCTTGTTGACGGTCGGGCGTGTGATCTTCTTGCCGTCAGGAATCTTGACGGCCTCTTCGTTCAGACCGTCGGTGATCTGCTGCTGGGTGTACGAGGTGATGCCGGTGCCCTTCTTCTGGCCTCCGGCGACGTACATGAACACGGCGATCTGGGATGCGGAGACGCGCCGGGCGACGATCAGCTGTCCCATGCGCTGAGCGAACCAGTTGCTGGTGAGGCTGTAGCCGGTGTTGCCGGCCATCGTGTGCGTACTCGTCGGCTTGGCATCGTTGTAGTCGATGCTGATGTTGACCTTGGGCCCGCGCCCTCGTTTGGCCGCTTGAGGAGCAACCTCGGGAGTGTGACCGAGATGGTCGGCGAGAAGGCTCAGGATTCCGTCGAAGACGTCGTCGCCCTCGGGTGCTGCGGCAGGTTGAGGGATCTGGCCGGGCCGACGCTGAGGTCGCATCGGCGGGTTAGGTGTCACGCGTGCCTCCTTCGCTGTTCAGGCACGGCGAGCCTAGCCCAAAACTTCAACTGAGCTTAAGTTCCGCCCGCGAGTCGCAGCACCCGCTCCGATCGGCACCAAAACTTGCGCTGAGCTCAACTTTTGACAGACCGCCACCCCTCTCACGCCCCGGCAGGTGACCACAGGGGCAAAACTTGAGTTCAGCTTCACTTTTGGTGCGAGAAAATCACCAAAGATGAGCTGAGGTTGATTCCTGCGCCTCCGGGCAGCACACATTCCCGAAAACCCACTGCCCCTCAGTGGCTTCGCTCCCGCTAGCCCAACTCCCCTGACCTGCGACTACTCCAACCGCCGGGCCCCCATCCAAAACTTGCGCTGAGCTCAAGTTTTGAGTCAAAGTGTCACCGCTGGATTAACACTTTCCCCCTCCAAGTGTGTCGGCCAGGCTCACTAGATCCACAGAAACCGCAGGTCAGAGCCTTGCAACGCGGGCCGTCTCTTAAAAAAGAAAGCTCAGCCCCCGTCGAGCCCGACCCGTAACTGGCCGAGCGAATGACTCATTTGCACCTTTAGGCCACCAAATCCCCCTGCTCAGGAACACCCCTGAGCACCCCACCAACCCCAGCTCCATGCCCTCTCACCCGCACACACCGCAGCCGCGACGCCTCAACCACTCTCGGCAGTAACCACACCCCCACCCCCTCATGCCTTCAGGAACTCTCCTACCTGAGCCACCTTCAGCAACCACGGACTACAGCACCCCCCCATTCCGTAGGCATGGTCCACTGAGGGCGCCCTGCGCCCGAGGGGTGCGCGTAGCGCAGGACCATGACTGAGGGCGAAGGGGAGGCCTGGAGGGGCCGCCGCCATAGCGGCCCCTCCAGGGATGGTCCAGCGCATCCAGGCGCTGGCGGGGGGTCCAGGGGGGCAGCGCCCTCCCTGGCCACGGTCCGCAGCCGACGACGTACAAGAACCACTGTCAGATCCGCTCGTTCATCGCGGCCGCCAAGCCCGGAGCCCAGGTCCAGGTTCTGCAGGATCAGATCGCGGCCCTGCAGCGGCAGCTGTCCGAATTGACCAGGCAGAACCAGAGCACCACAACGGCCGAGGAGCGGCGGGCCGAGCAGGCGCGGCAGCAGGACACCTTGCGACGAGGCGCGCGGCTGCGGACGCACGAGCCGCCAGGGCCCGGTATCACCTTCTCTCCCGGTTCCACCCGGTCTTCCGGCAGATGCTGGACCTCGGAGGGCTCGGTACGGCCGGCTACGACACCTCGCACGTCGATCAATTCCTCGCCGACCTCCGCCGCTACATCGAGGACGAGGACATACGCGGGCTCGAGAACAGCCTGGCCCAGCACCAAGGGTTCCTTCAGGTGACGTCGAGGTGGACCGAACTCGACGACGGCGGGCGGCCGGGCAAGGAGGTCTACGACAAGGCGTCGGTCGCCGGTCAGCCAGGACATCGTCCGCTCGATCACCCACCTTCGCCGTCCGAGCCGTTCGGAGGACTCGACGCCCTTGCGTGCGATACGGACGCCGATGCGTTTGCCGCGTAACCATTTCCGCGGGTGGGGAACGTCGTAGGCTTTGTCGGCGTGAAGGCGCTGAGGCTTGAAGTAGCGGCCGCGGTGGGGGTCGTGTGTCGTTTGGTGGCCCATGATCATGGGCTTCAGGGCGAGGCTGTCGTGGGTGTTGGCCCCGGTGACGCCGACGAGGAGAGGCAGTCCGTTCGCGTCCGACAGGACGTGCATCTTGGAACCCGGCTTGCCCCGGTCCACGGGACTCGGACCTGTGAGTTCGCCCCCTTTTCAGCGCGGACGTGGGCGGAGTCCAGAACCGTCCCAGGCGGGTATGTAGGGCTGTGCGTTGTGGTGGGGAGGTTGCGGTGAGTGGCGGCTCTGGCTGTATCTCACCTGTGATGTCGGAGGGATTGCTGTGGGGGCCTTCTGGTGAGGAGGTCGCCGTTGCGTGGGGCAGAGCAATCCTGTTCCCACGGCAGGCGTCACCTTGTATGCCAGTCTCCTCGACCGAGCCTGTCGGTTCGGCGGACAGTCTCCTCGTCGGGTGTGTCGCTGCGGCGCGCCCTTCCCGAGACCGTCACGAGCCACCGCCGGGTCCCCCGCAGGTCCTGGTTTGCTCGGTCACCCGTTTTGCGCCACCGTGCTACGCCGACACGCCGCCGCTGAGACCAGGGCGAGGGCGAAGGCGGGCCGTGAACGCCGCGTCCAGGCCCGCATGTGTGCTGCCGGTCGGGCGGGGGTGGCCAGGTGAGTAGGCGCCCGTCGAACACGCATCGCCCCGGTGTTTCCCGCGCTGCGGGTTCCGGGCTGCGTTTTGGGATGATCGCAGTGTGTGTGTCCGCGGATCCGGACCCGCTCTTGAATGCTGGGCGGGCTGTACCGCTGTATGTCCGCCTGATCGGTTTCGCGGAGGTCGGGTCCCGGATGACGGAGCAGGGGTACCCGTACCGGTCCCGGTTGGCGATGAGAACGACGCGAAACCTCTACACCCTTCACGATGGCTGGCTGATCCACGCTGTGCCGGCCCCGCCGGCGCCCCCGCCGCAGCACGCGCTGGCCGCTATCCCCCGGGAGCGCGGCTGCGGGTCCCCTGTTTGGTCCAGGCGAAGGCTCTCCTTCAGCTGCTCAACCCACCTGCCTGGCCCACGTACGGGCCTGTGCGGCCCGTTCGGCTCCTGTCGTTGGGCGGGGCTAGGGTCGGGTGGAGCCCACGCCGATATGGCGTGCGCGGGGGAGGCCCGGTGCCCGCATTTGTTCGGGGGCAGTACCGCCGGGCCGCCTCAAGCTGACTGCCACCGAGACCCGCTGAGTGCCTCTCAGGAAGCGTTGGGGTCTGTTCCTGCCCCGAGGGGGCGCCGCCCGGGAGTTCGGCGTGTAGAGGTCCTTTCCGGGGGCGTTCCTGGCTGGCCGTCGGGTTCTGCGGCGAGGCGGGACCTGCGGCCGGCCACCGGTTGTGCGGGGGGAGTTGCGGGGTGCGGGCCTGTGCCAAGGGGGCGGCGTTCGATCATGCGCCTAGTTTCGTGGGCAGGGTGCAGAGGTCGGTCTGCGGGTCGGGCAGGCCGCGGCCCAGGGCCGATGACGAGAAGGCGGGCGTCCTGCGCGAGACGATCGACGCCTGGACTCCTGACGACCTGGCATGGGCACTGGTGACCGTTCTGAACAGGGCTGCGGAACTGGCGGACGCGCGTCCGTAGGGGGAGTCGGCCTACCGGGAGATGTGTTCTGCTGGACAGCGCAGTGCGGTGTGGTGGGCCGCTTGTCGGCTGGAATGGTCGGCGTGATGAAGCGTCGGGTGAAATCCGCAGGTCAGGCCGATTTGGGGGTGTGCAGGTTGGTTGGGTACCGCGCAGGTTCGCTGGTCCACCACAACCAGGTTGGCATGATCATTTCGGGGTGGAGTGGTCTTTCCAGAGGTTATCTGATCTTAAGAATGAATCAGTCCGGTGTGTGTGGGGTGCCTCCCACCGGTCGGGGTGGTGGGGGGGGCGGTCTGGGCGTGGGCTGTTAGCCGAGGAGGCCGCGGAGGCTGATGTCGATGGTGTCGATGGTCTGCAGGTTGGGGTCGGTGCTGGCGGGGTTGATGCTGTTTCGGAGGTTGATGTTGAGGCTTCCTCGGCCGCCGAGGCTGATGGGGCCGTTGGCGTGGTGGGTGCTGGTGTAGTTGGTCTGGGTGGGGCCGTTGATGGTGTCGGTAAAGGTCTGGCCGTTGTTGCCGTTGAAGAAGGCGCCTGTGGTGAGGGTTCCCTGGATGCCGTCCTGGATGACGGAGGAGCCGCGGGTGGTGATGTCTGCCTGGGGTTCGAGGTCGAGGAGGTCGCTGTTGAACTGGATGTTGATCTGGCAGTTGCTGGACCTGAGGGCGCCCGGGCTGTTGGATCCGGTTTCGGCTCGGAAGGCATCGAAGGCGATGGTGACGATCCTGCCATCCGCAATGATGGAGGGATCAGCGCTGAGGGGATCCTGCTGCAACCACGGCCCGTGGAGCGGGCCGTGGTCTTGGAGGCGAGGCCCGGGGTGGGGGAGCGCAGCGGACCCACCCGACGGGCCGAAGGCCCGGACCCCGCGAAACGGGGCAGTTCCCGCGCGGAGCGCGGGAACTCCAAGGCCGGCGAAGCCGGCCTCATTCTGGTGGAGCGAAGCGGAACCAGAACCAGGTCCGAAGCGCAGCGGAGGACTCCGGCCCGAAGGGCCGGCCCCAGCTCGGAGCGAAGCGGAGAGCCAGGCGCCGAAGGCGCCCCGGCCGAGCGCAGCGGGGCCGTTAGTCCGGAGCGAAGCGGAGGACTACCTCCCCCGAAGGGGGAGGCCATGCCTGCGAAGCGGCCCCCGGGAGGAATGCGAAGCCAGCCTTCTCTTGTGGAGCGCAGCGGAACCAGAGCCAGTCCGGAGCGAAGCGCAGGACCTCCGGGCCAAAGGCCCGGCTATAGCTCGGAGCGAAGCCGAGAACCAGGCCCGAAGGGCCCCGGGCGAGCGCAGCGAGGCCCTTAGTCCGGAGCGAAGCGCAGGACCACCTCCCCGAAGGGGAGGCCCTGGCCGCGAAGCGGCCCCGCCGAGCGCAGCGATGGTTTAAAGTCTTTCTCGCCCCCCAGGAATTGAATTCCAAGCGGGCACACCCCCCTCTCGATTCAGGAATCCGAAGCCGGTTAATCCGGTGGAAAGCTTCTGATAGAGTCGGAATCGCCGGAAAGGGAAAACGCGAAAGCGAATGACCTGGAAGGCGGAAAACAAGCGAGACAGACTCTGATAGAGTCTGAAACGCAAGAACAGAACAGAACGAAAGCCCGGAGGAAAGCCCGAGAGGG
>NZ_JBSFDF010000063.1:0-42597 GCF_053593795.1 Streptomyces sp. NPDC002104 | reverse complement strand
TCGGCGATGCGCAGGACGCGTCCGGCCTCGCCCGCCGGGATCCTGGTGTGCGCCTCGACGGGGCCGGAGGCGACGGGGATGGGGCGGCGGGCCGCGTCTACGAACCGAGGGACGCACCCGAGGGACCGGAGTGGGGAGTACGTCGGCGTGACCACCGCTGAGCGGCAGGACCAGGGCCAGGACCAGGGCCGGAACCATGGGCACGGCCATGCCCAGGCCCGAGCTGAGGCCGACGCGCATGCCCGGGCCGACGCGCACGCCCAAGCCCGGGCCGACGCGCACGCCCAGGCCCCCGGAGCCCCGGGCCCGCAAGCCGGCCCGGGCCCCGCCCCCGGCCCTGGCCCCGCCGCCCGGGCCCTCGGCTGGGCCCGCCGGCACCCCGTGGCCGTGGCCACCGCGCTGGCCGGGCTGCTGCACCTGATCTGGTTCTTCGCCGTCGCCAACAGCGGAGGCGACCTCGCCGCGCAGGACGCCTGGGCGGAGTTCGTGGGCCGCCATCCCGACTCGGCGTACAACCTCGCGTGGTTCGGCGGCATGCACCCGGTCTCGTACAGCGTGGTCTCGCCGTACGTGATGCACGTGCTCGGTGTCCGCACCACGATGATGATCGCCGGTACGGTCTCGGCCGGGCTGCTCGCGATGATCCTGACCCGCTGCCGGGGCGCCGTCCGCGAGCCGCTGTGGCCCGCCCTGGCCGGGGTGTACGGGCTGCTGTGCAACGCCCTGTCGGGCCGCGTCACCTTCGGGCTCGGCGTGATGTTCGCGCTCGGCGCCGTCGCCGCCGTCTTCTGCTGGCCCCGCAAATGGGCCGAGCGGCGCTGGGCGAAGGCCGCCGTGGCGGCACCGCTCGCGGCGGTCGCCACCGCCTCCAGCCCGGTCGCCGGACTGTTCCTCGGGGTGATCGCGGCCGCGCTGTTCCTGAACGGCCGCCGCCCGGGCGCGTACGCCGTCGGCCTGGCCCCGGCGGCGGTGGTCGGGCTGTCCTCCTGGCTGTTCCCCTTCTCCGGGACCCAGCCGATCAGGCTGATCTCGGCGGCGCTGCCGTTCGCGTGCGCGCTGGCCGCGCTGTTCCTCGTACCGAAGAGCTGGAAGACGGTCCGGACCGCCTCCGCGATCTACGCCCTCGGGGTGGCGCTGACCTGGGCGATCGACTCCCAGGTCGGGTCGAACGTGACCCGGCTGGCCATGCTGTTCGGCGCGGTGGTGCTGCTCGCGGCCCTCCCGTACGAGGCCCCGCGCACGCGCCGCTGGTACGGGCTGCTGCTCGCGCTGACCGGCGTGACCGCCTGGATCACCGTCAACAGCGTCACCGACATCGTCCGCACCACCCCGCTGGCCTCCTGGAGCCGCGAGCTGGCCCCGCTGGTGGACCAGCTCCAGAAGGCGGGCGCCGACCGGGGCCGCGTCGAGGTGGTCCCGGCCAGCAGCCACCGCGAGTCCTCCGCGTTCCCCGCGTACGTGAACCTCGCGCGCGGCTGGAACCGGCAGGCCGACCTGGAGCGCAACGCGGTCTTCTACGACGACACCCTGACCTCCGCCACCTACCGCGAGTGGCTGGACCGCTGGGCCGTGCACTACGTGGTGCTGCCCGCCGACACACCCGACGAGGGCGGGCGGGACGAGGCGAAGCTCGTGCGCGAGGGGCTCCCGTACCTCCAGCAGATCTGGGGCGACGCGAACTGGCAGCTCTTCAAGGTCACGGACCCGACGAACCTGGTCGCCGGCCCGGCGACGGTGGTGCGGGCCGGCGCGGACCAGCTGGTCATCGACGTGAAGCAGGCCGGCCGGGTGCTCGTGCGCATTCCGCACTCCCCGTGGCTGGGCCTGCTGGACGGCGCGGGCAAGGCGGTGGAGCCGCCGCAGGAGACGGAGGCCTCCAAGGCCGCCGGGAAGGCGACCCCGAAGGGCACGGCCGCCGCGCCCAAGGTCTACGCGAACACGGCGGGGTGCCTGTTCAAGGCGCCCTCGGACGGTACCGGGGACGAGTGGACGGAACTGCTGGCCCCGGCGCCGGGCGAGTACCGGATCGCGGCGAAGTACCAGCTCCCGCGGGGCACGCCGTGTCCGGAGGAACTGGTCTACGAGGTGCTCGGGCCGCCGGAGCGCCCGGCTCCGCCGCGTCCTTGATCGACCATTCTTTACGTCCGGTCCGGGTGCACTGGGCTCTTTATGTGCATACGATCCCAGTAGTCCGATTGGGTGCCCCGAGTCTTTTTAGGGAGTGACGACGGGATGAGCAAAGAGCAGAAGCAGGACTTCCACGCGGCTGTCGCGAAGGCCGCGGAAGCGACCCACCTGCCCGGCGTCGTGCAGCACGCGCACGGCTTCTCCGGTCCGATCCGGAGCAAGGTCAAGGGCGGAGCGCACACGAAGGCGGAACTCAAGCGGGCCGGGACCCCGCAGGGCGACCGCATCGGCGAGCGCAGCAGGGGCCTGAGCTGACGGGGCCCAGGGCCCGGTCATGAACGTGTGGCCCTTCCGGCTCCGGCCGGAAGGGCTTTCGTCTGCGGTCCTCCGGCCGGCCACCTCTCCCTTAACGGCTTCGCGGGGTGGCGTCCGGCCGGCCGTTACGTTCCCGACGGACGATCCGGACATGACCCCCGTAACGTCGTGGCCGTCGCCATCGCAGGTGACGCCGACCCGAGGGAAACACGCATGCACGCCACCTTCCGCACCACCACCGCAGCCGTCGCGATCGCCACGCTCACGGCGTGCGGGACCCTCACCGCGTGCGGCACGGGCGGCGGTACCGCGCTGCCGGCGGACCCCGAGGTGGGCAGCACGGCGGCTCCCGTCCCGGCGGGCGGACACACGGCCGCCGCCGCCCTCCCGGGCTCGAAGCCGACCGGCATGAAGATCGCCTCGGCGGGTGTGGACGCGAAGAAGATGGTCGACCTCACGGTGGACCCGGCCACGGGCGAACTCGGCGTGCCGAACGCGGACACCGACGCGGACAACCCGGGCTGGTGGACCCAGGGCGTGACCCCGGGCGAGAAGGGGGTGGCCGTCCTCGTCGCGCACTTCGACACGAAGCACGGGCCCGCGGTGATGAAGAACGTCAAGAAGATCAAGCTGGGTGACCTGATCGAGGTGCCGCGCGAGGACGGCAGGACGGCCGGCTTCAGGATCCGCGAGATCGAGGACGTGGCCAAGAAGGACTTCCCGACCGACAAGGTCTACGCGGACACCAACCGCCCCGAACTGCGCCTGCTGACCTGCGGCGGCGAGATCAAGAACGGCCACCGCACCAACAACGTCATCCTGTACGCCGACCTCGTCTCCTGACCCCGGCGCTCCCGGCGCTCCCGGCGATCCCGGCTTCGCCCCGGCGGAGACGCCGAAGACCCCCGGTCGTGATCGACCGGGGGTCTTCGCCTTGTGCCCTCGGCAGGATTCGAACCTGCGACACCCGCTTTAGGAGAGCGGTGCTCTATCCCCTGAGCTACGAAGGCGGGGATCTGGCGGGAGGGTTCCCGACAGGGTGGTGAGGGCGCAGCTGAAGAGGGCTGAGCCGCCGCGGACAGTGTAGCGGGTGGGGTGAGGTCCGCACTTGGGGTTCTTGCGTGGCCGGGGGTGGGGACTCGGTGCGGGCTCCGGGCAGGGCTTCGGGCAGGGCTTCGTCAGGGTTCCGGGCAGGGCTCCGGTGTGGAGGTCCGTGGCCGTCGCCATTGGTCCGCCCGGGCCGGTTCGCGGTCCGGCGTGGGGGTGGTTCGTCGTGCCGTCCGTACGTGGGGGGAGTGGAGCATGGCCGTGGACAGGTCCACGAGGTCTTCGGAGTCCTCCGTGGAGGTGATGGTCCAGCGCTGGTCCGGGGTGACGGCGGGTTGGGCGTTGCTCTTTCGGATGACCGCGTGGGCCAGGACCGAGGCGTCGGCCTCGCTGCGGGCCCGGCGGCTCTCGGAGTGGTCGGCCAGGGCCAGGGCGTAGGCCTTCGTGCCCGTGGTGTGGTCGCACCACGGGGTCAGTCGCAGGACCGCGTCGAAGATGTCGGTCTCCCGCTGGATGAGCCGGCGCTCCACGGGTTTCCACCAGGGCATCGGCGGTGGGCTCGTGGGGGGTATCTCCGTGCGGATCTCCGACCAGAGGGGCTGGAGGCGGCGGAAGCGGTGGAGGGCCCGCCGGCGGGAGGAGGCGCCTTGTCCGATGGCCGGCAGCAGGATTCCGGTGGCCGTCATGCAGGAGCCGATTCCCGCGAGGGGAGGGGCGAGGTCGGTGCTGAGCCAGTCCCATGCGTCCGTACCCGCCCATCGGGCGGCCACGGCGAGGAGTTTGAGCGCGGCGTACGACAGCCCGAGACCGAAGGCGGCCACGAGGATGAGCAGTCCCGCGTGGGTCCATGCCGCGTGGAGTTCGCGCAGGTCTCGGGCCCACCGCCAGCAGCGCGTCGCGACCACGAGCGTCGTGGCGAAGTGCGCGGTCAGGCTGAGGACGATCAGCTCGCGCACGTACGGGGTGTTCGCGTAGTAGGTGTCGAAGTCCCGGAGCCGCTCGACGGGCATGCTGCCGAAGTGGAAGAGGACGCAGAACGTCAGCATCAGTGCGGCGGTCGCGGTGATCCACATCCTGGTGCGCCGGCGCAGGACGTCCTCGGCGTCCCCGCGCCAGTGGATGAGGAGCACGTTCGCGGCGCAGGACAGGCAGGACAGGATGCAGCAGACGATGAGCGCCGAGATGTTCGGGACGCCGGTGAACCGGTTGACCCGCTCGATCGTCGGAGGAGCGCCGAACACGAAACCCGCTGCCGGAGTCGCGAGGATCACGAAGATGGCCTTGGACATGGGGGAGTGCCGGCTGCGCCAGAACGAGGGAAACTTCAGCAGCAGGGCGACGGCCATGGCACCGGCCGGAATGTAGTAGTCCGATCCGGTCATGCTCAGTAGCCCCTGCCCTTTCCTATGGTCGACTGGATCCGGCCCGCCAGACCGGTCGTCGGTACGGAGTCACCGCTCATCAAGTGGTCGCGCAGCAGGGATCCCATCCGCAGCCCGAACTCCTCCGCGTCGCTCTCCTCCTGGGTGTGGATGTGGCTCCTCGCCGCCAGGGCGACGAGGTCGTCACCCGCGAGTTCACCGCCGAGCGACCGGGCGACGGCCGCGGCCACGTCGCTGGAGGCGCCGTGGGACAGGCACTCTCCCATCAGGACGTGCCACATCTCGTGCGCGAAGATGACGAACTGGTGCAGTGTGGTCGTCTGGCTTTCGACGATGATGACGATCCGGTCCTCGAACTTCGCCGTGAGGCCGCTGGCCGTGCCCGTGGGAAACCTGCGGAAGTACAGGAGGACGGGCCGGAAGGGGAGTTCCGGGTGGTTCTCGTTGAAGCGCCGCTCCACATCGGCTCTCAGGACCGCGAACAGGCTGTCCGGGTCCGCGGGGACCGGCGTGTCGAGACCCGCGAGCACCGTCTCGCAGAACTTGCCGATCCTCCGCGCGTTGGGCCGCCGTGCCAGGCGGCCCCTCGGTGCGGCGAGCACGCCCTGGCGGGACGGCAGCAGCCCGCCGAGGCTCGTGAGCACCCTCCGGCGGAAGCCGGCCGTCTGCCCGTCGTTCATCCGTGTGCTCCCACTCCCACTGTGTGTTTCCCCTCCGATGAGTGGTGGAGCCGGATCCGCCCCGCTCCCGCTCCCGTTCGCGCTCCCGTTCGCGCGCCGCCGCCGTTTCCCGTGATCGCGTCGGATCGGCCCGTACGACGGTACGGGCGCTGGACCCGACTCTAGGGCGTGGGCTCGTCGCCGGTTTGGAGCCCTCCGGCGAACATGTCTGCCACCCAGCGCATGAGTTCGGCGTTCTGTGCGTCGCCCTCGGCTCCGCGGGCCGCCATGGCGGTCAGGCCGATGCGCGCCGTACGCAGACTCGTGACGACGGCCGCGACTTCCGCGTCGCCGGTCTCGAAGAACATGGCGGGTACGTCGAGGGCTGCCGCCAGGGCCTCCAGGACCTCGGGGTCGGCGTCCGTGGACCGGCCGAGGCGCAGGCTCGTCACGAGGGGGCCGCTCAGGACCGTCCGGCCCGTCCGGGCGTTGCCGAGTGCGGCGAGTTCGGAGTCGGTCGGGCGATCCTGCGCGGTGGCCCCTTCGAAGAGGGCGGCGATCTTCTTCGCGATGGTGTGCGGCCCCACGGGCTGCTGGGCCGGGGCCTGCGGGGTGTGGGCCTGCGGGGTGTGGGCGTGCGGGGCCTGGGTCTGAGCTTGGGGCTGCTGGGCCGGGGTCTGCCGGGGAGCCGCATCGGCGTCCTCGCCGAAGGAACGCTTCTCCGCGGCGAGGAGCTCCTCGATGCCGACCCCGTACGCGTGGGCGAGCGGAGCCACGTAGTGGGGGGCCAGTCTGCGTCTGCCCCCTTCGGCCGCCCGTACGGGGGACGCCGAGCCGGTCTGCGTGATGGCCGCGGTGTCCTTCTGCGTCATGCCCGCGTCGCATCGGAGGTCCGCGAGGGTCGGCGGGCCGGGCCGCGGGAACAGGTCGTCCACGCGCTCGCCCACCAGCGCCGCGAGGCGGGGGAGCTTCTCCGGGGGCGGGGTCGCGTCCCCGCTCTCGTAGCGCGAGATGACGGACGAGTCCTTGATCCCGAGGGCGGCGGCCACCTGTGCCTGGGTCATGCCTTTCACGACGCGCGCGCTGCGGAACCCGGAGGGGTCAAAGCGGCGTTCGGGCATCGGGACTCCACGGTGCGGGCGGGCGGTGGCTGCTTTTGGCCGCTTGATCGGATCACTCAATGCAGTTAACTTGCATCCAGTGACCCACGTGGGTTCGTCCCACACGGCCCTCCACGCTACCAAGCACGCCTGTCGGATCACCCGCCTTCGTCCGAAGGGACGTCATGAAACTCATCCCGGGGAGAGCTCGGGGCAGCCGGGCTGCCCACGGCGACCGGAACGGCACATCCAGGAACGGCTGGGGCACCACGGCCTGGGAGGTCCTGGCGGAGCGGTCGTCCGTACGGGCTTCCTCGGTCAGCTCCCCTTCCCGCGCGGGGAGATGGGCCGAGCCCTCCGTCGGCCCGTGCCGCTCCTCCCGGGAGCCGGGAGCGCAGGGGCGGCGGGACAAGAAGGCGGAGTGGATCCGGCAGGGATTTCTCCGGCTGCCCGAACTCACGGAGCGGGAGCTCCAGATGTTCCATGCGATGGCCTACGGCCCGTCCAACGACGAGCTCGCGGCGGACCTCGGGATGTCCGTCCGCGCCGTGAAGTTCCACCTGGAGAACATGCGCGGAAAGCTGGGCGGGATCTCCCGCGTCCAGACCTGCCTCCTCGCGGCGCGCCACCACATGGGCAACCGCTCGGCCGGACACGGGTGTCGCCATGCGCGCTGTACGCATTGACCTCGCCCGCGGCGGCGCCGGTGCCGGGGCCGGCGGCGTCGACACCGGGTGGTCCGTCCACCGGTGAATCAGGCGGGGCGCAGCGGGTGAAGGCGGTCGTCACCGCGTCCGGCCACGGCGGCCGCACGCGGTGACAGGGCCGGCGCGCCCCGGCGGGCCGCCTACGCCGACCAGCGCCCCCGTCAGCAGCCGCCCGGGGCAGCCGCGCCCGAGGCCGGCGCGCCCGAGGCAGCCGCGCCGATGGTGAGGGTGGCCGGAGCGGAACAGCAGCCACCGCCGGCCTCCCCGCCCGCCGCGGGCTCGTCGAAGAGGCCGGCCCCGCCGCAGACGCCGGTCTCCGGGAGGGTCAACTCGACGCGGGCGGCCGCCTCGTGGTCGCCCGCGAGGGCGGCGGCGATGGAGCGGACCTGCTCGTAGCCCGTCATGGCCAGGAAGGTGGGGGCGCGCCCGTAGGACTTCATGCCGACGAGGTACACGTCCTTCTCCGGGTGCGCGAGCTCGGCGGCGCCGTGCGGGTCGACCGTGCCGCAGGAATGCTGGTTGGGGTCGATCAGGGGGGCCAGCGCGAGGGGCGCCTGGAGGCGTACGTCGAGTCCGAGGCGCAGTTCGCCGAGGAAGCCGAGGTCGGGGCGGAAGCCGGTCAGGACGACGACCTCGTCGACCGCGTCGAGGCGCCGGCCGTCCTCGCCCACGAGGACCAGACGCCCGTCGGAGTCACGTACGAGGGCTTCGGTGCGGAAGCCCGTCACCGCCTCGGCATGGCCGCCGTCGACGGCGGCCTTCGCGGCGAGGCCGAGGGCCCCGCGGGCGGGGAGCTCGTCGGTCGCGCCGCCGCCGAAGGCGGCACCGGAGAGGCCGCGCCGCAGGACCCAGACCGCACGCGTGCCGGGCTCCTCCCTCGCGAGGGCGGCCAGGCCGGCGAGCGCGGTGAAGGCGGAGGCTCCCGAGCCGATCACCGCGGTGCGCCTCCCGGCGTAACGGGCCCGGACGGCCGGGTGCCCGAGGTCCGGCACCCGGTACGCGACGCGGTCGCCCGCGGCGCGCTCGCCGAGGGCGGGCAGACCGCCGGCGCCCGCCGGGCCGGGTCCGGACCAGGTCCCGGAGGCGTCGATCACGGCGCGCGCCAGGACGCGGGTCTCGGTGCCGTCGGCCGCGGTGTGGTGGACGGCGAAGGGCTGGGCCTCGCGGCCGGCGTCGACGACGCGGTCGCGGCCGGTGCGCGACACGCCGGTGACGGTCGCGCCGTACCGGACGCGCGCGCCGAGGGCGTCGGCCAGCGGCTGGAGGTAGAGCTCGGCCCAGTCGCCACCGGAGGGGTGGGCCGCCGGGTCGGGCGTGGTCCAGCCGGTGTCGGCGAGGAGCTTCGCGGCGGCCGGGTCGACGAGCTCGCTCCAGGGGGAGAAGAGGCGTACGTGCGCCCACGCGCGGACCGCGGAGGCGGCGGCGGGACCCGCCTCCAGCACGAGGGGCTCGATGTCCCGCTCGATGAGCCGGGCCGCCGCCGCGAGGCCGATCGGGCCGGCCCCGATGACGACGACGGGCAGGGCGTCGGCGGATGCGTCCACGGCGTCCACGGCGTCCACGGTGTCCACGGTGCCCACGGCATCGGCGTCGTTCACGGTGTTCACGTCGTTCACGGCGGGCTCCCTGGTGACTACTGTTTCGACGTTTGTCGATGTCTCGGTACTCCGAGCCTGACACCCTGTATCGATGTTCGTCAACATAGACATTCGTCTAATCCCCGGCGATGATGGGGGCATGCCCTCTTCCCAGGCCCCGCCGCTCCCGCCGCTCCTGGAGTCGACCGCCTCCGTCGCGGCCTGCTGCCCGTCCCTCTCGGAGCGCCCGCTGACGGCCGAGGAGGCCGAGCGGACCGCGGTGATGTTCAAGGCCCTGGGGGATCCGGTGCGCCTGCGGCTGTTCTCCGCCGTCGCCTCGCACGAGGGCGGGGAGGCCTGCGTGTGCGACATCTCCGACGTGGGCGTCTCCCAGCCGACGGTCTCCCACCACCTGAAGAAGCTCAAGGACGCCGGCCTGCTCTCCTCCGAGCGGCGCGGCACCTGGGTCTACTACCGCGTGGAGCCCTCCGTCCTCGCCGCCATGGGCGCGCTGCTGACCCCGGCGGGTGCGGCGTGAGCTTCCGTACGGAGCCGCTGACCCGGGCGCACGCGGAGGAGGTCCTGGCGATCTACCGGGCGGGCATCGACGAGGGCAACGCCACCTTCGAGACCGAGGCACCCACCTGGGAGGCCTTCGACGCGGCGAAGCTGCCCGAACACCGCTTCGCCGCCCTCGCCCCCGACGGGAAGCTCCTCGGCTGGGTCGCCGCGTCCCGGGTCTCGGACCGCAGCGCGTACGCCGGCGTGGTCGAGCACTCCGTCTACGTCGACCCCGGCGCCCGGGGCCGCGGGATCGCCCGCGCCCTGCTCGACGCGCTCATCGCCTCGACCGAGGCGGCGGGCATCTGGACGATCCAGTGCGGGATCTTCCCCGAGAACACCGCGAGCCTGGCCCTGCACCAGCGGGCCGGCTTCCGGGTCGTCGGCACCCGCGAGCGCATCGGCCGCCACCGGGGCGGATGGCGCGACGTCGTCCTGCTGGAGCGCCGCAGCCCGCGGATCGACTGAGACCGCGCGGCCCGCGCCGCCGGCTCACGCCGCCCGGCCCGCGCCGCCCGGCCCGCGCCGCGAACGCCGCTCACGCCGCCGTCGTGAACCTCCCGCGCCAGGCCAGCGATACGTGGACCAGCCCGATCAGCACCGGTACCTCGATCAGCGGCCCGACCACCCCGGACAGGGCCTGGCCGCTGGTGACGCCGAAGGTGGCGATGGCGACCGCGATGGCCAGCTCGAAGTTGTTGCCCGCCGCCGTGAAGGCCAGGGTCGCGGTGCGGTCGTAGGCGAGGCCGATGGCCTTGCCGAGGGCGAAGGTGCCGCACCACATCACCGCGAAGTACACGAGGAGCGGCAGCGCGATGCGGGCCACGTCCACGGGCCGCGAGGTGATGTTCCCGCCCTGGAGCGCGAAGAGGACGACGATCGTGAAGAGCAGGCCGTGGAGCGCCCACGGGCCGATCTTCGGCAGGAACGTCGACTCGTATGCGTCATGGCCGAGCTTCCTCTCGCCGATGCGGCGGGTGAGGAAGCCGGCGAGGAGGGGGACGCCGAGGAAGACGACGACGTTGAGGGCGATCTTCCACGGGGAGATGTCGAGGTGCTCGCCCTCGCCGAGGCCCAGCAGTCCGGGCAGCAGGTCGAGGTAGAACCAGCCCAGGACACCGAACGCGAGGACCTGGAAGACCGAGTTCAGGGCGACCAGGACCGCCGCCGCCTCCCGGTCGCCGCACGCCAGGTCGTTCCAGATGACGACCATGGCGATGCACCGGGCCAGCCCGACGATGATCAGGCCGGTGCGGTACGCGGGCAGGTCGGCCAGGAAGATCCAGGCCAGCGCGAACATCACGGCCGGGCCGACCAGCCAGTTGACGACGAGCGAGGACACCATCAGCCGGCGGTCGCCGGTGACGGAGTCGAGCTTGTCGTACCGGACCTTCGCGAGCACCGGGTACATCATGACCAGCAGGCCGACCGCGATGGGGAGCGAGACGCCGCCGACCTCGACCTTCGCGAGCACGTCGTCCAGGCCGGGGAGCAGGCGCCCGAGCCCGAGCCCGAGACCCATGGCCAGCAGGATCCACACGGCCAGGAAACGGTCCAGGGTGGAGAGCCGGGCGCCGATCGGGCCGTCATCCCCGCGGGCGGGCGCGGGTGCGGGCGGGGGCGGGGGCGGGGGCGCAGCCGTGTCCATCAGCAGGCCCGCTTCCGGTTCGACTCGTGGGTGGCGCGAGCGGTGGCGGCCAGCTCGCCGAAGGATTCCGCGAGGGCCTCGACGGCCTCGGGCTTCAGCTTGTAGTACATGAACCGGCCGCAGGGCTCGGTCTCGACGACGCCGGCCTCGCGCAGCACCTTCAGATGGTTGGACAGGTTCGTCTGCCGTGCGCCGGTCTCCTCCACGAGGTGGGTGGTGCAGAGGGTCTCGCGGGCGAGCAGGGTCACGATCCGGAACCTGAGCGGGTCGGCGATCACCCGCAACAGATCAGTGGTGGCTGATGTCAGCATGCGCTGATATTTTCACACCGTCCGCGACCCGCTCCACCCCGAGGGAAGAACCGATGCCCGCCGCCCCGCTCGCCTCCGTGCTATTCGTCTGCGTCCACAACGCCGGCCGCTCGCAGATGGCCGCCGGCTTCCTGCGCCACCTCGCGGGCGACCGCGTCGAGGTCCGCTCCGCCGGCTCCGTCCCCGGGGAGCGGATCAACCCCTCCGCGGTGGCCGCGATGGCCGAGCTGGGCATCGACATCTCCGGCCGGAAGCCGAAGCTCCTCACCCCCGAGGCCGCGCAGGCCTCCGACTACATCATCACGATGGGCTGCGGGGACGCCTGCCCGTTCTTCCCCGGAAAGACCTACCTGGACTGGCGGTTGGAAGACCCGGCGGGCCAGGGAGTCGAGGCCGTACGCCCCATCCGGGACGCGATCAAGGCCCTGATCGAGGACCTCGTCGCCGAAATCCTCGCCGGCAGCGATGCGAGCACGCCGGAGGCCTGACCCCACCGCGCCAGGCGGACCCCGCCGCGCCAGGCAGGCAGGCAGGCCTCAGCGCGTCAGGAAGCGTTCCCGCAGCCGTGCCGCCGTGGCCGCGGTGATGCCGACCTCGTCCGCGAGGTAGGAGTCGACCGAGCCGTAGCGGGTGGCGAGACCGGCCAGGGTCAGGCGCAGGATCTCCGCGGGCGCCCGGCCGTACGAGGGCCAGCGCATCGTGCGGCCCGGGTTGGCGGTGTGCCAGTCGGCCGTCAGCCTGGCGGTCGCCAGCTCCGTCAGGGCGAAGTCCGCGAGGATCTGTTCCTCGTCCACGCCGAGGAGGGTCAGGACGAGCGCGGCGATCAGGCCGGTGCGGTCCTTGCCCGAGGTGCAGTGGAAGACCGCCGGGCCCGGCCCCTCGGCGAGCAGCTCGATCGCGGCGCGGATCTCCACGACCCCGTCCTGCGCGACCTCGGCGAACCGGTCCGCGAGGAACCGCCACGGGTCGGTGTCCGGGTCGATCTCGGCCTGGTCGTACGGCCGGTGCTCGATGCTGTGGTTGGCGTACGTGAACCGCTCGGGCTCCGGTATCCGCCCCTTCGCCTCGATCTCCCAGGGGTAGCGCAGATCGATGACCGTCCGCACGCCGAGGTCCAGGAACCGGTCCCAGTCGGCGCCGGCGAGCTTGCCGAGCGAGTCCGCCCGGTAGAGGGCTCCCCATACGACCGTTGAGCCGTCCTCGGTGCGGTAGCCCCCCAGATCACGGAAGTTGTGCAGTCGCTCGAACTCGATGTGACGGGTCATGCGCGGATCCCCCTCGACGGCGTACGGATGATCTTGCTGCGGATCGAGAGGGTACTCCGGGTACTCCGGGTGCTCCGGGTGCTCCGGTCGGGCTCAGTCCATCCGCAGGGCCGCGGCGAAGTCCATCTTGTCCTCCAGCCGGCTCAGATTGCGGCCCGTCAGTGCCTCGATGCGGCTGATCCGGTAGCGCAGCGAGTTCACGTGCAGGTGCAGCGCCTCCCCGCAGCGCGCCCAGGAACCGTCGTGTTCCAGGAAGGACCGCAGGGTGGGCACCAGGTCGGATCCGTAACGCCGGTCGTAGTCCGTCAGCGGGGCCAGCATCCGGCGGCTGAACTCCCGCCGGACCTCGGCGGGGATCAGTGGCAGCAGCGCCATGACGTGCGCGGCGAGATCGTCCGGCCCGCGGGCGGCGACCGGCTGCGAAGGGGGCGTGACCTGACGGGCGTTACGGGCCTGCGCGAGCGCGTGCCGCAGCTCCGCGGCCCCGCCCACCGGGTCGCTGACGCCGAAGGCCAGCCGCTCCCCGGCCCGCAACCCGCGCGGCAGCGAGGCGCAGGCGACCCGTTCGAGAGCGTCGGGGGTCAGGCGCGCCCCCTCCCCGACGAGCACGAAGGCCACGGCCTCGCCTCCGGGTCCGGCTCCGTCTCCGGCTCCGAGTCCGGCTCCGACTCCGGCTCCGTCTCCGGCCCCAACCCCTGGCCCGTCCGCGGCCGTTACGGCCATCCGCGGTCCGGCGTCCGGGCCCAGACAGTGCGGATGGAGCAGGATCTCCTCCAGCAGGCCGCGTACGGACGCCGCCCCGGGGGCCCCGGGCACGCCCTTCGCCTCCAGCCGGGCCGATACGGCCTGCCAGCGCGGCCGGCCCTCCTGCCCGGCGCCGCCGGAGGCTCCCTCGGCCCCGGCGGCCCCCGCCGCGAGCCGGGCCGCGGCCTCCTCTTCCTCGAGGAGCGACCGCGCGCTCTCCCCGGCGGCGACGGCCGGGCCGGCCAGCGCCAGCAGCCGTTCGGCGGCGCGCCGCCGCATGGTGCGGTCGGTGTCGCGGCCGTCGCGCTCCACCGCGACCAGCCGCGCGAGCCGGTCCAGCAGGTCGAGGCGTTCGCCGTGCCAGTCGGCGCTGTCGGCCTCGACGGCGATCAGCCAGTCGGTCAGCGCCGCACGGGGAGCGGAGTTCGCCTCCCCGGTCGCGGGAGCGCCGGAAGCCCCGGAAGCCCCGGAGCGCACCGGGAACAGGGAGAAGGCCGTCCCGTGCGCGACCGTACGGTGCGGGGCCCGCTCGCCGGCCCGTTCGGCGGCCAGGAACCGCCCGGCCAGCGCCGAGGCCGTCTTCTCCGGCAGCGGCGGCCGCCCGCCCGCGATCTGCCGGCCGGTCGGGGAGAGGATGTGCGCGCGCAGGTCCAGCTCGGCCAGCAGCAGTTCGAGCAGGGCTTCGGACCCGGAGCCGGCCTGCCGCTGGGTGCCGAAGTGCCGGTGCCGGTCCACGAGCGCCGCGAGACCGCCGATCCGCTCCTCGGACCGGCCGCGTGCCACGTACTCGGTGACCGAGGTGAACGGCAGCTCCACGCCCACCGCGAGCAGCGGCAGCCCGTACCGGGCACAGGCCTCCACCAGATCGTCCGGGACGTGTCCGAACTGCGCCTCGCCCGCGCCCAGGGCCACGGCGCCCGCTTCCACGAGCACGCGGACGAACGCGTCGGACCGGTCGGCCCCCGCGTCCTGTTGTCCCGCCCCCGTCCCCGCCCCCGCGTCCCGTCCCGCCCCCGCGTCCTGGCGGTGCCAGGCCAGTCCGGACAGCACCAGGTCCCCCGGTGACACGAAGCGCCCGGGATCGGGCAGGTCGATGGTCACCGTTCCGAGGACGGGCCGGTCGAGGTCCCGCTCGCCGCCGGGCAGGCGCAGCATGCGCAGCGGACGCAGGTCCGCAGGCGCCTGGGTCTCATCGGACGACAGCAGATCACGCAGCCTCATGGCCCCACTTTGCCATGGGCCGACGCGTTCCCGATCGCGACGGATCTGCGCTGCGTCGCAGGTCAGGCCTTTACGTTGGGGTAATTCCACGGAAATCGGGGTGAGTCCGAGTGCGCCGGTTCGTGGGATCGGTGACTGCCGGGCACCGCACCGCGGGTACGGACGATCGGCACTCCCAGCCGGTGCCCATCGGCCCTCATCGCGGCCGTCCGCCGCTGCCAGCCTGGGGGAGACGGCGACGCGAAGGAGAGTGCCGGCCATGGGGACCACGCGTCCGGGGCCCGCCCAGGACGAGGGCTGGTGGAAGAAGGCGCGGTGCACCGCCGACGAGGAGTGCGCCGAACTCTTCTACTCCGAGGCCCCGGGCTCCGCCGCCCGGGCCAAGAGGATCTGCTTCTCCTGCCCGGCTCGCAGGGCCTGTCTGGAGTACGCCCAGCGGAACGGCGAGCACTTCGGGATCTGGGGCGGACTCACCGGACAGGAGCGCCGCGCCCGCAAGCGCTTCGGCCCGACCTAGAGCCCCATGGGAGCGTGCAGTTCGACGAGGATCTCCACCTCGACGGGGGAGTCCAGCGGCAGCACGCTCACCCCGACCGCGCTGCGGGCGTGGATGCCCGCGTCGCCGAAGGCGGTGCCGAGCAGCTCGCTCGCGCCGTTGAGCACGCCGGGCTGTCCCGTGAAGTCCGGGTCGCTGGCCACGAAGCCGACCACCTTGACCACGCGCTTCACGGCGGACAGGTCCCCGGCGACGGAGGTGATGGCGGCCAGCGCGTTCAGCGCGCACTGCTGCGCCAGTTCCCTGGCCTGCTCCGGGGTGACCTCGGCGCCGACCTTCCCGGTGAGGGGGAGGGCGCCGTCGACCATCGGGAGCTGGCCGGAGGAGTACACGTAGTGCCCGCTCTGTACGGCGGGGACGTAGACGGCGACCGGCGAGGGCGTCGGCGGGAGCTTCAGGCCGGCGGCGGCGAGGCGCTCTTCGGGGGTGCTGGTCACGGACGGATCTCCTTGGTGTCGCCGGCGGGGGAGGGGGTGTGCGGCCGGGGGAAGAGGATGACCGGCTTGATCATGCCCGGCTCCTTGGCGGCGAGCCGCCCGAAGGCCTCCCCGACACGGTGGAACGGGAATTCGTGCGTGGTGATCACCGTCGGGTCCACCAGCCCGTCCCCGATCAGGTGCAGGGCCCGCGCGAGCCGCGCCCCGCTGCTCTGCGGCGGCCGGCAGCGGGCGTACGTGATCCTCCCGCTCCCGGAGAGCCCCGCGCGGGCGGCCCGCGCGGCGGCGGGCGCGGCCGTCGCCATGATCGCGCGGTCGGCGCCGGCGCCGCCGGTCAGTTCCAGGATCCGCTCGGCGGTGTCCTCGTAGGCCGGGTCGATCACCACGTCGGCCCCGAACCGCAGGGCGAGGCGCTGGCGCTTCATCTCCGGCTCCACGGCGATGACCCGGGCCCCGCGCAGCCGGCCGGCCGCGATGGTGGCGCTGAGGCCCACCGCGCCCTGGCCGAAGACGACGACGCTCCCGCCCGGCGGAGGCCCGGACTCCTCGGCGGCGGCGAAGCCGGTGGGGAGAGCGCCCGCGGCGTAGAGGGCCTGGTGGTCGGAGACGGCGTCGGGGAGCGCGACGAGCCCGGCGCCGGCCGCCGGGGCGCGGAAGAACTCGGCGAGCCGCCCGTGGCCCTCGACGCCGACGCGCCGGCCGACGTAGGACGGGCAGACCCCGGGGCCGACGTCCTCGACGATGCCGACGGCCTCGTGCCCGAGCGCGGGGGGCGCCCCGGCGGCGGTGTGCCCGTCCCAGGCGCAGATGAGGGCCGCCGTGGTGCGTACGAGGACCTGCCCGGGCCCGGGGTGGGGCACGGGCCGCTCCAGCACGGCGGGCGGCTCGCCGGTACGGCGCAGCGCGAAGGCCTTCACGAGTCTCCTTACGGCGTCGTTACACAGCTAGTTCCCAACCATGCGGGTACGGGTCCGGCCGGGAAGGGGGCCGTAGGTCGGAACCTGGCGGGCCGACCGTCCGCACTTGCGCCGGCCGCTCGGCCCGTCCCGCCCCCCGCCGCCCCCGCGGAGTTCACGGCCGGGTGACCCGGACCTGGTAGCTGCCGTTGCGCAGTTCGCCGACGACCGAGACGCTGATGCCGGACTTGTCGTCGGTGAAGGTCTCGCCGGGCCGGAACGGCGCGTCCGAGAGCTCGGCGTGCACGTTGGAGCGCCGGGTGCAGCCGCCGCTGGCGCCGGAGCTGTCGGAGACCGTGACGGGACCGCGTCCGGTGTCGACCTCGGAGTCCACCCGGTAGATGAGCACGCCGGGTTTGCAGACGGCCTCGTCGTTCCCGGCGCGGGTGCGCACCTCCACGGCGTACCCGGCGCTCTCGGAGACGGGGATGAAGGCGAGCTTGGTGCCGCCCTCGACGGCCAGCGGGCTCAGTACGTGGTCGCTGACCCCGGACTTCCCGGCGCAGCTGATCTGGTTGCTGTCGAGCCAGCCCAGCTTCCACTTGTGCCAGCCCAGGAGGTCGTTGTTGGCGCCCCAGTCCTCGCTCATGATGTCCCAGTGCCCCACCGTGCCGCCGCCGTCGGCGGTGTAGAGGTCGGGCAAGCCGAAGACGTGCCCGTTCTCGTGGGGGAGCACGCGGTAGCCGGTCTCCCGGTAGGTGCCGGAGCCGTCGTCCTGGCGGCTGTAGACGAAGGACGTGTTGGCGAGCGGGACGCCGTCCGCCATCGGGGCCTCGCTGTTGCCGGAGAAGGTGACGGACAGGACGGTGTCGAGGGCGGAGGGGCCGGCGTTCGGGGTGACGAGGATGTTTATCAGGTCGTACCGGGAGAAATCGACCTCGGCGTCGGAGGCCTTGATGATGTGCTCGACGAGCTGGCGGTAGCCGGGCTCGTACGCGGAACCCCGCTCGATCCCGTACGCGGCGAACGGCATCGGCATCCGCAGCCAGTTCTTTATCGGTGCCTCGGCCCGGTAGGTCAGCCGCCCGTAGGAGCTGATGCGGAACCAGTCGGACGTCTGCGGGAAGAACTCCGCCATCCGGTCGGCCGCCGTGCCCTCGCCCTTGGCGTCGGGGAAGTCGATCATCAGGTTCAGGGCCCGGACCTCGCCGGTCGAGCGCGAGTACCCCGGCGCCGTCGGCAGGCCCTCGGACATCTGCACGCCCATCGCGCCGGCGATCCGGCAGGGCGCGAGCATCGCTTCGGCGCTGGTCGCGCCCACCGGCCCGGCCGCCGAATGGCTGCGGCTGGATATGCCCGCGCTCGCCGTAGCCGTGATGCCGAGGGCCAGCGCGGTGATGCCGATGTAGACGCTGGTGCGGCTTGGCTTGCGTATCCGGTGGCGCGTCTGCGACATGGAGATCGGCCTTCGGGTCCGCGGCAGCCGGCCGGGTCCGGACTGCGCTCTGTGGGCTCACCCTCCGACGGCTGGAGCGGGCTCGCGCGCCGGAGGAGGCCAAACGGGAACGCGGGCCACGGGACGTGTGACCCAGCTCACACGGACGAGTGAAATAAGCGGGGACCCTCTCCCCGTTTGAACCAGAGTCCCCATGAACCGGGGAGCCGTTCCCCGTTTCGGCGGGAGCGGGCGACCCGCCCGCAAGCACCCGTCCGTAAGACCCGCCCGCAAGCACCCGCCCGCAAGCACTCGTCACCCCGCCAGGGAGCCGTCCATGAAGAGCCCCGCCACCACCGATCCGGCGGCCCTGCCCGTACCGGGCCCGGAGGCCGATCTCGACCTCACGGCTCCGGCCGCGGGCACGGGCACCTCGGGCGCGGGTGCGGGTGCGGGCGCGTGTGCGGTCGTGGGCGCGGCCGCGGGCAAGGTCAAGGCGGCGGTCAAGGCGGCCGGCAGGCGCGCCCGCACCTCCGCGGACGGGGTCCCGCGTCCGCGCGCGGACGCCGTCCGCAACCGCGAGCGCATCCTGACCGCCGCGCGCGACGTGCTCGTGGAGTTCGGCCCCGCCGCGCCCCTCGACGAGATCGCCCGCCGGGCCGGCGTGGGCAACGCCACGCTCTACCGGCACTTCCCCGACCGCCCGGCCCTGATCCACCACGTCGTGCTCTTCGGTCTGGACCGGGTCCACGCCCTGGCCGTCGACTCGCTCGCCGAGGAGCCGGACGCCTTCGCCGCCCTGCGCCGTTTCACGCACGCGGCGGCGGACGAGCGGATCGGCGCCCTGTGCCCCGTGCTCGCCAGTGACTTCGACCACGACCACCCCGAACTGGTCGCCTCCCGCGAGGCCTTGGAGGAGTCGATCGAGGCCCTGCTGGCCGCGGGACGCACGTCCGGGCTGCTGCGGCCGGACATCGGCGTCGGAGACCTGATGATCGCGCTGTCGCAGCTCAGCCGCCCCCTCCCGGGCACCGCCTGCTTCGACGCGGACGTCTTCGTCCACCGCCATCTGCAGCTGTTCCTCGACGGGTTGATGGCCCCGGCCCGCTCCGAACTGCCGGGCTCGGCGATCACCCTGGCGGACCTGAGGCGGAAAACCATGTGACGCGCCCGGGTCGCGCCCTTTAGCGTCGTAAAACCGCCCTGATCATCTTATTTCAGTCATCTCGCACCATGAAGTGGGTACCCCCATGTCAAAAACAGCCGCGAACCCGCAGCTGACCGGCGCCGATCCCAGTCGCTGGAAGGCCCTGGTCTTCATCGCGCTGGCGCAGCTGATGGTCGTCCTCGACGCGACCATCGTGAACATCGCCCTGCCGTCCGCCCAGACCGACCTCGGCATCTCGGACGGCAACCGCCAGTGGGTCATCACCGCGTACGCGCTGGCCTTCGGCGGACTGCTCCTCTTCGGCGGCCGCATCGCCGACAAGTGGGGACGCAAGAACGCCTTCATCGTCGGCCTGGCCGGCTTCGCCCTGGCCTCCGCGCTGGGCGGCGCCGCACAGGGTGAGGCCATGATGCTGGGCGCCCGCGCCCTCCAGGGCGCCTTCGGCGCACTGCTCGCGCCCGCCGCGCTCTCACTGCTGGCCGTCATGTTCACCGACGCCAAGGAGCGCGCCAAGGCCTTCGGCATCTACGGTGCGATCGCCGGTGGCGGTGGCGCCGTGGGCTTGATCCTCGGCGGCGTCCTCACCGAGTACCTGAACTGGCGCTGGACCTTCTTCGTCAACATCCCGTTCGCGATCGTCGCCGCCGTCGGCGCCTGGATGATCATCCGCGAGCCGGCCGGCGGCCGTAACCGCGCCCCGCTCGACATCCCCGGCGTCCTGCTGTCCACGACCGGTCTGGTCGCCCTCGTCTACGGATTCACCCGCGCCGAGTCGGCCGGCTGGTCGGACGGCCTCACCGTGGGCATGTTCGTCGCCTCCGTGGTGCTGCTCGCCGCGTTCGTCCTCGTCGAGTCCCGTACGAAGAACCCGCTGCTCCCGCTGCGCGTCCTGCTGGAGCGCAACCGCGGCGGCGTCTACCTCTCCCTGGGCCTCGCCGTCATCGCGATGTTCGGCCTGTTCCTCTTCCTCACCTACTACCTGCAGGTCGTCAAGGGCTTCTCGCCCGTCACGACCGGCTTCGCCTTCCTCCCGATGATCGTGGGCATGATCACCGGCTCCACGCAGATCGGCGCCCGCCTCATGACGCGGGTTCCGCCGCGCCTGCTGATGGGCCCCGGCTTCATGGTCGCCGCCAGCGGCATGCTGCTGCTGACGCAGCTCGAGGTCGGCTCCTCCTACCCGGCGCTGATCCTGCCGGCGCAGCTGCTGCTGGGCCTCGGCATGGGTACGGCCTTCATGCCCGCCATGTCCCTGGCCACGTACGGGGTGAACCCGGCCGACGCCGGTGTCGCCTCCGCGATGGTCAACACCTCGCAGCAGGTGGGCGGCGCGATCGGCACCGCCCTGCTGAACACGATCGCCGCCTCCGCGACGACCGCCTACCTGACCGACCACGCGGCCGAGGCCGCGGCGGGCGGCCCGGCGGCGCAGCTGATCCAGGCCAAGGCCATGGTGGAGGGCTACTCCTCCGCGATCTGGTGGGCCGTCGGCATCCTGGTCGCCAGCTCGCTCATCGCCCTGACCCTCATCACCACGGGCAAGCCGGGCGCGGGCTCCCCGGTCGCCGAGGGCGAGGACGCCGAGATGAAGATCCCGGTGATCGCCCACTGACCCGCCCGGGCCCCGCTCCGGGGTGGGTACGGGAATGACTGATGACCCCGCATCGTTCAAATTTGAACGATGCGGGGTTAGTCTGTCCGTGGCGGCCCACCGTGACGATTCCTGGAGCCCTTGATGCCGACGCCCGAAACCCTCGCCCCCGCCCGGATGCCGGCGCTGTACCTGAGCCACGGAGCCCCGCCGCTCGCGGACGACCCGCTCTGGCCCGGCGAACTGGCCGCCTGGTCCGCGGACCTCCCCCGCCCCCGCGCGATCCTGATGGTCTCCGCCCACTGGGAAGAGGCCCCGCTCGCCCTCGGCGCCACCGAGCAGGTCCCGCTCGTCTACGACTTCTGGGGCTTCCCCGAGCACTACTACCAGGTCCGCTACGACGCCCCCGGCGCCCCGGAACTGGCCGCGTCGGTCCGCAAACTCCTCAAGGCACCCGGCACCCCCGTCCAGGACATCCCGGACCGCGGCCTGGACCACGGCGCGTACGTCCCGCTGGTGGAGATGTTCCCCGGGGCCGACATCCCGGTGCTCCAGATATCCATGCCGACGCTCGATCCGCGCCGCCTGATGGAGATCGGCCGCAAGCTGGCCCCCCTGCGCGACGAAGGCGTGCTCATCGTGGGCAGCGGCTTCTTCACCCACAACCTGGCCGCCCTGCGCCACACCGGCCCCGGCGTCCCGTCGTGGTCCGCCGAATTCGACGCCTGGGGCCACGAGGCACTGGCCGCCTCCGACATCGACGCCCTGCTGGACTTCGAGGCCAAGTCCCCGGCCGGCCGCCTGGCCCACCCCCGTACGGAACACTTCGCCCCGCTCTTCGTCACCCTGGGCGCCGCCGGGCCGGACCTCACCACCGCAGCCACCCCCGTCTCGGGCTTCTGGATGGGCCTCTCGAAGCGCTCCCTGCAATTTGGCTGACGAGGAGCGGCTCTGGTGCCCCAGCGGCTCGGCGTACGCGCCGGAGTCCCTGGTCCTCGCGGTCCGCGACGGCCTCGACGGCCCCCCGGCCTACCTCCCCGCGCCCCGCCCGGCCGCGGAAGCCCTGGCCGGGCTCCCCGACGGGGTGGAACCGCGCCGCCTGCTGCGCCTGGCCTCCCACTGCGTCCCGCACTGCCTCAACCGGGAGGCCGGCGCCTGCACCCTGGCCACCCGCCTGACGGCGCTGCCCCCGTCCGGATCCGCGCTCCCGCCCTGCCACCTCCGCCCGGCGTGCAAGTGGTGGACCCAGTCGGGCCCACGGGCCTGCCGCGCCTGCCCGCAGGTCGCCACCCGCCAGGGCTAGCGGGCGCGGACGGCGCGAGCGGCTCCCCGATGCTCGCAGGACGGCCGGACATGCCGCAGGAATATCCCGGACGTTCACCCGGACGAGCAGGCCGTGTCCGGTCGAGGCAACCAGAAGCTCATGACGGCCGTCTCCTGGGGTAGCAGCGCTGCCGGGGGGCGGCGCCGGGACGGGGCGAAAGCGGCCCTGTCAAGTGTGACGGTGGTCTCATCCCCGCTCTGCTCACCCAGGCCCGCGGGCCCCGGGGAGGGGCGGTGATTCCCGCCCTGACCTGCGGATCTTCAAGCCCGGCGGGTTCGCCGATAGGCTCGGATCGGGGAGTGGCGGGGCAGGATACTGCAAGATCTCGGAAAACAGGGAGCGACGTGGGAATTCTGTCCCGATTCCAGTCGTTGTTTCCTTCGGAAGCGGGCACTCGGGAGAGTGTCCGGGCAGCAGCACCAGTGCAGCCGAACCACCGCACCACCGCGACCGAACTCATCGCAAGGGAGCACGCATGGCAACCCGCGCCGTCGCCCGTCGTCAGTCCACGAGCAGCGCTCGCGCTGTGGGCGGGGAGATCGCAGACCGCGACCTGGTCGGCATGTACCTGGACGAGATCGCGCGCACCCCGCTGCTCGACGCGGCCAAGGAAGTGGAGCTCTCGCAGATCATCGAGGCGGGCGTGTACGCCCAGCAGATCCTCGACGGCGCGATAGAGCGCAAGGGCAAGCAGCCCTCGCAGGAGGAGCTCGAGGCGCTGGCCGCCGAGGGCGAGCGCGCCAAGGAAGTCTTCATCCGCTCCAACCTCCGCCTCGTCGTCGCCGTGGCCCGGCGCTACCCGCGCAGCGGCCTGCCCCTCCTCGACCTCATCCAGGAGGGCAACGCCGGCCTGGTCCGCGCCGTGGAGAAGTTCGACTACGCCAAGGGCTTCAAGTTCTCCACGTACGCCACGTGGTGGATCCGCCAGGCGATCACCCGTTCCATCGCCGACCAGTCCCGCACGATCCGGCTCCCCGTCCACCTGGTGGAGGAGCTGGGCCGGATCCGCCGGGTCCAGCGCGAGTTCAACCGCGAGAACGGCCGGGACCCGGAGCACGCGGAGATCGCCGCCGAGCTGGACACGACGGAGAAGCGCGTCGGCGACGTCCTGGACTGGGCGCGCGACCCGGTCAGCCTGAACATGGGCGTGGACGAGGACGGCGACACGCAGTTCGGCGACCTGCTGGAGGACACTTCCGCGATTTCACCCGAGCAGTCGGTCCTCTCCCTGCTGCGCAGCGAGGAGCTGGAGGATCTGTTGGGCAAGCTGGACCAGCGAACCGCGTCGATCATCAAGATGCGTTACGGCATTGAGGACGGTCGGGAGCGTACGCTGACGGAAGTGGGGAAGCAGCACGGTCTGACCCGCGAGCGGATCCGTCAGATCGAGAAGCACGCGCTGCTCGAACTGAAGAAGATGGCCCGCGACACCGGCTTCGACGCGGTGGCCTGACCGGCCCCGAGAAGAAGCCCCCTGAACGAGCCCCCGGTGCCTATCCCCCCCAGGCGCCGGGGGCTCCCCTTTGCCCCGGCCCCGGCCGGCCCAGCCCCGCAGGCCCCGGCCCCGCAGGCCCAGGCCCAGGCCCGGCCCGGCCGGCCCCGGGCTACGGCCCCGCCGCCCGCGCCAGCCGCGCACCCAGCACCCGAGCCGCCTCCACCAGGGCCGGCGGCCCGTGCACGGCGAACGGCGCCCCGGCCAGTGCCAGCCGCGCCGCCAGCCACTCCGGCGCGTCGGAGGACTCGAACCGCACCCGCACGGCGCCGCCGCCCCCGGCCCCCTCCCCGGAACCGCCCCCGGCCGGGGGAACCGCGAACTCCCGCACCCACTCCGGCAGCCCCGCCCCCTCCTCGAAGGTGACGTCGACCCGGTACGCGGACGAGGCGGACTCCCCGCGCCGCAACCCCCTGCGCACGAACTCCTCCGCATCCATCGGCAGCTCCCGCGGAGCGAACCGCACGCCCGTCGCCCCGGGCTCGCTCACCCGGTCCACCCGGAACGTCCGCCAGTCCGCGCGCTCCATGTCGTAGGCCACCAGGTACCACCGGCTCCCGGTGCTCACCAGCCGGTACGGCTCCACGAGCCGGCGCGAAGCCGCCCCGTCCCGGGCCAGGTAGGCGAACCGCAGCCGCTCCGGCCCCGCCACCGCCGAGGCGATCGCCGTCAGCGTCCGCGGATCCACGCTCGCCCCGTCGCCCCGGGTCACCGCGACCGTCGCCGACTGCAGCGCACCCACCCGCCGCCGGAGCCGCCCCGGCAGGACCTGTTCCAGCTTCGCGAGGGCCCGTACGGAGGCCTCCTCCACGCCCTCGATCGCATGCCCGGCCCCCGCCCGCAGCCCCACCGCGATGGCCACGGCCTCCTCGTCGTCCAGGACGAGCGGCGGCATCGCGGCGCCCGCGACCAGCCGGTACCCGCCCTCCGCGCCGAGCGTGGCCTCCACCGGGTATCCCAGCTCCCGCAGCCGGTCGATGTCCCGCCGGATCGTGCGGGCGCTCACCCGCAGGCGTTCGGCCAGCTCGCTCCCGGGCCACTCGCGCGGGGTCTGGAGCAGGGAGAGCAGGGAGAGGAGGCGGGCCGGGGTGTCGGTCATGGTTCAAAGGTGCCAGCCAAATAGGACACCAACTGACCTACATGCCGTCTAGGTTTCTCCTCATGAGCACCGAGACGACCCAGTCATCGCCCGAAGGAAAGAACGGGCCCGTACAAGAAGAGCGGACCGACCCTCCCGCAGAGACCACCTCGATCAGCAAGGCCGGCGACGCCGGAGACACGAGCGCGGCCGGCGACGGGCCTGCGGCCCCCGCGGACCGCCGCCGCTGGATCGCGCTCGCCATCGTGATGACCGCCGCCTTCATGGACCTGGTCGACGTCACGATCGTCAACATCGCGATACCCCGGATGCGCGAGGACCTCGGCGCCTCCACCAGCGCCATCCAGTGGATCACCGCGGGCTACGCGCTCGCCTTCGCCGCCGGCCTGATCACGGGCGGCCGTCTCGGTGACATCTACGGCCGCAAGCGCCTCTTCCTCATCGGCATATCCGGCTTCACCGCGGCTTCGCTGCTCTGCGGCCTCTCGCCCAACCCCGACGTGCTCGTCGCCTCCCGCATCCTGCAGGGCGGCATGGCGGCCATGATGGTCCCGCAGGTGCTCGCGATCATCCACGTCACCTTCCCGCCGCACGAGCGCGGCAAGGTCTTCGGCCTGTTCGGAGCGATCATCGGCCTCGGCGCCGTCTCGGGCCCGATGCTCGGCGCCCTGCTCACCGAGTGGAACATCGCCGGTCTCGAATGGCGCCCGATCTTCCTGATCAACCTGCCCGTCGGCATCGCCGGCGTGATCCTGGGCCGCAAGTTCATCTCCGAGTCCAAGGCACCCAAGGCGCTGCGCCTGGACCTGGTGGGCGTCGTGCTCGCCACCCTCGCCCTGGTCATGCTGATCTTCCCGCTCACCCACGGCCGCGAGAACGACTGGCCCGCGTGGGGCTTCGTCTGCATGATCGCCTCGCCGGCGGTCTTCGGCGCCTTCATCGCCTACGAGAAGTACAAGATCCAGAAGGACGGCTCCCCGCTCGTCGAGCTCTCCCTCTTCAAGGTCAAGAGCTTCGCGGGCGGTATCGCCGTCCAGCTGACCTTCGGCATCGCGACCGGCATCTTCTTCCTGGTCTGGACGCTCTACATGCAGATGGGCCTCGGCTGGAGCGCCCTGAAGGCCGGTTCCACGGGCATCCCGTTCTCGATCGCCGTCTCGGCCGCCGCGGGCGTGTCCGTACAGAAGCTCGTACCGCGCTTCGGCCGCAAGGTGCTCCAGGCCGGCGCGCTGATCATGGCCTCGGGCGTACTCCTCTACATCTGGGAGTCGGACCGCTACGGCATGACCGTCACCTCCTGGCAGATGGCCGCCCCGCTGATCGTCATGGGCGTCGGCATGGGGCTGATCATCGCGCCGCTGACCGACACGGTGCTCTCCGAGGTGCCGCGCGAGCACGCCGGCTCGGCGTCCGGGCTGATCAACACCACCGGCCAGATGGGCAACGCGCTGGGCCTCGGCCTGACCTCCGTCGTCTACTTCGGCTTCATCGAGGACGACCGGGTCTTCGGGCCGCCCTACGTGGACGCCTTCCACCACGCCATGTGGTGGGTCGTGGCCGTCCTGGTCCTGATCTTCTCGGTGATGTTCATGCTGCCGCGCAAGGCAGTCCCGATCGCCGAGCGCGAGGGCGGCACGGAGTACGCGGGCTAGTCCGCACCCTCCACGCGCCTCCGAGCGCCTTCCGGGCATGTCCGCTTCTGTTGGCGGACATGCCCGTTTGTTTTGTTTTCGGACGCACATGGGCGTACGATCCGAGAGAACCCACAGAGTCGGGCATCGAACGGATCTGAAACCACATGTACGCACCGGAGCGCCAGCAGGAGATCCTCCGCCTCGCCCGCGAGGCGGGCCGGGTCGACGTCCTGTCCCTGGCCGACCAGTTCCAGGTCACCGCCGAGACCGTGCGCCGCGACCTCAAGGCCCTGGACCGGGCCGGGCTCGTGCGCCGGGTGCACGGCGGGGCCATACCGGCCGGCCGCCTCGACTTCGAGCCGGACCTCACCGAGCGCGAGTCCACCGCCGCCGACGAGAAGGACCGCATCGCGGCCGCCGCCCTCGCCGAACTCCCCGACGGCGGCAGCGTCGTCCTCGACGCGGGCAGTACGGTGGCCCGCCTCGCCGCCGCCATCCCGGTCGACTCCGCGCTCACCGTGGTCACCCACGCGCTGCCCGTCGCCGCCCGGCTCGCCGACCACACCGGCATCGACCTGCACCTGGTCGGAGGCCGCGTACGCCACCGCACCCGCGCCGCGGTCGACGCCTGGGCCCTGCGCGCCTACGCCGAGATCCGCGCAGACGTCCTGTTCCTCGCGACGAACGGCTTCACCGCCGAGGGCGGCCTGACCACCCCCGATCTCGCCGAGGCCGCCGTCAAGCGGGCCGCGATGGCGGCGGCCCGCCGCGTCGTCCTCCTCGCCGACTCCGCGAAGGCGGGCCAGGAGCACTTCGCCTGCTTCGGCACCTTCGCCGACGTCGACCTCCTCATCACGGACCTGGGGCTCAGCCCCGCCCACAAGGCGGCGATCGAGGCCGCCGGTACGGAAGTTGTGCTCGTATGATCCTCACCGTCACCCCCAACCCCTCCCTCGACCGGACCTACGAGGTCCCCTCGCTGGACCGCGGCGAGGTACTGCGCGCCACCGGCGACCGGGTCGACCCCGGGGGCAAGGGCGTGAACGTCTCCCGGGCGGTGGCCGCCGCGGGCGTCCGTACGACGGCGGTCCTGCCGCTCGGCGGCACACCGGGCACGATGATCGCCGAACTCCTCGGCACCCAGGGCGTGGACGTCACGGCGGTCTCCATCGCCGGACAGACCCGCTCCAACATCTCCCTCGCCGAACCGGACGGCACCCTCACCAAGATCAACGCCGCCGGCCCGGCGCTGACCGCCGAGGAGTCGGCGCTCCTCCTGGAAACGGTCCGCACCTGCTCGGGCGGCGCCGCCTGGATCGCCTGCTGCGGCAGCCTCCCGCGCGGCCTCGGCCCCGAGTGGTACGCCGACATCGTGACCCGGGCCCACGCCGCCGGCGCCCGCATCGCCCTGGACACCTCCGGCCCGGCACTCCTCGCGGCGCTGCCCGCCCGCCCCGACGTCATCAAGCCGAACGCCGCGGAGCTCGCGGAGGCGGTGGGGCGGCCCCTGGCCACCCTCGGCGACGTGCTCAAGGCCGCGGAGGAACTGCGCGCACTGGGCGCCGGCGCGGTCCTGGCCTCCCTCGGCGCGGACGGCCAGCTCCTGGTCGCGCAAGAGGGCACGTACTACGGCACGGCGACCGTCTCCGCCTCCTCGGTCCGCAGCAACGTCGGCGCGGGCGACGCGTCCCTCGCCGGCTTCCTGATCGCGGGAGGCACGGGCCCCGCGGCCCTGGCCTCCGCCCTGGCCCACGGCGCGGCCGCGGTCCAGCTCCCCGGCAGCGCCATGCCGGCCCCTTGCGACCTGCGCCCCGACGCGGTCCACATCACCCAGGACCTGCCCCTGGACCTCCCTCTGTCCGAAACGAGTGACGAGCGATGAGCGAGATGATCCTCCCCGAACTGGTCGACCTCGACCTGTCCGCAGCGTCCAAGGAGGGGGCGGCACGTGCCCTCGCCGAACGGATGACGGCCCTGGGCCGCGTCACCGACCTGGACGGCTTCCTGGCCGACGTGGCCGCGCGCGAGGCCCAGATGCCGACCGGCCTGGAGGGCGGCATAGGCATCCCCCACTGCCGCTCCCTCCACGTGACGGCCCCCACCCTGGCCTTCGGCCGCTCCCCGTCGGGCATCGACTTCGGCGCTCCGGACGGCCCGGCGGACCTGATCTTCCTGATAGCCGCCCCCGCCGGCGCGGACGACGCCCACCTCTCCATCCTCTCCACCCTGGCCCGCCGCCTGATGCGCCCGGAGTTCGTGGCGGCCCTCCGCGCGGCGGCGACCCCGGCGGAAGCGGCGGACCTGGTCAATCCAGCCCCTCCGGCGTTCGAGGAGCGGGAGTCCGGGGGCGGAGCCCCCGAGGGGGTCCGGGGCGAAGCCGCGGTTTCGGGAAGGGGCGGGGTGGGGGAAAGCCCCGCAGGGCAGCACCCGTTCCGCATCGTGGCCGTCACGTCCTGCCCCACGGGCATCGCCCACACCTACATGGCCGCCGAGGCACTCACCCGGGCCGCGCAAGCGGCAGGCATCGAGCTCACGGTCGAAACCCAGGGCTCGGCCGGCTTCACCAAGCTCACCCCCGAAACCATCGCCGCCGCCGACGCGGCCGTCTTCGCCCACGACGTCCCGGTCAGGGACAGGGCCCGCTTCGCCGGCAAGCCCACCGTCGACGTGGGCGTCAAGGCGGGCATCAACCGCCCCGCGGAACTCCTCCAGGAGGCCCGCGACAAGGCGGAACGCGGCGAGATCCCCACCAGCACCCCCACCCCGGTCGAAGAGGCCGGCGAGGCGCAGGACGGCTACGGCGCGAAGCTCCGTACCTGGCTGATGTCCGGCGTCAGCTACATGGTCCCCTTCGTCGCCGCCGGCGGCCTCCTCATCGCCCTCGCCTTCGCCATCGGCGGCTACGAGATCAACAACGCCCCCTCGGTCGCCGACCACTTCGTCTGGACCGAGGCCGCCAGCTGGGCCGCGCTGCTCTTCCAGACCGGCGGCCTCGCCTTCGGCTTCCTGGTCCCCGTACTCGCCGGCTACATCGCCTACGGCATGGCCGACCGGCCCGGTCTCGTCCCCGGCTTCGTCGGCGGCGCCGTGGCCCTGACCATCGACGCCGGTTTCCTCGGCGGTCTGATCGCCGGTCTCATCGCGGGCGGCACCGTCCTCGCCGTACAGAGGCTGAAGATCCCCACCGCCCTGCGCGGGATCATGCCGGTGGTCGTCCTGCCGCTCATCGGCTCCGCCGTCACCGCGTTCCTGATGTTCCTGGTCGTCGGCAAGCCCGTGGCCTCGCTCCAGCGGGCCCTCACCGACTGGCTGTCGGGCCTCTCCGGCGCCAACGCGATCATCCTCGGCATCATCCTCGGCCTGATGATGTGCTTCGACCTCGGCGGCCCGCTCAACAAGGTCGCCTACGCCTTCGCCATCGGCGGCCTCGCCACCCCCAACGAGGGCAGCCTCAAGGTCATGGCCGCCGTGATGGCCGCCGGCATGGTGCCGCCGCTGGCGATGGCACTGGCCACCACGGTCCGCGGCCGGCTCTTCTCCAGGACCGAGCGCGAGAACGGCAAGGCCGCCTGGTTCCTCGGCGCCTCCTTCATCAGCGAGGGCGCCATCCCGTTCGCGGCGGCCGACCCGCTGCGCGTCATCCCGGCCTCCATGGTGGGCGGCGCGGTCACCGGCGCGCTCTCGATGGCCTTCGAGTGCACCCTGCGGGCCCCCCACGGCGGCATCTTCGTGATCCCGCTGATCGGCAACCCGCTGCTCTACCTGATCGCCATCGCCGCCGGTACGGCCACCAGCGCCGGCCTGGTCATCCTCCTCAAGGGGATGCGCAAGCAGGACGGCACCTCGCGGAACCGGGCGGAGCCCGGGGCGGCGCCGCTGCCCGACCCGGCGAAGGTCACCGCCGCCGCCTGACCGCCTCGGCCCTCACCTCACCCGCGCGCGGAGCTCCATGGCTCCGCGCGCGGCCGTTTCGGTCTCGTAGACCTCGCACATGTGCCGCCCGTCCGGAGTCACCGTGTGCTCGACCTCCCACAGGCTGAACTCGCTCCCGTCCAGCAGGACGAAGGAGTGCTCGTACAGGCTGAAGCCGGCGTCGCGCCCGTCCGCCAGACACTGCCGGGTACCGAACACCTGCGTGATCTGGTGCGCGTAGGCAGAGCGCAGCAGCAGGGCCACGGGCTCGCCCGGCCGGTCCGGGTTCTCCGCGCGGCGCAGCACCCGGCGGGCGTGGTCCGCGGACTCCTCCAGCGCGTACTCGCGGTGCCGCTGGGCCGGAGTCGGATCGGTGAACAGGGCGCTCAGCACGGCGATGTCGCTCTCCGGGTTCTCCTCGACCGTCACTTCCACGAGGTCCCGCGCCACCTGCGAGGGAACCTCGCCGAAGAGCCGGGCCGCCGCCAGGCAGGTCTCCGCCTTGCTGGCGAAGACCTCGTACCGTATGGAGAGTTCGTCGCCCTGACGGTGCGCCAGCTCCCACAGGACCACAGAGTCGCCGTCGGACAGCAGGTAGGCGTGCCGGTGTATCTCCCGCCACGGCCCCGCGGCGCGGCTGTGGCGGGTGGTGTGGAGCGTGGACCTGTGGGCGAGCGCGGTGCTCAGCCGCCCGACCAGTCCGTCCGGCAGGTCGAAGGAGTTGAGGGCGCGGCCCAGGAGTCGGCCGAGGTGCGCCTCGGTTGTCTCGTGCGGATCGCTCAAGGTGGGTCTCCAGGCCGTCGCAGCTCGTCACTTCGCGGAAGCTCAACGTAACCCCTGGGTCTGACATCACGTCCGGGGTTCGGCAAAACGTCCGGGAAGCGTCAGGGGTTCCAGCCACCCCTTCAGGTCAACCTCCATGGTGATGAGCATGGTTGGGCCGGATAGCGGGCACAAGGGCGGGAGCATGACCGTATGGCAACAAATACCGTGGGCGTCCCCCGCCAGCAGGGCCGGCCCCACAACCCCAAGGACGCGGAACCGATCGCAGCCCCCCGTGCGCTGGCCTGGCTGCTGCTGCTCACCGGCGCCGCCGGAATCCTGGCCGCCTGGGTCATCACCCTGGACAAGTTCCTGCTGCTGGAGAACCCGGGCTTCAAGCCCGCGTGCAGCCTCAACCCGGTCGTTTCCTGCGGCAGCGTGATGAAGAGCGAGCAGGCGGCGGCCTTCGGCTTCCCGAACCCGATGCTGGGCCTGGTCGCCTACGGGGCGGTCGTGTGCGTCGGCGCCGGCCTGCTGGCCGGGGCCCGCCACCGCGGCTGGTTCTGGCTGGGACTGGGCGCCGGAATGCTCTTCGGCGTCGGATTCTGCTCCTGGCTCATGGTCCAGTCGCTCTACGAGATCAACGCGCTCTGCCTGTGGTGCTGCCTGACCTGGGTGGCCACCCTCGTGATGTTCTGGGCGGTCACCGCGCACATCGTGCGCACGGGGATCCTCCCCGCGCCCACGCCGGTACGGACCTTCTTCGCCGACTTCGGCTGGGCCCCGCCCGTCCTGCACACCGGCGTGATCGGGATGCTGATCCTGACCCGCTGGTGGGACTTCTGGACCAGCTGATCCCACCGGTCCGGCCGGCCGGACCCGCCGGCCGGCCGGACCGGCCGACGGCACACGAGGGCCCCGGCAGCTGGACGCTGCCGGGGCCCTCGTCACTTCACGACGTCACTTCACGACTTCACACCGCTACGTCGAACGCTCGCTCCACGGGCGCCCAGTGTGTGGACCACGGGGTCCCGGACCGTAGATCGGGAGCGGAGATCAGCTGTTGGCGGAGACGTTGCCCGAGAGGACCGGGATGTTGTCCAGGATGTGCGAGAGCGGCTCGTCGCCCTTGGCCTGGGTGGAGTTCTCGGTGCACTGCTGGTTCTGCGGGTTGGACAGGACGTTGATGTCCTGGACACCGATGTTGAGCAGCGCCACCAGGGACTGGGCGTTGACCTTCGCGGGCAGACCGATGCAGGGCTTGTTCAGGGTGCCCTGGACGACGCCGAGCTGCGGGCTCATGTCACCGTGGGTCTTCTGGTTGCCGTACGCCTGCACGGCGCCGTTCCCGTTGACGGTGTTGATCCCGTTGTCGTTGCCGATCGCCATGGCGGGGGCGGCAGCAGCAGCGCCCGCGCCGACGGCGGCGGCGGTGACCGCGGCAGCAGTCATGATCTTCTTGAGCATCTTGATCCTTTTGTCGCACGAGTGCCCGCTAGTGGAGCGCCCTGATCAACTGCTCTTCCGGAGGGTTGGTTCCGCTGCTTCACTCGTACGGCCTGTCCAGGGGCAGGTTTTCCCCGGGTGGGGTGAGCCGCCCCCGGACGCGTGCGCGAAGCCCGTACGCACCCCGCAGCGGCGCAGGTGGCCCCGCGCTCGTGTTGCGCTCCGTGGAACCCGTTCGCACGGTGGGTAAGGAGGCGGATCGCTCGGGTCCGCTTCTGAGCGACCACGAGAAGGAACACCCATGCACCGCACCAAGGCCTCCCGCATCCGCGTCCTCGTCCCGTCGGCCCTGGCGGTCGTCATACTCTCCGGCGCGGCAGCTCCCGCGGGCGCCGCAGAAGGTGCCGGTGCCGCCGCGAACCGGGTGGCGGCCGCCCAGGAGGAGATCAACGAGAGGGTGGCGAAGGCGGGTCCCGTCGAGGACGCCCTCGCCGCCGTCTCCAAGATCCTGGCGGACCTGACGAAGAGCCTGGGCACCCTGCTCCCGGGGATCAAGATCCCCGAGATCAAACTGCCCACGCTCCCGTCCCTGCCGCAGATCCCCGCGATCCCCGCGATCCCGGGCCTGCCCGACCTGCAGCTCCCGGCGATCCCGGCGATTCCGGAGGTCCCCGACGTCCCGATTCCCGACGTTCCGATCCCGGACGTACCGGCGCTCCCGGTCTCCGATCCCGCGGCCCCGCCCGCGGCCGCGGTGCCCGCCGTGCCGGCGGTACCCGGGGCACCGGCGAGTCTCGTCCCGAAGATCCCCTCGTTCGCGGAGTTCCTTCCGTAGGCACCGGGATCCGTACGCGGATCCGCACGCGGTTACGACTATTGGGCTGAACAGGTCTGATCGCGTGCGGAACCGTGTCGTCCGGGATGCTGGACCGTTTCGCTCGATGTGAGCCCCGGAATCGGGGCAGAACATCGAAGAGAAGGTGCACTTCCCATGAACACTGCCAAGAAGGCCGCCCTGGTCCTGGCCACCGCTGGTCTCGCCGCGGCCGGTGCCGCCGGCTCCGCAATGGCCGACTCGTCGGCCGAGGGTGCGGCCGTGGGTTCCCCCGGTGTCCTCTCGGGCAACCTGGGTCAGGTCCCGGTCCACGTCCCGGTCAACGTCTGCGGCAACTCCGTGAACGTCATCGGCGCGCTGAACCCGGCGTTCGGCAACGTCTGCGTCAACGACTGACGTTCGTCGCACCACATGACTGTGGGCGCCACCGGCGAGGCCGGGGGCGCCCACAGTCATGTCGGCGGGAGAACGGGACGCGTCCGTCAGTGCTTGCCGCCGCCGTTGAGCTTCACTCCGCCGAGCAGCGGCGAGGCCTGGGTGGCGCCGTTGGCGAGGTGCAGGACCTCGGCCGGAGCGTCGTTGCGGACCTCGTTGACCTTCTGGACGGTGGTCACGACCTTGTTCACGCTCTCGCCCTGCTCGGCCAGCCCGTTGCCCACCGTCTGGGGCAGCGCCTCCGACACCGGGTTCACCGAGTCGGTCACCGCCGTCAGCCCGCTCGTCAGGCTCATGGGGACGGCCGGTGCCTCGGTGGCGGCGAAGGCGGGGGAGGTGGCGCCGAGGGCGGTGACGGAGCCGACGACGACTGCGGCGACCTTCGAGAGCTTCATTTCAAAATCCTCTTCCAGGGGTGTCCAATGGCGGCCAGTGGCGACCGTCGCGCCACTTTCGACCTGGTTAACGATTCCCCGGCGCCACGGAAACGCGGAACCGAACACGGCAACGGCCGGAGAATCCGACAAGGGACTCTCCGGCCGATATTTTTTCTGATTACAGGTATTGCCGTCAGGCGGCGTTGCGCGACCTGCGGTACAGAATGGCGCCGCCCAGGATCAGCGCCGAAGCCAGGGCCGCCGCGGCGCCGGGCTGTCCGGCACCGGTCGCGGCCAGCTCCTGCCGCGTGGGGCCCGTGGGGGCCGCCGCGACGGGAACGGCCTCGGGGCCGGGGGCCGGCGCGGGCGCGGGCGCCGGAACCGGGGCGGGTGCCGGAACCGGGGCGGGCAGCGGTGCCTCGGGGAGCGGAACCGGCAGGTCACCGGCGGGGGCCGCCGGCGGCTGGTCGGCAGGCGGCATCACCGGCGCCGGGTGCTCCACGACCTGACTGCCGTGCGGGGGCATCGGCGCGGGGGCCTCCTCCGCGACGGGAGCCGGAGCGGGCAGCGTGTGCGGAGCCTCCTCCACTACGGGCGCGGGCGCGGGGGCCGGCGCCGGAAGCGGCTGCGGGGCCTCCTCGACCGGTGCGGGAGCCGGTGCCGGTACGGGAGCCGGTACGGGCTCGGCCTGCGGCGCGGGGAGCTGCTCCTCGGGCGCGGGCGCGGGCGCCGGAGCGGGCGCCGGGTGCTCCGCCTCGGGCGCGGGCTGCGGCTGAGGGGGCGCGGGGGGCGCGTGCTGCGGGGCCGGCGGGTGGTGCTCCGCGTGCGGCTCCGGCTGGTGCTGCGGCCGGGGCTCGGGCCGCTCCGGGGCGGGGTGGTCGTCGCACTCCTCCTCGCCGGAGCCGCCGGAGTCGCCGGGGCCGCCGGAGTCGCCGGGGCCGCCGGAGTCACCGGAATCCCCGTAGCCGCCCTGCGGTCCGGGGCCGTGGTCCTCGTGGCCGCCCTGCTGCTCGGGGCCCTGGTGCTCGTAGCCGCCCTGGTGCTCGGGGCCCTGGTCCCCGTAGCCGCCCTGCTGCTCGGGTTCGCGCTCGCCGTAGCCGCCCTGCTCGTGCCGGTCCTCGCTCCGGTCGACGTAGCGGCGTACCTGCTCCGCCTGCTGCGGGGTGAGGTAGCGCTCGTAGTCGGGCCCGGTGTCGGAGCCGGTCGTGGTGGCGCAGGTGTTGCCCATGGCGGGGTTGAGGCCCGCTCCGGCGTCCACGGTGTTGCCGCACACGTTCGGCGCGAAGGTGATCGGTACCGAGACGCTGTTGCCGGCCAGCACGCCCGGTGAATGGGAGGCCTCGGCCATCGCCCCGGGTTGTGCGTAGGCCGCGCCGGTCGCGATCGACAGCAGACTGGACGCGGCGGCCGCGGTGAGCACCCCCTTGCCCAGTACCTGTCGGCTCAGTACCTGTCGCATGGGTCCTTCCCTGTCTACCGGCGCTGCGGCCGGTGCTGAATCGAAGGTGGCCTCGGAGTGCACCGCCGTGCACTCCGAGGCCACCCCGAGGAGGTCTGCCCTTGCGGGCACAGGCGCTTCGTCAGGCGTTGACGCAGGTGTTGCCGAACGCGGGGTTCAGCAGGGCGATCACGTTGACGGTGTTGCCGCAGACGTTGACCGGGACGTGGACCGGGACCTGGAGCACGTTGCCGGAGAGGACGCCCGGGGAGCCGACGGCCTGGCCCTCCGCCGCCGAGTCGGCCATGGCGGGGGAGGCGGCACCGGCGGCCATCAGAATGCCGGCGGCCAGCACCACTGCCTTCTTGTACGTCATTTGTTTTCGTTTCCTTCCCGCAGAGGTCTATCCGCTGCAGAAATAACAACGAGTGGCTCCGGGAAAAGAAACCGCGAATTTTCGCGCGCCTCCGAGCAATTCACTCAGATGCCTGTAAGGGGCTTGTGCGTTCTGAATTGCGGCCGGATTGTTCCGCGTGCGCATTCGGTCCCGATGTCCCGACATGCGGCGGGGCCGCCGCGACCCGAAGGTGCGACGGCCCCACGGGCACGATGCTGTCAGCTGCCGGCGGAGGCGTTGCCGGACAGGACCGGGATGTTGCTGAGGATGTGCGAGAGAGCCTCGTCGCCCTTGGCCTGGGTGGAGTTCTCGGTGCACTGCTGGTTCTGCGGGCTGGACAGGACGGGGATGTCCTGGACGCCGACGTTGACCAGAGCCAGGACGGACTGGACGTTGGCCTTGGCGGGCAGGGCGATGCAGGGCTTGTTGAACGAGCCCTGGATGAGCGCCATCTGCGGGCTCATGTTGCCGTAGGTGGCCTGGTTGCCGTAGATCTGCGAGGCCCCGTTGCCGTTCACGGTGTTGATGCCGTGGTCGTTGCCGATGGCCATGGCCTGCGGGGCCATGGCGGCACCCAGACCGACGAACGAGGCGGCAACCGCTGCGCCGGCCGCAAACTTCTTGATCATGATGGTCCCTTTTTTGCAGGATTGCCCGGTACTCAAGCACCCGGATCAACGGCGCAACCGCGGTTCGGGTTGCGTGTCTTCACTCGTATGCCGAAGTTTCGGGCGGCACGGTTGACGTCAGGCGTTGACGCAGGTGTTGCCGAACGCGGGGTTCAGCAGGGCGATCACGTTGACGGTGTTGCCGCAGACGTTGACCGGGACGTCGACCGGGACCTGGAGCAGGTTGCCGCTCAGGACGCCCGGGGACTCGCCGGTGAAGCCGTTCGCCGTCGCGCCGTCGCCGCCGTGCGCGGAGGCGAGGCCCGCGCCGCCCATCAGCAGCGCGGCGCTCGCGACCGCCATGGTGGTGCCGCGCACCAGCCTCTTCTTCATCTCGCCTTTTCCTTTCGGTTCGAACAATGGTGCAACCCATAACGACCCGCCCGTCTCCAGGGTGCGTGTTATCGCCCAAAAGGCCGTATGAGCGAGTCCGGCGTGATTTCCTTCCTGATTTCTGACAAAGTTCACTCCTGTTTTGTCCCCTTGATCGAAAATGGAGACAGGGTCATGGGTTCCTCCCGCAGAATCCTCGGCACGCTCGGTCTGCTGTCCTGCCTCGCACTTTCGGTGAACGCGCCCCTGGCGAGCGCGTCGGCCGGAGCCGCCGCTCCGCCGGGCGCGCGCGGTCCGCTGGTCAAGGAGGCGCCCCGGGTTCCGTTCACCCAGCGTTACCAGGCCGTGCAGCACGGCGGCCTGGTCCGGGCCTCGAACTCCTCCATCGGCTGCCGCAAGGAGGGGAACGAACAGGCCGAGCCGTGCGCCGCGGTCAACAAGGGCGCGGCCGGGACCAACGGCGACTACGAGATGTTCTACGACGAGGTCGACAAGGACCCGGACACCTACAACTCCACCCGGGCCGAGCTCAAGGTCCCGGCCGGCGCGAAGGTCTCGTACGCCCGGCTGTACTGGGGCGGGAACCTGCGGGTCGGCGAGCAGAAGCCGCCGGAGGACAACGGCCGGGTGCTCGTCGCCGAGCCGGGCGGCGCCTACAAGGAGGTGCTGGCCGACACGGCCATCGGGCACCGCACCGACGCGGCCGGCGATGCCTACCAGGCCTCCGCCGATGTGACCCCGCTGGTCCGCAAGGGCGGCGCCGGGATGTGGACGGTGGCGCAGCTGAACATCGCCATGGGGCACTCGGACGCCGGTGCCTGGGGCGGCTGGACGCTGGTGGTGGCCTACGAGCACCCGCAGGAGCCGGTGCGCAGGGTCTCGGTCTGGGACGGCTTCGAAGGGCTGGCCGCGGGGGCCGGCGAGGCGGCGGGCGAGACGGTGGAGCTCACCGGTCTGGACGCGGCGCCCGGAGCGCAGGGGCGGGCCGGGGTGGTCGCGTACGACGGGGACCGCGGGACGCTCGGGGACTCACTCACGGTGACCGCGGACAGCGGGCGCCGGATCAGCCTCAGTGACGGAGAAAATCCTTTTAATGATGTTATGAATTCCACGATCACGGAATTCGGCGATCACTCGTTCGTGCGACAGCCCGAACATATGAATAACCTCGGATATGACGCGGACGTGTTCGATCTGAGCCCCGCCCTGTCCGGTGGCGCCCGCAGCCTGACCTTCGGGTTCACGGGCGAAAAGCAGGGTCATTTCCTCGGTGTGCTCTTCGTTCAGACAGACGCGCGCCGCTGAACGCAGGAGACCACTCCACGTGCCCACACAGCCTCCCCCTCCTTCCCCCTCCCCTTCTCCCTCGACCTCTCCCCTTCCCTCGCCCTCGCCGTCCCGGCCTCCGGCCGTCCTCCACCTCGTCCAGCCGGTCGAGGGCGGAGTCGCCCGCGTCGTCGTCGACCTCGTGCGCGCCCAGTCCGCGGCCGGCCTGCGGACCTACGTCGGCTGCCCGCGCGGCGGACAGCTCGCCGACGCCGCCCGCGAGGCCGGGGCCGAGGTGCTCACCTGGCGTGCCGGCCGGGCCCCCGGGCCCGGCCTGGCCGCCGAAGTGCTCGGCGCGCGCCGTGTGATCGGGCAGGTCCGGCCCGACATCCTGCACGCCCACAGCGCCAAGGCCGGGCTCGCCGGACGCCTCGCCGTGCGCGGGGCCGTCCCGACGGTCTTCCAGCCGCACGCCTGGTCCTTCGACGCCGTCGGCGGGGCCACCGCCGCGCTCGCGCTGCGCTGGGAGCGCTTCGGGGCGCGTTGGGCCGACCGGGTGCTCTGCGTCAGCGAGGCCGAACGCCGCACCGGGGAGTCCGAGGGGATCACCGCCCGCTGGTCGGTGATCCGCAACGGAGTCGACCTCCGCCACTTCCGCCCCGGCGGCCCGGACCCCGTCCAGGACAAGGCCCGGGCGCGCGCCGAACTCCCCTTGCCCGCCGCCTTCCTGGGCGACGGGCCGCTCGCCGTCTGCGTCGGCCGGCTCTGCCAGCAGAAGGGGCAGGACGTCCTGCTGCGTGCCTGGCCGGAGCTGCTCGGAGCCGTTCCCGGGGCCCGGCTCGTGCTCGTCGGGGACGGCCCCGACATGGAACGGCTGCGCCGCGGCGCCCCGCCCTCGGTCCACTTCGCGGGGTCCGCCTTCGACATCCGGCCGTGGCTTCGGGCCGCCGATCTCGTTGTACTGCCGTCGCGGTGGGAAGGCATGGCGCTCGCCCCGCTCGAAGCCATGGCCTGTGGCCGCCCGGTCCTGGTCTCCGACGTCAGCGGTGCCCGCGAGAGCCTCCCGCCCGGCCAGGGGCGGCTGTGCCTGGTGGAACCGGAGGACCCGACGGCGCTGGCCAAGGCCCTGGGCGGGCTGCTCGCCGAGCCGCGGCTGCTCGCCGCACTCGGGGAGCAGGCGGAGCGGCACGCGCGGATGGAATTCGACGTGCGGCGCACCACGGACGCGGTCACCGGTCTGTATCACGAACTGCTGGGCAGGCCCCGGCCCTTGAACCAGGAGCGCATCAGCCGATGACGATGGACAGCGCACCCGCCCGGCACACCGGGCAGGGCGGTACGGGGCCCGCCGGCGGCATCACCGGCATCAGCGGCATCACCGGCACCACCACCGGCGGCGCCGGCGCGACCAGTACGGCTACCAGTACGGCCACCAGTACCGCCGGCGGCACCGCCGCCGGTACGGCCCCCGCGAACGGCGCCGCCGTGCGCCGGTCCGTGACCGCCATCCACCCCCCGCGCGGGCCCAAGGCCGACCGCGCACCGGCCGCCGTACGGCCGAGCCGGGTGCGCCGCCGGGACGGGATCGCCCCGCTGCTGGCCGCCGACGCGCTCGCCGCCACGGCTGCGGTGGCGGCGCTGCCCGCGGCGGAGCTGCCCCTCGCGGCCGCCGCCCCCCTCGGTCTCGCCCTGATCGCCCTGCACGCGCAGGCCGGGCTGTACCGGCCGCGGCTCGCCCCCTCCGCGCTCCTCGAACTGCCCGCGCTCGCCGGGCGGTCCGCCGCGGTGTGGTGCGGGGCCGCCGCCGTGCTGGCCGCCACCGCCCCGGGCGAGGCCCTGGGCTGGAGCGCGCTGCTCGGCGCCGTCTGCGTCCAGGTCGTACTGGCCTGCGCGGGACGCGGCCTCGTCAACCAGCTCCGCCGCCGCACCCGCGTCCGCCGCCCCGCCTCCGCCCTCGTCGTGGGACCCGGCGCCGGGGCGAGCGCGGTCGCCGCCGCCCTGCACGGGCGCCCCGAGTACGGACTGCGCCCCGTCGGGCTCGCGGACACCGGGCCGGACGGGGAGGGGGATGCGGGAGTGCCCGTACTCGCCACCCACGAGGACATCCGGCGGGCCGTCATCCAGAACTCCGTCCGGCACGCGGTCTTCACCCGCCCGCCCGAGGCCGACGAACGCACCGCCTCCCTGGTCCGGCTCTTCCACGACCACGGCTGCCGGCTCTGGCTCGCCGACCCGGCGGGCACCGCCAAGGTCACCGGGATGCGCGTCGCGCAGCCCGCCGACCAGCTGTGGGGGTACGCCGTCCAGCCGCTGCTGCCGCGTCCGGCCCGGCCGGCCGAGCGGTACGCGAAGCGGGTCATCGACTCCTCGCTCGCCGCGATCGCCCTGCTCGCCGCCGCCCCCGTGATGGGAGCCTGCGCGCTGGCCGTACGGGTCTCCGACGGGCCCGGGGTGATCTTCCGGCAGGAGCGGGTCGGCCTGTACGGACGCCCCTTCACCCTGCTGAAGTTCCGCACCCTGCGCGCCGACGCGCACGAGTCCGCCACCCGCTGGACGGTGGCCGGGGACTGCCGGATGAGCCCGATCGGCTCCTTCCTGCGCAAGTCCTCGCTGGACGAGCTGCCGCAGCTGTGGAACGTGGTCCGGGGCGACATGAGCCTCGTCGGTCCGCGTCCCGAACGGCCCTTCTTCGTGGCCAAGTTCAGCAGCGTGCACCCCGGGTACGAGGCCCGGCACCGGATGCCGGTCGGCATCACCGGGCTCGCCCAGATCAACGGGCTGCGCGGCGACACCTCCATCGAGGACCGGGCCCGCTTCGACAACCACTACATCGACACCTGGTCGCTGTGGCAGGACCTGTGGATCCTGGCCCGCACCGCGGCCTCCTTCTTCCGCTTCCGGCTGGGGGGCAGCTAAAGCATGAGCCTTGCCGCACCGACGTCACCGGCTCCACCGGCGTCATGGTCCCGCCCTGGCCCCGCCGATCTGCTGCGCCGGCACTGGCCGCTGCTGCCGCTCGCCGCGACCGTACTGGCCCTCCTGATCCCCGTCCCGGCGGGTGACGCGAGCGCCTCGGGGAAGGTCGGTCCGGCCGACGCCGCCTCACTGCTCCTCGTGTTCGTCTGCGGGATCCAGGCCCTGCGGGGCCGGGTCCGGCCGCTGAGCCCGCTGGGGGTGCTCGTCCTCGGCCTCCCGGCCGTCGGGCTCGCCCTCTCGACGGTGACCGCGGGGGACCCGTACGCGGCCCTGCCCGGGTTCGTGCGCTACCTCCAGGTGTTCGTGCTGGTCCCGGCGGCGATCGTGCTGCTGGTGCGGGACGCCTCGGAGTTCCGGCTGGCCGCGGGGTGCTTCGTGGTGCTGGGGCTGGTCCAGGGGGCGGTGGGCGTGGTGCAGTTCGCCACCCACACCGGGGCCTCCTACCAGGGCGAGGACATCCGCGCCGTGGGCACCTTCGGACCCGGGGACGTCATGGGCATGGCCACGGTCGTGGCCTACGGACTGGTCGTCGCCACGGCCGGCGCGCTCGCCCCGGGGCTGCCGGCGCGGGTCCGGCGGGTCTCGGGCGTGGCCGCGCCGGTCCTGGTGCTCCCGCTGGTGCTCTCCTTCAGCCGGGGCGCGTGGATCGCGACCTTCGCCGCGGCCGGGCTGGTGATGGCCCTGGCCGGGATCCGGCGGGCCCTGAAGGTGCTGCTCGCGCTGGCCGCCGCCGGGGTGGTCCTCGTGGGCGGCTTCGGCGTCGGCTCCGCGATGGTCACCGAGCGGCTGACCTCGATCACGCAGGTCTCCGACGCCCCCGACCAGTCGGTGACCGACCGCTACACGATGTGGGACGCGGCCGGGTCGATGTGGCGCGAGCGGCCGGCGGTGGGGGTCGGGCTGAAGGGCTTCCCGGCCAACCGGGACTCGCACTCCGGGCTGGCGCTGTCCTCCGGCAGCGACACCGCGGGCGCGGGCCAGGGATTCATCCGCCAGCCGCTGCTGTCCCCGCACAACATGTACCTGCTGGTGCTGAGCGAGCAGGGACTGATCGGGCTGATCGCCCTGGCGGGCGGCTGGCTGGCCCTCCTCGTGGCCGGCCTGCGGCGGTGCCTGGCGGGGCCGTCCGCGGTGCGGGACTGCGGACTGATCGCGATCGGCCTGCTCGTGTGGCAGCTCACCGACTTCCTCTACGCGGACATCGGCGGCCCGTCGACCGTCCTGACCGGAGTGATCATCGGCCTGGCGGCCTGGTGGGCGCTTCCCTCCGGGGGCGGGACCGGTGAGACGGCCTCCGGCGGACGTGCGGGCGGGCGGAGCCGGATCCTTCCGGCCCCCGCCCCCGGCCGCGACCCGGGCGGGTCCGCCCGGGGCGCGGCCCCTGAGGGTGCGGCCGGCCGGTGACGGATACGACGCCCTGGCGGCGGCCCGCAGCCGCGGCGACCTCGGTCGCCGC
>NZ_JBSFDF010000062.1:0-42617 GCF_053593795.1 Streptomyces sp. NPDC002104 | reverse complement strand
CGGCGGCGGGGTGGGGGGGGGTCCGGGGCTGCGCCCGGACCCCCTGGGGCCCCGCCCCAGACCCCGCGCCTGGGTGTATCCAGCCCCTCCGGCGTTTGAGGAGCGGGGGTCCGGGGGCCGGCCCCCGGCAACGGCGCCGCACGCGGCAAGGGTCCGGGGCGCAGCCCCGGGGAACGGGCGAAGGGCGGGTAGGGGACTCCGCCCCGCAGGGCCCGCCCACCCGCACCCGCCCTCCGGCCCCGAGCCGGACCGGCAGTGGCCCCGGCACCGACCCGCCACCGCCGGACGGAGTCCGGCGCAGCGCGGCGAAGCCGGTAAGGCCCGCCAGGGCCGAGCCGTGCGAGGCGCGCGTCTAGTAGGGGTGCACGCCCACCGGGTGGGCCGGGGGTGGGCCGTAGCCCTCGGCGACGCGTTGGTGGTACGTCGCGCGGTCGATGACTTCCAGGCCGACGATCTCCCAGGGCGGGAGCTTCGCCGAGGAGCGGTGTTCCCCCCAGAGCCGCAGCGCCACGGCCGCCGCGTCGTGGAGGTCGCGGGCTTCCTCCCAGTAGCGGATCTCCGCGTGGTCGTCGGCGTAGCGGCTGGTCAGCAGGAAGGGGTGGTCATGGGCGAGCTGCTCCAGCCCACGGCGTACGTCGCACAGCGGCGCGGGCTTTCCGGAGACGCTCAGGGTGATGTGCCACAGGCGGGAGTCGTCCCGGTCCTCCCCGCTCCCGCCGACGTCACCGTCCCCGGTGCCGACGCTGGTCAGCGCTCGTCTCACCAGCCGCCTCCTTGTCTGCGCTCCGCGTGTCCGCCCCTCACAGTTGACCAGTCCTCGGCCGACCGCGCGGCGGTTTTACGTAAACCTCAGCCCTGTAGCAGGACCAGATCGTCGCGGTGGACGACCTCCCGCTCGTAGGCGGGTCCGAGTTCCCGGGCGAGCTCGCGCGTGGAGCGCCCGAGGAGCTGCGGGAGCTCCTTGGCGTCGAAGTTGACGAGCCCGCGGGCCACCGCCCGGCCGTCGGCCGAGCGCAATTCCACGGGGTCCCCGGCGACGAAGTCGCCCTCGACCGCGGCGATCCCGGCGGGCAGCAGCGAGCCGCCGCGTTCGGTCACCGCGCGGACGGCGCCGTCGTCCAGGACGAGGTGTCCCTGCGGGGCCGAGGCGTGCTGGAGCCAGAGCAGCCGGTCCGTGGAGCGGCGTCCGGTGGAGTGGAAGAGGGTGCCGGTCTCCCGCCCGGCGAGGGCGTCCGCGGCCTGGCTGGCCGAGGTGAGGACGACCGGGATGCCGGCGGCGGCGGCGATGCGGGCCGCCTCGATCTTGGTGGCCATGCCGCCGGTGCCGACGCCCGCCTTGCCGACGCTGCCGATGGTGACGTGCGCGATGTCCTCGGGGCCGCGCACCTCGTCGATGCGGCTGGCGCCGGGCTGGGAGGGGTCCCCGTCGTAGAGGCCGTCCACGTCCGAGAGCAGGACGAGGAGGTCGGCGCGGACCAGGTGGGCGACGAGGGCGGCGAGGCGGTCGTTGTCGCCGAAGCGGATCTCGTCGGTGGCGACGGTGTCGTTCTCGTTGACGACGGGCAGCGCCCCCATGGCCAGGAGCTGGTCCAGGGTCCGGTAGGCGTTGCGGTAGTGCGCGCGCCGGCTCGTGTCGTCGGTGGTCAGGAGCACCTGGCCGACGCGTACGCCGTACCGGGCGAAGGAGGCCGTGTAGCGGGCGACGAGGAGGCCCTGGCCGACGCTCGCGGCGGCCTGCTGGCGGGCCAGGTCGGTGGGGCGGCGGCGCAGGCCGAGCGGGGAGAGTCCGGCGGCGATGGCTCCGCTGGAGACCAGGACGATCTCCTTCTCGCCGCCGCTGCGCGCCTTGGCCAGTACGTCGACCAGTGCGTCCACCCGGTCGGCGTCGAGTCCGCCGGCCGCGGTGGTCAGGGAGGAGGAGCCGACCTTGACCACGATCCTGCGCGCGTCGAGCACACCCTGCCTAGCCGCTGACACTTCTGTCCCCTGACCCTTGACCCTCGGTCCTCGACCGGACCTGTCGAACCTGCCCTGTGAACCTGCCCGCCCAATCTACGGGGTGGCCGGGCGGAGACGCCCGCCGGTTTCAGAGCGTGGACGCGCGGTGGGTCTGCTCCGGTTCCCCGGCCGCTCCGCCCGTTCCGGGAATGAGGATCTTGCGGGAGATGACGAAGGTGAAGGGGATGGCCACGACGGCCGCGACCAGCGGCGCGATCTTGGTGTTCATGCCCGCCCAGGTCACCAGGGCGTACAGGCCGGCCGACTGGATCACGTAGTTGGTGATGTTGGTCAGCGGGAAGAGCAGGAACTTCTTCCAGGTCGGCCGGGTCCGGTAGGTGAAGTAGGTGTTCATGAAGAACGAGCCGACCATCGCCAGGACGAAGGCGAGGGAGTAGGCGGCGAAGTACGGCATCCACGGGTGCAGGACCAGGTAGAGGACGAAGAAGGTCCCCGTGTTGACCCCGCCGACCATGCCGAACCGGATGATCTGGCCCAGCTTGGCCTTCCGGTCGGCGGCCGCCTGCGCGGCCGACTGCGCTGCCGACGACTGCGCTGCCGACGACCCCGTGTCCGGCTCCCGCTGCCCGGCCGGCTGCGCATCGTGCTGCCCGGCCGGCTGCCCCTTCGTCGTGCGTGACATCAGTTGCTTCGCTCCGCGATCACGGCCTGGGTTCCGGACAGCAGCCCGTCACGGGCGTCCGTGGTCCTGGACGTCCGGTCGGCGCCGTGGGACTCCTTCACCAGGAAGTGCGGCCGGCGCTTGCTCTCGTAGTAGATGCGGCCGATGTACTCGCCGATCAGGCCCAGCATGATCATCTGGACGCCGCCCAGGCCCGCGATGAGCGCGACGATCGTGACGTAGCCCGGGGATTCCACCCCGTTGGTCATCGCCATGATCGCGATCCACACGGCGTAGAGCACGGTCAGCGCCACCAGCGACACGCCCGACCAGATGCCGATGCGCAGCGGCCGGTTGTTGAAGGAGATGAGGCCGTCCATGCCGTAGTTCAGCAGGGCGCCGAACTTCCACTTCGTCTCGCCGGCCTCGCGCTGCGCGTTGCGGTAGTCGAAGTGGACCGTGTCGAAACCGATCCAGGAGAAGAGGCCCTTGGAGAAGCGGTTGTACTCGGGCAGCGACAGCAGCGCGTCCACGGCCGGGCGCGACAGCAGCCGGAAGTCGCCGACGCCGTCGGTGAGCTCCACGTCGACCCAGCGGTTGATGCCCCGGTAGTAGAGGCGGCTCAGCGCCGTGCGGAGCTTCTTGTCCCCTTCACGGGTGCGGCGGGCGATGATCTGGTCATGGCCCTGCCGGTAGTACTCGAGCATCGTGGCGATGAGCTCCGGCGGGTGCTGGAGGTCCGCGTCCATGATGACGACGGCGTCGCCGGTCGCCTCGCGCAGGCCGGCGAGCATGCCCGCCTCCTTGCCGAAGTTGCGGCTGAAGGAGACGTAGCGGGTCGCGTCGGGGTACTGCGCCGCGATCTTGCGGAGTTTGCCGAGGGTTCCGTCGCGGCTACCGTCGTCGACGTAGCAAACCTCGTACTCGACGGGAAGCGCGTCCAGAACCTTGCGAATCTCCGTGTCGAAGCTGTCGATGACAGCTTCCTCGTTGTAGCAAGGGACTACTACAGACAGCTTCATGAACACTTCCTGCGGTCCGAACGGGTGATTTACGGCGACCGGACCGGCCACTCACCTCTTCGTTAGAAGTATGCACGGCGGTGGCCGCCCTGCCGGGCACGAGTGCGGCACAGGGTAGCTTTGACGGGATAAACGCAAAGAAACAGAGGGATCGAGGTGCACGTGCCTGACGTCTCCGTGGTCGTCATCGTCTACAACGACGCAGAGCGTCTCCCGGCAGCCGTCCAGTCGGTTTTGGACCAGACCCTGCACGGGGTCGAGGTCGTGATCGTCGACGACTGCAGCAAGGACGGGTCCTACGCGGTCGCCCAGAAGCTCGAAGCCGCGCATCCGGGCAGGGTGCGCGCCTTCCGGCTGCCGGAGAACAGCGGGGGCTGCGGCGCTCCGCGCAATCACGGCATCCAGCAAGCCACCGGCACCTACGTCATGTTCCTGGACAGCGACGACGTACTGGACCGCAACGCCTGCCGCAACATGCTGGACGCCGCCGAGCGCACCGGGTCCGACCTGGTCTCCGGCATGTGCGTCCGGGTCCACCTCGACAGCCGTTCGGGCAAGACCACCGAGTGGTACCCGTGGATCTACGCGCGCACCCGCACGCTGGAGTCGATCACCGAGTACCCGGACCTGCTGGTCTACGACACCCTCTCCACGAACAAGTGCTACCGGCGTGCGTTCCTGCTGGAGCAGGGCCTCGAGTTCCCGGTGGGCATCCACTACGAGGACCTGCTCTTCTCCGCGCAGGCCTACGTCGCCGCCCGCCGCATCACGCTCATCCCGAACCACGTCTACTACTGGAACGTGCTGGAGAGCGCCTCGGCGAAGTCGATCAGCAACCGGCGCCACGAGATCGAGAACTTCGTCCACCGGATGGAGATCCACCGCCGGGTGGACGAGCTGCTGGCGTCCAAGGGCCACGCGGAGATCAAGTCCGCGAAGGACGCGAAGTTCCTCAAGCACGACCTGGTGCTCCACCTGCGGGACCTGCCGCTGCTCGACGACGCCTACCGCCAGGAGTTCGCCCGGCTCGCGAACGGCTACCTGGCCGGCATCGACCCGGCCGCGTACGACAACGTCAGCAACATCCAGGCCATCTGCGCCTACCTGCTCGGCAAGGAGGACTGGGACAACCTCCTGCTCGCCGCCGACGCCATGACCAACCACGGCCGGCTGACGTCCCCGCTCGCCGAGCGCGACGGACGCGTCTACTGGTGCGAACAGCACATCGACGGTCCCGACGCGGACGAGGCCCGCCGGATACTGGACGTCACCAACCAGTCCTACGCCGGCGCCCCGCTCTCCTCCCTCGCGCTGGGCAACCGCCTCACCGCGTACGAGGACGACGGCCGCGGCACGGTCACCATGTCGGGCGCCATCGTGAACCCGCTGGGCCGGATCCGCCCCGACGCGGATCTGAAGGCCACGCTGGAGTTCCGCGCCCGCCGGCAGATCGGCGTCCGCTCCTTCAGCTTCCCGGTGGAGTCCGTGCGCCACGCCGGGGACACGATCGAGTGGAAGACCACGGCCGACGTCCGCGGCACGGTCCGCCCGCTCGGCATCATCGACGCGGTCTGGGACGTACGCCTGAAGCTGACGGTCGGCAGGGACCGGCTCACCACCCGCGTCTCCGTCGGCGCGGTCGACCTGGAGAAGGCGGCCCGGCTGCGCGTGCGCCCGAGGCTGACCCGCCTGGTCTCTGACCGCTTCGCGCCGGAGATGACCAAGAAGGGCAACCTCTCCTACGTCCTGACCGCCGAGGGCGCCGCCGCCGTGCACACCCAGGCGCTGATCGACGGCGCGATGCACGGCAAGGCCGCCGGCGTGGTCAAGCGGAGCCTGCGCAAGGCCCTGCGGGCCCGCCGCAACCTGGGCTCGGGCGAGCAGAAGGTCAAGGTCTACCACGAGGTCTTCTCGAAGCTGCCCATCAAGAAGGGCACGGTCGTCTTCGAGAGCCACATGGGCAAGCAGTACAGCGACAGCCCGAAGGCGATCTACGAGGAGCTGGTGCGCTCCGGCGTGCAGTTCGAGGCGATCTGGGCGCACGCGGGCGGCAAGCCCACCGGCTTCCCCAAGGAGGCCACCCTGGTGCGGCGCTGGAGCTGGGCCTACCTGCGGGCGCTGGCCCAGGCCGAGTACTGGGTCGACAACCAGGGCTTCCCGCTGGCGCTGGCCAAGCGCCCGGGGACCACGTACATCCAGACCTGGCACGGTTCGGCCCTCAAGCGGATGGGCTTCCACGAGCCCCGCACCAAGGCGCAGGACCAGGGCGGCCAGGCGCGCTTCCAGGCGGCCGTCGACCGCTTCGACCACTTCCTGATCCGCTCCGAGCACGACGCCCGCACCCTCGCCAAGGGCTTCCGGCTGCGTGACGAGGTGCTGCTGCGCACGGGCTACCCGCGCAACGACGCCCTGGTCGAGGCCCACCGCTCCGAGGCGCAGAGCGGCGAGCGGGTCCGCGGCCCCCTGGCCGGCGAGTTCGGGATCGACCCGGAGAAGAAGGTGCTGCTGTACGCGCCGACCTTCCGGGCGAGCGCGGACGGCACGGTGGAGGGCTTCGAGTTCCCCTTCGACGTGGAGGAGTTCGCCGACCGGCTCGGTGACCGCTTCACCCTGCTGGTGCGCACCCACTACCTCAACAGCGTGACGCTGCCGCCGTCGGTCGCGGGCCGGGTCATCGACGTGTCCAGGCACCACGACATCACCCCGCTGCTGGCGCTCGCCGACGGGCTGATCACGGACTACTCGTCCGTGATGTTCGACTACGCGGTCCTGGACCGGCCGATGCTGTTCTTCGCGTACGACTACGAGAAGTACGCGAACGACATCCGCGGCACGTACTTCGACCTCAAGGAGAAGGCCCCGGGCCCGGTGGTCGCCACCGCGGACGAACTGCTCCAGGCCCTCGCCGCCTTCGACGAGGCGGACGCCAAGTACGCCGAGGCGCGCCAGCGTTTCCTCGCCGAGTTCGGCGAGTACGACCGCGGGGACGCGGCCCGGCAGATCGTCGAGAAGTTCTTCACCAGGAGCGGCAAGTGAGCGAGCAGACTTCCACCGCCCCGCAGACCCCGCAGTCCCCGGCCACCCCGGCGGAGGCCGCCGGTGGCCGGGACATCTTCCTCGTCTCCAACAGCGTGGACGAACTCGGTGGCGTGACCACCTGGTCGCACCAGATGGCCCGGCTGTTCACCGACCGCGGGCACCGGGTCCACATCATCGGCATCAGCCCCGTCGACGAGGAGATCCGCCAGCAGCTCCCGGCGGACCTCCCCTACGCGGTGACCACGCTGTACGACGCCCGCCCGCCGGCGGCCCGCAGCCTGCACGGCATCAAGGGCCGGCTCAATGCGCCCGAACGGCGCCGGCAGGCGGCCCGCAGGGCGAAGATGCAGGCCAAGGCGGACCAGCTGGGCGCGCTGCTGCGCGCGGCCCGTCCCGGCGCCGTGGTGATCGTCACCCAGATCTGGGCGATGGAGTGGGTGGCCCTGGCCGACACCAAGGGGTGCTCGGTGATCGGCATGAGCCACGAGTCCTTCGAGGCGAGCAACAGGTCCTCCAGGGGCCAGCGGGTCCGCCGGTACTACCGGCAGGTCGACCGCATGCTGGTGCTGACCCCCGAGGACTCGGACCTCTGGATCCGCGCGGGCATGGAGAACGTCTCCAGCATGCCGAACCCGCTGCCGTTCATGCCCGGCTCCCCCGCCCCGCGCACCGAGAAGGTCGTGGCGACCGTCGGCCGCCTCGCCTTCGAGAAGGGCATGGACCTGCTGCTCGACGCGTGGGCCGACGCCGCCCCGCACCACCCCGACTGGGTCCTGCGGATCTACGGGGCCGGCGCGGAGGAGGCGACCCTGCGGGCGTACGCCACCGGGCTCGGCCTGGACGACTCCGTGGAGTGGATGGGCAGCACCAGCGATGTGCTGGGCGCGCTGAACGGGGCCTCCGTCTTCGCGCAGGCCTCGCGCGCCGAGGGCTTCCCGATCACGCTGCTGGAGGCCATGGCCGCCGGCGTGCCGGTGGCGGCCTTCGACTGCGCTCCGGGCGTCCGGGAGATCGTGACGCACGGCGAGGACGGGCTGCTGGCCCGGCTCGGGAACACCATGGAGCTGGCCGGACAGCTGGAGCGGCTGATGGCCGACCGCGAACTGCGCGACCGGCTCGGCGACGCCGCCTTCCGCAACGTGCAGCGGTACTCCAGCGTCGAGATCACCGACCGGTGGGAGGAGCTGTTCTCCTTCCTGGAGCGCTGAGCCCGGTAGCACGTACGAAGCCGCCCGCCCCGGAATCGACCGGGGCGGGCGGCTTCGCGTGTGCGTCCTGCGGGCTTCAGGCCGTGCGGTGGGCCTCCCAGCCCTCCCAGGCCGAGGTGATCATCTCGCGCACGTCGTGGCGGGCCTTCCAGCCCAGCTCCGCCGTGATCCGGTCGGCGGAGGCGACGACCTTCGCCGGGTCGCCGGCGCGGCGCGGGGAGACCACGGGCGCGTAGGCGGGGTCGGTGTGCCCGGTGGCCTCGTTCACCAGCTCGACCATCTCGCGGACGGAAACGCCCTCGCCGCGGCCGATGTTGACGGTGAGGTCCTTGTACTCGCCCTGCGCGCCCCATTCGACGAGCTTGCGGGCGGCCACCACGTGGGCCTCCGCGAGGTCGGCGACGTGGATGTAGTCGCGGATGCAGGTGCCGTCCGGGGTCGCGTAGTCGTCGCCGAAGATCCGGGCGCCCTCGCCCTTGCCGAACCGCTCGAAGATCATCGGGACCAGGTTGAAGACCCCGGTGTCGGCGAGCTCGGGGGCCGCGGCGCCCGCCACGTTGAAGTAGCGCAGGCAGGCGGTGGAGATGCCGTGGGCCTTGCCCGCGGCGCGGACCAGCCATTCACCGGCCAGCTTCGTCTCGCCGTACGGGCTCAGCGGCAGGCACGGGGTCTCCTCCGTGACCAGGTCCACGTCGGGCATCCCGTACACGGAGGCGGAGGAGGAGAAGAGGAAGTTGCGCACGCCCGCGGCCGCCACGGCCTGGAGCAGGACGGTGAGGCCGCCCACGTTCTCCTCGTAGTAGTGCAGCGGCTTCTCGACGGACTCGCCGACCTGCTTCTTGCCCGCCAGGTGGACCACGCCGGTGATCCGGTGCCGGGCGAAGGTCTCGTCGAGGAACTGCCGGTCCAGCACGGAACCGACCACCAGCGGGACGCCCTCCGGGACGCGGCCGGCGTTGCCGGTGGACAGGTCGTCCAGCACCACGACCTCCTCACCCGCGAGCAGCATCGCGCGGACGACGTGCGCCCCGATGTAACCGGCACCACCAGTGATCAGAAACGTCATGCGTGTCTCCCTAGCTCTCTCGTCCCGAGTTTCGTTGTCCCGCGCCGGCCGCGGCCTAGCCGCGGACTATCCGTGCCCGGTTGAACCGGTGGCGGGCCAGGCTCACGACGCCCGCGGCACCCGGCGCGAGCCGCAGCGCCAGGGATCCCCCGGTGGTGCGGTACGGCTGCGCCAACAGCACACCGTACCGGCTGCTGGGCAGCACCCGCCGGTGGAGCAGGCGGCGCAGGGGGCGCGGGGAGGTGAGCACGGAGCTCCCGTCCGCGCACTCCACGTACAGCTTCACGTCCCACGCCTGCAGGCCCCGCCGGCCCTCGCCCCGCCCGAGGCTCGCCAGCGTGGTGAGCCGGAAGGGCAGCTCCGCGGTCCACCCGTCGCCGTCCGCGGCCGGTACGAGCTCCACCGGTTCGGCGACCAGCAGCTCGCCCAGGTCGCCCCGGGGCTGGAAACGCAGCTGGACGGTGCGCGGGCCGGCCGCGGCGAGCCGCCCGTACAGGTCGTGCACCCGGATCCGGAGCCCGGCGAATCCGCTCGGCTCGGCATCGATGGTGACGGGCAGTTGCGCCGTCCCCAGCTTCTCGAGCCCGTCCAGCTCCACCGGCAGCGTGTCGCTCCAGACCGGCGCCCCGGAGGGGCCGGTGGCGTACGGGGGCAGCAGGCGGGGCGGATCGGCCGCAAAGCGGACCAGGCGGTGCAGGTCGGCGGGGGCGGGCGGCGCCTCGGAGGCGAGCAGCACGCGGACGATCCAGCGCGCGTGCGCTCCGGCGGCCTCGATGTCGGCCTCGGAAAACCCGGCGACGTAGTCACGGGTCAGCGTCCACCAGGCGGCCTGGTAGCCGGGGTCCTGGCCGAGCTCGCGCAGGTACATGCGCAGGTCGTACTCCAGGAACTTGACCTGACAGGCCCGGCCCAGCTCGGGCGAGGAGGCGGTCATGAGCCGGGAGGCCACCCGGTGGGCCTCCACCCGGGCACGCCAGTTGCCCACGTCCTTGCGGTCCAGGGAGATGGAGACCTGGGCGGCGTTGCGGCGCACGTGCCACACGTAGACGAGGTCGCCGATCACCGCGATGCGGGGGCCGGCCGCCAGCACGCGGGCGGTGAACACGAAGTCCTCGTAGATGAACCGGCCGTCCGGGAAACGGATCCCGTACATGTCCAGGAAGGCCCGCTCGTACAGCTTGTTGACGCAGAGCGTGTCGCGGACCAGCTCCGGCCGGTCCGCCGGGCGTTCGATGACCTCGCCCGGCGTGTACAGGCCGGGCACCCAGGGCACGTCGCGGCTCTCGGGCAGTTCACGGCGGACGCAGGAGCCGACGGTGACCGGCGAGCGGTGCTCACCGGCCGCGCGCACCAGGGCGTCGATCGCGCCGGGGGGCAGGACGTCGTCGCTGTCCAGGAACATGACGTACGGGGCGGTCGCGACCGCGATGCCGTCGTTGCGGGGGGTACCGCAGCCCCCGCTGTTCTCCGTGCGGTGCACGACCTTCACGCGGGGGTGGCGGGCCGCCAGCTCGTCCAGCACCTGGGCGGTGCCGTCGCTCGACGCATCGTTGACCGCGATGACCTCGGCGACGACCGGACCCTGGGCGAGAGCCGAGGAGACGGCCTGACCGACGAGCTCGGCATCGTTGTACGCGATCACGACGACGGCAACTGCGGGGGTATGGGTGCTCGTCACTCGTGGATCCTAGGCCACCTGGGTAAACGTCACCTTAAGACGGGCCACCCGAACGGGGGATAACCGGAATCCTGTGACGAGCCTGTGACGGCGGCCGGAGTTCCGGCCGCCGCCCTAGGTCAGGGGCCCGTCAGAAGGGACGGAACTCGTCGTACTCCTTCTGCGCGGAATCCCGCTCGGCTTCCTTCTCCTTGCGGCGCGTGGTCGCCGGACGCGGCGCCTCCAGACGGTGGTCCTCACCGCGGCGGCCCAGCATCTCGGCTCCGGCCATCATCGTCGGCTCCCAGTCGAAGACGACCGCGTTGTCGTCGGAACCGATCGCGACGCCGTCGCCGGCACGGGCACCGGCCTTCTTCAGCGCCGCCTCGACGCCGAGGCGGTTGAGGCGGTCGGCGAGGTAGCCGACGGCCTCGTCGATGTTGAAGTCGGTCTGGCGGACCCAGCGCTCCGGCTTCTCGCCGCGCACGCGGTACACGTCCTCGGCCTCGTCGTAGGTGATGGTGAAGCCCGAGTCGTCCACGGCCTTCGGCCGGATGACGATGCGGGTCGCCTCCTGCTTCGGCTTGCGGGCGCGGAACTTCGCGATGACCTCGGCGAGGAAGAAGGACAGCTCCTTCAGGCCCGTGCGGTCGACCGCGGAGACCTCGAAGACCTTGTAGCCGCGGGCCTCCAGGTCCGGGCGGACCATCTCGGCGAGGTCCTTGCCGTCGGGGATGTCGACCTTGTTCAGGACGACGAGGCGCGGCCGGTTCTCCAGGCCACCGCCGTAGAGCTTGAGCTCCTCCTCGATGGCGTCGAGGTCGGCGAGCGGATCGCGGTCGGACTCCAGGGTGGCGGTGTCCAGCACGTGCACGAGGATCGAGCAGCGCTCGACGTGGCGCAGGAACTCCAGGCCCAGGCCCTTGCCCTGGCTGGCGCCGGGGATGAGGCCGGGGACGTCGGCGATCGTGTAGACCGTCGCGCCCGCGGTGACGACGCCCAGGTTCGGGACGAGCGTGGTGAAGGGGTAGTCGGCGATCTTCGGCTTGGCCGCGGAGAGCACCGAGATCAGCGAGGACTTGCCGGCGCTCGGGAAGCCGACCAGCGCCACGTCGGCGACGGTCTTGAGCTCGAGGATGACGTCGCCGCCGGTACCGGGGACACCGAGGAGCGCGAAGCCGGGCGCCTTGCGGCGCGCGGAGGACAGCGCCGCGTTGCCGAGGCCGCCGCGGCCGCCTTCGGCAGCCACGTAGGTGGTGCCCTGGCCGACGAGGTCGGCGAGGACGTTGCCCTCCTTGTCGAGGACGACGGTGCCGTCCGGCACCGGGAGGATCATGTCCTCGCCGTCCTTGCCGGAACGGTTGTCGCCCGCGCCGGGCTTGCCGTTGGTGGCCTTGCGGTGGGGGCTGTGGTGGTAGTCCAGCAGGGTGGTGACAGCCTGCTCCACCACCAGGATGACGTCGCCGCCACGGCCGCCGTTGCCGCCGTCGGGGCCGCCGAGCGGCTTGAACTTCTCCCGGTGAACGGAGGCGCAGCCGTGGCCCCCGTTACCCGCGGCGACATGCAGCTCGACGCGGTCCACGAAGGTGGTCATGGTTGTTCCTCCAGATACAGCGGGAATAACCCGGAAAGCCCGGGCGGGTAGGCCTTGCTACCCATTAAACGTGTCTATGTGACAACGCGCCGAGGGCGGACCTCTCTTCCCGGCTCGCGCCGGGAAGAGCTGAGATCCGCCCTCGGGATGCTTCGACTACCGATTCAGCAGGAGCTGAAATCAGGCGGCCGGAACGATGTTGACGACCTTGCGGCCACGGTGCGTGCCGAACTCGACCGAACCGGCCTGCAGCGCGAACAGCGTGTCGTCGCCACCACGACCGACACCCGAACCCGGGTGGAAGTGGGTGCCGCGCTGGCGGACGAGGATCTCACCAGCGGAAACGACCTGACCGCCGAAGCGCTTCACGCCGAGCCGCTGAGCGTTGGAATCGCGCCCGTTCCGGGTGGACGATGCGCCCTTCTTGTGTGCCATGTCTCAGTCCCTCTTACTTCGCAGCCGCGGGGATACCGGTGACCTTGATCGCCGTGTACTGCTGGCGGTGACCCTGGCGACGGCGGTAGCCGGTCTTGTTCTTGTACCGAAGGATGTCGATCTTGGCACCCTTGTGGTGGTCCACGATCTCGGCCTGGACCTTGATGCCGGCCAGGACCCACGGGTCGCTGGTCACGGCTTCGCCGTCGACAACGAGCAGGGTCGAGAGCTCGACCGTGTCGCCAACCTTGGCAGTGGGAATCTTGTCAACTTCAACGATGTCGCCGACAGCAACCTTGTGCTGGCGACCACCGCTGCGCACGATGGCGTACACGCGGATCTCTCTCTCACTCGAAATCGGGAACCCCTGAAGCCAGCCGGCCCCGCGTGAACCGCAGGCCGGCCTCCCCCGAACCGCGAGGCGGTACGGGAGGTGAGGTGCTCAGTGGATTGGCGTGTGCATAGACACGCCAGCGACCTAGGTTACGGGGCCCGGTCGGAGGGGTCAAACCGAGCTCCTACGGGGCCTTGCGGAGCCCTGGGGACGGCCGTGGGGCGGGCGCGGGGACGGGCGCCCCCGGCCCCGCGGGGCCGGGAAGGCGGCTCAGCGGGGCGCTGACGGCCGGGAAGGCCGAAGCCCCCGCCCGGCACCAGGCGTGCCGGACGGGGGCCGGTGGAGCGGGATCCGGCCGGTCAGGCCTCGGTCGGAGCCGAGACGGAGGGCAGCGTCTGCTGCTCGGCCGCCGCGGTCTTCTTCGTCGCCCGCTTCGCGACCGTCTTCTTCGCGGCCGTCTTGGCGGTCGTCGTCTTCTTGGCCGCCGTCTTCTTCACGGCCGCCGCCTTCTTGGCCGGGGCCTTCTTCGCCGCGGTCGTGGCCGTCTTCTTGGCGGCCGTCTTGCGGACCGCCTTCTTGGCGGGAGCCGCCGGGGCGTCCTCCTCCACGACGGTCTCGGCCGGGGTCTGCGCCGCCTCGACGGGCGCCTCGACCGGCGCCTCGACGACCAGCACGGCCGCCTCCGCGCCCGCCGGGGAACCGGCCGGAGCGGTGGCCTTACGGGTGGCACGGCGACGCGGACGGGCCGGCGCGGCCTCGGCCTCGGCCGGGGCCTCGACGACGGCCGGCGCGGCCTCGACGACGGCCTCGGGCTGCGGCTCGGGCTCGGCCACGGAGGCCTCGGCCACCGGCTCCGGGGCCTGGACCGCCTCGGCCGGGGCGCCCGCCGGAGCGGTCGCCTTACGGGTGGCACGGCGGCGGGTGCGGCCCTTGGGGGCCTCCTCCACGACCGGCTCCGCGACGACGGCCTCGACGGTCTCGACCGTCTCGACGACGGCCTCGGGCTCGGGCGCCTCGACGACCTCGGCGACCTGAACGTCCTCGGCCTCGGCCACCGGGGCAGGAGCCGGGGCCGGAGCCGCCGGGGCGCGGTCCGTAGCCGCACCGCGCGGGGCGCCCGCCGGAGCGGTCGCCTTGCGGGTGGCGCGGCGGCGGTTGCGGCGCCCGCTCACTCCGCCGGCAGCGGCCTCGGCCTCGGCCGGGCTGCCGTAGAGCTCCTCGTCGTCGACGAAGGAGGGCTCGGGCAGCGCGATCGGGGCGGCCACCTCGGCAGCCAGCTCCGCCTCGGTCTCGATCTCGTAGACATCGCCCTCGGCGGTGTCCACGGACTCGGTCTCGTGGTCGTGGTCGTGCCCGGCGCCCTGGCCACCGCGGCGCTTGGAGCGCTTGCCGTTGCCACCGCCGCCGACCACGGTCGGGGTGTCCATGTGCACGATGACGCCGCGGCCGTTGCAGTGGACGCAGGTCTCGGAGAAGGACTCCAGCAGGCCCTGGCCCACGCGCTTGCGGGTCATCTGGACCAGACCCAGCGAGGTCACCTCGGCGACCTGGTGCTTGGTGCGGTCACGGCCCAGGCACTCCAGCATGCGCCGCAGGACCAGGTCGCGGTTGGACTCCAGGACCATGTCGATGAAGTCGATGACCACGATGCCGCCGAGGTCGCGCAGCCGCAGCTGGCGCACGATCTCCTCGGCCGCCTCCAGGTTGTTCCTGGTGACGGTCTCCTCGAGGTTGCCGCCCTGACCGGTGAACTTGCCGGTGTTGACGTCGATGACGATCATCGCCTCGGTCTTGTCGATCACAAGCGAACCGCCCGAGGGCAGCCACACCTTGCGGTCGAGCGCCTTGGCGAGCTGCTCGTCGATCCGGTACGTCGCGAAGACGTCCACCTCGGAGGTCCAGCGCGACAGCCGGTCGGCCAGGTCCGGGGCCACGTGGTTCACGTAGCCGTGGATGGTCTCCCAGGCGCTGTCACCGCTGACGATGACCTTCGAGAAGTCCTCGTTGAAGATGTCGCGCACGACGCGGACGGTCATGTCCGGCTCGCCGTACAGGAGGCTCGGCGAAGAGGTCGAGATCTGCTTCGACTTCTTCTGGATGTCCTCCCACTGGGCCTGCAGGCGCTCGACGTCGCGGCGCAGCTCGTCCTCGCTCGCGCCCTCGGCGGCGGTGCGCACGATGACGCCCGCGTCCTCGGGGACGATCTTCTTGAGGATGGTCTTCAGGCGCGCGCGCTCGGTGTCGGGCAGCTTGCGGCTGATGCCGGTCATCGAGCCCTCGGGCACGTAGACCAGGTAGCGGCCGGGCAGCGAGACCTGGCTGGTCAGGCGGGCGCCCTTGTGGCCGATCGGGTCCTTGGTGACCTGCACCAGGACCGACTGGCCGGACTTGAGGGCGGACTCGATGCGGCGCGGCCCGTTCGCCATGCCGAGCGCCTCGAAGTTGACCTCACCGGCGTACAGGACGGCGTTGCGGCCCTTGCCGATGTCGATGAAGGCGGCCTCCATGGACGGCAGCACGTTCTGGACCTTGCCCAGGTAGACGTTGCCGACGTACGAGGTGGCTTCTTCCTTGTTGACGTAGTGCTCGACGAGCACGTTGTCCTCGAGGACGCCGATCTGGGTGCGCTCGCCGGCCTGACGGACGACCATGACGCGCTCGACGGCCTCGCGGCGGGCCAGGAACTCGGCCTCGGTGATGATCGGAACGCGGCGGCGGCCCTGCTCGCGGCCCTCGCGGCGGCGCTGCTTCTTGGCCTCCAGGCGGGTCGAGCCCTTGATGGACTGGACCTCGTCGGAGGAGGTGGAGCCGGACGCGAGGGACTCAGCGCGCTCGCGCGCCGGGCGCGGCTCGCGGACCTTGACGACCGTGCGCACGCCGTCGTCCTCGGCGGCGTCGGCGTCCGTGCCTCCGTCACCGCTGCGACGGCGGCGGCGCCGGCGACGACGGCTGGAGCTGGAGCCGAGGGCGCCGTTCTCCTCGTCGTCATCGGACTCTTCGGTGTCCGCCTCTTCGGCGGATTCGGCGGACTCGGCCTCCTCGGCCTCTTCCTCGGCGGACTCGTCGAGGTCGGCGGCCTCACCGCGACGGCGGCGACGGCCACCGCGACGGCGACGGCGCGACGGGCGGTCGCCCGACTCGTCGGTCTCGTCCTCGTAGGACTCGGTCTCGGCCTCGTCCTCGACCTGCTCCACGTCGGCCAGCGTGACCGGGCCGGACGGCGCGGCGGCGGCCGGAGCCGGGGCCGCGGGTGCGGCGGTCTCGGCGGCGGCGCCACGGCCGCGGCGGCGGCGACGGCCGGTGGGCTGCGGGGCCGGAGCGGCCTCGGTCTCGGCCTCGGCCTCGACGAGGTCGAGCTCCTCCTCCTCGGCCTCCTCGGCCGGGGCGGCGGCAGCGGCGGCCGCGGCCATCATGGCGGCGGTCTCCGGGGTCTGGAACATCGGCTCGGCGAACACCGGGGCCTGGAACACGGCGACGGCCGGACGGCCGGCGCGGCGGCCGCGGGCCGGAGCCTCGGCGGCCGGGGCCTCGGCGGCGGGAGCCACCGGCTGCGCGGCGGCGGCCGGGGCGGTGGTGGAACGGGTGGCGCGGCGGCGGCCGCCGCGCTTCGGGGAGTCCACGGCGTCGGCCACGGTGACGGTGGCCTTGGCGGGGGCGGCGGCCGGAGCCTCGGCCACGACGGCCTCGGCGGGGGCGGCGGCTTCCGCGGCGGGCGCCTCGGGGGCGGTCACGGCGCGGGTGGCGCGGCGACGGGCACGAGGCGCCGGAGCGGCGGGCTCCTCGGCGGGAGCGGCCGGGGCGGCCTCCACGACCGGAGCGGCGACCGGGACCTCGGCGACGGGCGCCTCCGGAGCGGTCACGGCGCGGGTCGCACGGCGACGGGCACGCGGAGCAGGAGCGGCGGGCTCCTCGGCCGGGGCGGCCGGGGCGGCCTCCACGACGGGAGCCTCCACGACCGGAGCCTCGGGAGCGGTGGACGCACGGGTGGCACGGCGACGGGCACGCGGCGCGGGAGCGGCGGGCTCCTCGGCGGGAGCGGCCGGGGCGGCCTCGACGGGGGCCGCCGCGGGAGCCTCGACCACGACCTCGGCTGCGGACGCCTCGGGGGCGGCCACGGCGCGGGTCGCGCGGCGGCGGGTACGGGCCGGGGCGGCGGCCGGAGCGGCCTCCTCGGCGGGAGGCGCGGCGGCCACGGGCGCGGGAGCGGCCTCGGCGGCGGCCACGGGGCCGCCCGGCGGGCCCGCCGGGCGGGACGCGGCACGGCGGCGCCTGCGCGGCGGCAGGTTGTCGCTCGGGCTGCCTGCGTCGGCGGCGGTGTTGGCGGTGCTGTCGTTTTCGTTGTTGAGCATGCGGGGTTTCTCCCGTCACGCTCCCGGGCGCCGCGGCTGACTTCCGGTCCGGCACGGCTCCGCGTAATGAGCGCGGAGCCGGCCTCCGGGGCGCGTTCGCCACACGGGAGCTCAGTTCAATGGCCGCCGGTTCCGTACGTGTAGTGCGTACGGCCTGGCGGAAGTCTTCAAGTCTTCAGGTCTGTCCGTGCGCGGCCCGACCCAGGTGGCTCCCGAGTCCCAGGGCTGCGCGACGACGACGTTCCTTACGCGGCGGGACCTTCCGGCGCCTTCGCGTCGGCGGTTACGGCCGCCGTGGGTGGGGCGGTCGTGACAGCCTCGCGGTCGGGCGCGAGCGGGTCGGTCACCGTGCCGGACTCCTCGTCGAAGAGCCCCTGCGCCAGCCTGGTCACCGCAGCGGGGACCGGCGGCGTTAGGTCGGCCACAGCTCGGAGACCGGACAGGACGTCGTCGGGTCGAACGGCAGGTGTCAAATGCCGAACAACCAGCCGCAGTATCGCACAAGCATTGTCCAGGGGCCTATCAGCCTCTGCGGTCGCCGTTGCGGGAACCACTTCCAGACCGACCACGGCGCCGCGCGTGTCGAAGGTGCGCATGCCGTTCTTGGTGCGGCGCTGGACCTCCACGGCCTCGGCCGCGAGGAAGGCGCCGACGGCCTTCTGCGCGTCCCCGGGCTCCACGCCGTCCAGGCGCAGCTCCCACACGGAGGCCGTCAGCCGGTCGGCGAGACCGGAGGTGTGCGCCTCGACGGCGTCGATGATGTCGAGGCCGACGGGCATCGACTCGTCGAGCAGCTCGCGCAGGACCGCGGGGTCGCGGGTCTCCGCGAGGGCGATCTCGAGGTACTCGGCCTCGCTGCCGGTCCCGGTCGGGGCGGCGTTCGCGTACGAGACGCGGGGGTGCGGGGTGAATCCCGCCGAGTAGGCCATGGGCACCTCGGAGCGGCGCAGGGCCCGCTCGAAGGCGCGCTGGAAGTCCCGGTGGCTGGTGAACCGGAGGCGGCCGCGCTTGGTGTAGCGCAGTCGGATGCGCTGCACCACCGGTGCGGGAGGCGGGCCTTCGGGCTGTCGCTTGCCCAGTGGTTCATCTCCTTGTGCGGGGCTCCGCGGCTCGCGCGTCGCCCTGAGGTCTGTGGGGCCTGCAGGCCACTCCGCGCCCGGTGCCCTCCGGCTCACCCCTGCTTGTGCAGGGAGCTCGTCGGGCTCTGCATGGCGGCGGGCGTGTCGCCTGCGGCTCTGTTACTACCCAGAGTACGCGCCCGTGACCTCGCCGGTTCCCGGGGCGGCCCCCCGAACACCGCCCGCCGTACGTCGGCCCGCGCCTCGCGCACCGCCCGGCGGGAGGCCCGCCACACCTCGCCGATCGCGCGGCCGGCGGGAGCGATCGCCTGCCGGTGCACCGAGCGGGCGGCGCGGCGGCCGGCGTTCCACCCGGCCCGCAGCACGTTGGCGACCGGGGTGAGCACGTGCCGGCGCAGCCACGCGGCGGGCCGCACGACGGCCCACCGCCACAGCCGCACCAGCCCGCGCCCCAGTGTCCGGCTCACCCGCCCCGCCAGGTGCCATGCCCCGACGAGCAGCCGCCAGAGGGGCACGAGCAGGTACGCCCACACGCCCCGCCCGGCCGGCGCGAGCAGGTACGTCCAGAGCCCCGCCGCGACGGGCCGCACGAGATGCCGCCACAGCGCCACCCAGGGCCGGACGAAGAGCGCCTTGGCGAGCCAGGCCGCGGCCGCCGCGACCGTCCGGGCCAGCCACCGCAGTCCGTGCCCGACGGGGGTGAGGACGTACCGGTACAGCGCGCCGGCCGGCCGTACGAGCAGGTACCGGACGGCGCCCGCGAGCAGCAGGGCGATGCCCCGTCCGGCGGGCAGCAGCCCGTACTTCCAGAGCGGGACCAGCAGGTACCGCCAGAGCCCCGTGCCGGCCGGCTTGAGCAGGTACGCGTACGCGGCCCGCGCCACCGGGAGCACGGCGTAACGCCACAGACCGGCCCAGGGCCAGAGGAAGACCAGCTTGAACAGGACCCCGAGCAGCCATCCGGTCCCCCGCAGCACCGGCAGCGCGGCCCGCTCCCAGAGCCACCGCACCCCCTGTCCCAGCGGCCCGAGCACGCTCCGGTTCAGCATGCGCGCGAAGGCGACGAGCAGGTCCCAGACCACGCGCAGGGGCAGCACGACCAGTACGGCCACGATCTTCACGGGGATCCGTACGGCTCCGACGAGGCAGCCTTCTCCCCCGGGTGCGGGCGTCTTCTGCGGTTCCATGCAGTTAAGGACTCCGCGGGGGCCCCCGCCGTTGCGGGGAACGCCCCGCGGGCCGGTCCGGATGCGGCGACGGCCCGTACCGCCCCGCGCGGGGTGGTACGGGCCGTCGCCGGCGGGCCGGTTCGCCGGCGGGTCAGTTCGCCGCCGGATGTCCGCCGGGCGCGGTCCGCGCGGACGGCGGAGCCGCGGTCACCTTGTACGCACCGGGGAGGTACCCCGGGGAGCGGGTGCCCGAGGAGAATCCCGGGGAGTCGAGCACCAGGTCGTAGGTGCCCGGCGCGGCGCCGAAGGTGCTGACCTGCACCACGAGGACCGTCCCGGCGGTGTTGACCGAGGTCGCCCGGACCATCCGCGAGGAGATGTCGCTCCCGCCGTTGGCGGACCTGAACTCCATCTCGGTGCCGAGGGTCAGGTTCACGCCGCGCAGGGTCACCTTGGTGAGGGTCTGGGCGGGGCTCGTCGCGGGCGTCAGCGAGGTGGCGTCGGCCTGCTTCGGCCAGACGGCGCACCCGGAGGCGCAGACGCCCTGCATCTGGTACTTGAGCGGGGTGGCCGCCGTGTACGCGTCCAGCAGGAACAGGTACTCGCCCTTCGGGGCGTTGGCCGAGACGGCGCAGGAGAAGCGGAAGTCACCGACGTTGTCGTTGCCGCACTGCACCAGCGGGTCGAGGCCCGAGCCGGTGAAACCGGTGGGGCTCAGCAGCTCCACGTTGGGATTGGTCATGCTCGCCTTGCTGTCGTCCGCGCCGTGGACGTCGAAGCGCTGGCCCGGCTTCATGTCGGCGACGGCGCAGTAGCCCGCCGCGTCCTCGGTCAGCGTGCCCTTGCGCGGCGGGAAGTTCTCCGCCCCGATGCGCTTGCCGGTGCACTCCGGGGCCCAGCCGGCCGCGGTGGCGACCCGCCAGGTGTCGATGTGCGCCGCGATGGGCGTGCTGCCGTCGTAGCCGGAGGCCAGCACGTAGACGAGGTACCCCGTCGAGCCGGTGACCCGGCAGGCGGTGCCCCACTGCCGGCAGAGGAACTTCCCGGAGGCGTCGACCACCATGAGCACCGCGCCGGTGCGGTACGCCGCTTCGGGGGTCCTTTCCGAGATCACGAGCTTGTCCGTGGCGGCCGTCTTGAACTGCACGCAGGTGCTGTCCAGGGCGGACCTGAAGGTGTAGCCCGTGGACGCGCCGCCGACGGTCAGCGACGTGGGCGCGGGGCACTTCGCGGTCTGCGAGATGTCCCGGCGGACCAGCCGGTAGCTGTCGGCGGAGCCGGTGCCGAGGAGGAGCGCCGCGTAGGCCGGGGCGGCCTTGAGCGCGCAGCTGGTCGTGGAGCCGCCGACCGTGCTGCACACCTGGTCACCGGCGGCGTCGTAGATCTGCACCGAGGCGTTGACCCGGTTGCTGGTGTTCGTGTAGTCGATCATCTCCGCGGTCGCGTGCTTGCCCGCCGCGAGGGCGAGGCACCTGACCTGCCGGTCCGCGGTCAGGTCGAACCGGGTTCCCGGGGAAGGCCCGAAGGCGGTGCTGTTCCAGGTGGCACAGCCCGCGGTGTTGCCCGTGCCGTGGATGATCATCCGGTAGCTTCCCGTGGCGGGTCCGTTGAGGACCGCGCGGAAGGGGGCGGTACCGGTCAGCTTGCAGACGGCGAAGCGGCTCGTGGCCTCGCACTGCTGCGCGCCCTTGGCGTCGTAGACCGTGGTGCTCACGTCCGCACCGCCGTCCGCCGGCGGGTTGTCGTAGAGGTAGAGCCCCTTGCCCGTGGCCGTCGGGAGGGTCCGGCAGAGCCGCTGGCCGGGTCCGGTGAAGGAGCCGGTCGCCGGGCCGGAGGCGAAGCCGTCGTCGCGGACGTCCGTGCAGCCGGCGGACTGGCCGGTCGCGTGGAACCAGATGCCGTACGCCTCGGTGCCGGTGTTGCTGGAGTCGCGCGCCCAGGTGTACGAACCGACGGAGAGGTTGCACGGCTTCAGGAGCTTCGGCGTGCAGGCCGCCGTGCCGTTGGCCCGGAAGAGCTGACCGGAGATCCACGAGGGGACCTCGGTCGGGCCGAAGGTGTGGAGGCCCGCGGTGGTGACGTGCAGGGTCCGGCACGGCGCCGTGGAGGTGGCGTCGGGGACGGTGCCGTAGGCCTGCTCCTCGACGACGGGGCAGCGGGCGGCGTTGGACAGGCGGGCGACGCTCAGGCCGTAGTCCGCGCTGCGGCCGTAGTCCTCGCTGATCAGCACGGTGTACGGGGCGGTCCCGGTCAGCTTGCAGTCGAAGTCCTGGGAACTGGCGTCCCGGGTGGAGCAGACCGGCTTGCCGGAGGCGTCGAAGACGGTGCCCCGCACCTGGTACGAGGTCAGGTGCACGCGGACGACGGAGCCGGTGACGATGTTCGTCGGCAGGCGGTAGCAGTCACCGGTGGAGCCGGCCGCCACGGTGGCCCCGTAGAGCTTCGGCGCCCCGAGGGTGGCCGCGGACGCGGCGACGGCGGTGCAGGTGGTGCTGGAGGCCAACGACCGGTAGGAGACCGAGAAACCGGCCGCCGAGGAGGAGCTGACGTCCAGCGTGTACGCGCCCGCCTTGGTCGTGGGGCAGCTCGCCTCGCCGTACGAGGGCTGCGGGTTGGTGCAGGTGACCGCGGCTCCGTCGGGCCCGGTCAGCTTCGTGTACGCGGGTCCGCCGTCGTTCAGGGTGACGGCCTGGACGAGGACCAGGTCGGTCGCCGCCGTCAGCGGGAAGGTGAACCGGAAGGGTCCGGGCCCCTGAGGCTGGGTGCAGGTGTGGACCGTGTCCGGGGCGATGGCGCCCGAGCAGGTCTCGGCCGCCGCGCCGCGGCTGATCTCGCGGGCCGCGTCGGCCCGCGCGGCCCTGGGGTCGGGCTGCTCGCGCTCGGGCGGGGCGGGCGGCGCCTTCGGCGCGGGCGCCGCCTCGGGCGCCCCGTCGGCGGTGGGCCCGGACGCCCCGGCGGCGGGCGCGGCCGCGGCCTCGGCCCGTCCCCCGTCCTTCGGCGCGACGGCGGCGGTGGCGGCGGTGGCCGCGCCGGCCGGTGCGACGAGCGCGGCCAGGACGGCGATGACCAGCGCGACGAGCGCGAGGGCGCCGTGGCGTCCGGCTCTCCCCCGACAGCGGACGCCCTTGAAGAGTTGCAGCATGTGATCCCCCCAGGATCTACCGCCCCGCCGCATGTCGGTCACTGTGGCTCGGGGCCAGCGGATCCTAGCGAACCCCCCGGACACGACGACGGCCCGCCCCGGAAAAGGGGCGGGCCGTCGTCACGGGCGGGGGCGCGGACGCGCTACTTCACGACCGACAGCGGCAGCAGCTTCTTGCCCGTCGGGCCGATCTGGATGCTGGTGTCCATCTGCGGGCAGACGCCGCAGTCGAAGCACGGGGTCCAGCGGCAGTCCTCGACCTCGGTCTCGTCGAGGGCGTCCTGCCAGTCCTCCCACAGCCAGTCCTTGTCCAGGCCCGAGTCGAGGTGGTCCCAGGGCAGGACCTCCTCGTAGGTGCGCTCGCGGGTCGTGTACCAGGCCACGTCGACGCCGTACGCCGGGAGGGTCTTCTCCGCGGCCTGCATCCAGCGGTCGTAGCTGAAGTGCTCGCGCCAGCCGTCGAAGCGGCCGCCCGACTCGTACACGGCGCGGATGACGTCGCCGATGCGGCGGTCGCCGCGGGACAGGAGGCCCTCGACGATGCCGGGCTTGCCGTCGTGGTAGCGGAAGCCGATGGAGCGCCCGTACTTCTTGTCGCCGCGCAGCTTGTCGCGGAGCTTGCCCAGGCGGGCGTCCGTCTCCTCCGCCGACAGCTGCGGGGCCCACTGGAAGGGGGTGTGCGGCTTGGGGACGAAGCCGCCGATGGAGACGGTGCAGCGGATGTCGTTCTGGCCGGAGACCTCGCGGCCCTTGGCGATGACGTTGACCGCCATGTCGCCGATCTGGAGGACGTCCTCGTCGGTCTCGGTCGGCAGGCCGACCATGAAGTACAGCTTCACCTGGCGCCAGCCGTTGCCGTACGCGGTGGCGACGGTGCGGATCAGGTCCTCTTCCGAGACCATCTTGTTGATGACCTTGCGCATGCGCTCGGAGCCGCCCTCGGGGGCGAAGGTCAGACCGGAGCGGCGGCCGTTGCGGGTCAGCTCGTTGGCCAGGTCCACGTTGAAGGCGTCCACGCGGGTCGACGGGAGGGACAGGCCCACCTTGTCGTCCGTGTAGCGGTCGGCCAGGCCCTTGGCGATGTCCGCGATCTCGGTGTGGTCCGCCGAGGAGAGGGAGAGGAGACCCACCTCTTCGAAGCCCGTGGCCTTCAGCCCGCGCTCGACCATCTCGCCGATGCCGGTGATGCTTCGCTCCCGTACGGGACGCGTGATCATGCCGGCCTGGCAGAAACGGCAGCCGCGAGTGCAGCCGCGGAAGATCTCCACGGACATCCGCTCGTGGACGGTCTCGGCGAGCGGGACCAGGGGCTGCTTGGGGTAGGGCCACTCGTCGAGGTCCATGACGGTGTGCTTGGACACGCGCCACGGCACGCCGGAGCGGTTCGGGACCACGCGGCCGATGCGGCCGTCCGGCAGGTACTCGACGTCGTAGAAGCCCGGTACGTACACGCCGCCGGTCTTCGCGAGGCGCAGGAGCACCTCTTCGCGTCCGCCGGGGCGGCCTTCGGCCTTCCACGCACGGATGATCTCGGTCATGTCGAGGACGGCTTGCTCGCCGTCGCCGATGACCGCGCAGTCGATGAACTCTGCGATCGGCTCGGGGTTGAAGGCCGCGTGGCCGCCCGCGAGCACGATGGGGTGGTCGACCGTACGGTTCTTCGCCTCCAGCGGGATGCCCGCGAGGTCCAGCGCCGTCAGCATGTTCGTGTAGCCGAGCTCGGTGGAGAAGGAGAGCCCGAAGACGTCGAAGGCCGAGACGGGACGGTGGCTGTCCACGGTGAACTGCGGCACCTTGTGCTCGCGCATCAGTTCTTCGAGGTCCGGCCACACGCTGTAGGTGCGCTCCGCGAGCACGCCCTCGCGCTCGTTCAGCACCTCGTACAGGATCATGACGCCCTGGTTGGGGAGTCCGACCTCGTACGCGTCCGGGTACATCAGCGCCCAGCGGACGTCGGCGCTCTCCCACGGCTTGACCGTGGAGTTGAGCTCACCGCCGACGTACTGGATCGGCTTCTGGACGTGCGGAAGCAGGGCCTCAAGCTGAGGGAAGACCGATTCGGTCATCACGCGACTTTCGTGAAGCGGGCAGGGGGCGACTCTCAAGCGTACCCCGGGCCCCGGAGCGCCCCTGCCCGAAGACCGGCCGCCCGGAGATCAGCCCCGCGGAGATCAGCCGCGCACCGCCGCCGCCGGGCCCGCGGTCGCCGCCCACACCTGGGGCAGCTCCCGTTCGCGGCGTTCGGCCAGCGCCTCCTCCCGGGCGTAGAGCACGCCCCAGGTGAAGGCCGACTCCCCCGCGCCGGCCGCCTGGACGGCGAGTGCGCGCAGGGCTTCGCGGGCGACGACCCCGTCCTGGTAGTCGCCGAGCAGGCTCTGGACCGCCTTCACGGACTTGGCCAGCTTGCGGGCGGGTTTGCCGAGCGCCGGGACCGCCGCCTCGGCCGCGTACCGGGCGCGCTTCGCGGCCTTGCGGGCCTCGTGCAGGGCCAGGTCGCGTGCCTCGCCGGGGTCCATGGACAGGGCGCCGGCGATCCGGTGGGCGAGGCGTTCGTAGTCCGCGAGGACCGCCGCGGGCAGGGCCGACTCGGCGGGCCGGGCGGCGGCCTTCAGCAGGGGCGGGTCGGCGAGCAGGGCGTCGAGGGAGTTCAGCAGGGCCACGTGGCGCCGGCTGTCGAGGGCGGCCAGAGCCGCGCGGCGCGAGCCGGTGCGCCGGGCGACGTTCCAGATCTTCAGCCGGCCGCGGACCGGGCCGAGCACCAGGGTGCGCGGGAGGGCGTCGAGCCCGGACTGGATCCGCTCCAGCAGCACCTCCTGGTCGCGGTCGACTCCGAGCTCGGTGGCGAGCCGGCGCAGTTCCTCGCCGATCGGGCCGGTCGCGGCGGGGTCCAGGACCCGGCGGTGGGTCTTGAAGGCGCTGCGCAGGCGCCGGGTGGCGACCCGCATCTGGTGGACGGAGTCGGGCAGCCCGCGGCGGACGGCGGGGTCCTGGGCGATGAGGGTGTCGCGCTGTTCGCGCAGGTACGCGAGCACGTGCGCGCCCACCGAGTCCGCGGCCGGGGCGCTGCCCGGGCCCGCCTCGGGGCCGCTCGTACGGGCCGGGGGTTCCCCGCCGGTCTCGGTCAGCGCCCGGGCGAGCTTCGAGGGGGCGTCGCTGACGTCGAGTCCGGCCTTGCGGAAGGTCTTCTCCACCGCGTCGAGCAGCGCAGGGTCGGCGCCGTCGGCGAGCTCGACCTCCACCTCGGTCCAGGCCGCGGTGGCGTCGGCGCGCTCGGCCCGTACGGCGTCCGTGGACAGTTCCGCGAGGAGGGCGCCGTCGGCGTCGAGGAGGTGGCTGACCTTGCGTGAGGACAGGAGCCTGACCTGGGGTTCCAGCGGGGCGTCGCGGACGCGGGAGCGCAGCAGCGCGGCCAGCTCGGCGGGGACGGTGTCGCCGAGGGGGGCGGTGATCTCGTCGCGCACGCCGGGGGCGACGGGCAGTTTCAGGTGCCAGCCGGCGTCCTTGCCGCCGGTGCGGCGGCGCAGGGTGAGCCCGTCGGCGGCGAGCCGCTGGTCGGGGGTGTCGTAGTAGACGGCGTCGAGCTCGGCCGTGCCCTGGTCGGTCACGGCCGCGATGGCGGCCGTGCCCGTCAGGTCGGGTACGCCGCGCCGTCCGGCCTTGGTGGTCCTGAACTCGAATTTGCGCTCGATCTCGCGCTTCGTGTCCGCCATGGTTCGAACGTAGTCCTGAACGGAACGCGGCGGGGAGGAAAACGGCGGGTGCGGCGGAAAACCGGCCCGGGAGGCGAGGAATCGAGCCGGTACCGGCCGGGCGGGGCCGGTACCGGCGTCACGTCCGCCCGCCCGGCCGGCATCACCGGCTCGCCCGCCGTCAGGCCGACATCGGCCGCTGCACCCTGATCGACTGGAGCAAGCCGATGGCCACCCACACGGCGAACATCGATGATCCTCCGTAGGACACGAACGGCAGCGGCAGTCCGGCCACGGGCATGATCCCGAGGGTCATGCCGATGTTCTCGAAGGCCTGGAAGGCGAACCAGGCGATGATCCCGGCGCACACGATCGTGCCGTACAGCTCGGTCGTCTCGCGGGCGATCACGCAGGCGCGCCACAGGATGACGCCGAGGAGCACCAGGATCAGCCCGGCTCCGACGAAGCCGAGCTCCTCGCCCGCCACGGTGAACACGAAGTCGGTCTGCTGCTCGGGGACGAACTGGCCGGTGGTCTGCGAGCCCTTGAAGAGCCCGGAGCCGGTCAGGCCGCCGGAGCCGATGGCGATGCGCGCCTGGTTGGTGTTGTAGCCGACGCCGGCCGGGTCGAGCTCGGGGTTGGCGAAGGCGGCGAAGCGGTTGATCTGGTACTCGTCGAGGACGCCGAGCTGCCAGATCAGGATGGCGCCGGCGGCGCCCGAGCCGATCAGGCCGATCACCCAGCGGTTGGAGGCGCCGGAGGCCAGCAGGACGCCGAGCACGATGACGACCATGACCATGACGGAGCCGAGGTCGGGCATCAGCATGATGATGCCCATGGGGAAGGCGGCCAGGCAGAGCGCCTTGACCACCGTGCGGTGGTCGGGGTGGGCGAGGTCTCCCGCGTCCACCCGGGCGGCCAGCAGCACCGCCATGACCAGGATGATCGTGATCTTGACGAACTCGGAGGGCTGCAGCGAGAAGCCGCCGCCGACCACGATCCACGCGTGGGCGCCGTTGATGGTGGCGCCGAGCGGGGTGAGCACGGCGAGGATCAGGACCACGGAGAGCCCGTAGAGGACCGGTACCGCGCCGCGCAGGGTGCGGTGGCCGAGCCAGATGGTGCCGATCATCAGCACGAGGCCGATGCCGGTGTTCATCGCGTGCCGGAAGAGGAAGTAGTACGGGTCCCCGTTGTTCAGCGAGGTCCGGTTGCGGGTCGCCGACCACACCAGCAGGGCGCCGATGAGGGAGAGGGCGAGCGCGGAGAGGAGTATCGGCCAGTCGAGCCGGCGCACCACGGAGTCGCGGGCGGTGAGTTTGGCCATCGCTCCCCGCTGCTCCGGCGCGTACCGGGCCACGGAGAATTTGTTGGCGGTCTGCATGTCGGTCCTCGGTACTCAGTCGTGCTGCGCGGGGCGTTGGGCGGCGGGCGGGCCGGCCAGCACGGGCGGCTCCGGTTCTTCCGGGGACGGGGGTACGTACGGCCTGATCTCGGGGGAATCGATGCCGCCGTCGGGGCGGATCTTGGGCAGGGTCTTCTCCGGGCCCAGCAGGAGCGCCTTCTTCACGTCCTGCTTGCCCTCCATGTCCAGGCCGTAGATGGCGTTGTACAGGTTGCGGACGGCGGGGCCGGCGGCCCCGGAGCCGGTGCCGCCCTGGGAGATGGTCATGACGATGACGAAGTCCTTGGTGTACGTCGCCAGCCACGAGGTGGTCTGCTTGCCGTAGACCTGGGCGGTGCCGGTCTTGGCGTGCATCGGGATCTTGTCCATCGGCCAGCCCGTGAAGCGCCAGGCGGCGGTGCCGCCGGGCTCGACGACCATGCGCAGGCCCTTGTCGAGGTTCTTGATGGTCTTGGCGTCGATCGGCAGCCGGCCGTGCGACTTGGGCTTGATCCACTCGACGTGCTTGCCGTCGGCGCTGATCACGGCCTTGCCGACGGTGGGGTCGAAGAGGGTGCCGCCGTTGCTGATGGCCGCGTAGGCGGTGGCCATCTGGATGGGGGTGACGAGCACGTCGCCCTGGCCGATGGCGAAGTTGATGCTGTCGTACGCCTTGAGCTGGTTGCCTTCGAGGCAGCTCTCGTAGGCGATCTGCTCGACGTAGGTGCCGCCCTTCTTGCCCTGCTTGCACCAGGAGTTCTTGTTGGCCGCCCAGAAGGACTGCTTCCAGTGCCGGTCGGGGATGCGGCCGGAGACCTCGTTGGGCAGGTCGATCCCGGTCTCGGAGCCGAGGCCGAACTCGCGGGCGGTCCGGTAGAACCAGTCGTGGGCGTCCTTCTTGGGCTTGAGGCCGCCGTCCCGCTGCCATTCCTTGTGCCCGAGGGCGTAGAAGACGGTGTTGCAGGAGAACTTGAGGGCTTCGCCGAGGGTGATGGGGCCGTGCCCCTTGGACTCGAAGTTCGCGAAGCTGCGGTTGCCCATGCTGTAGGAGGCGCTGCAGTTGTACTTGTCGTCGAAGGCGTATCCGGCCCGGACGGCCGCGCTCGCCGACACCACCTTGAAGATGGAGCCCGCGGGGGCCTGGCCCTGGATGGCCCGGTTCAGCAGCGGGTAGTTGGACTTCTCGCTGGTGAGCGAGGCGTAGTCCTTGGCGGCGATGCCGCCGACCCACTTGTTGGGGTCGTAGTCGGGCTGGGAGGCCATCGCGACGACCCGGCCGGTCTTGGCCTCCATCACGACGACGGCGCCCGAGTCGGCCTCGTACTTGCGGCCGGTGATGTTGTCCGTCTCGTTGCGGACCACCTTCATCGCCGCCTGGAGCTCGTACTCGGCGACGGACTGGACCCGGGCGTCGATGCTGGTGACGAGGGTGGATCCGGGCACGCCCGCGTCGGACTCGGTCTGGTGCATGACCCGGCCGAGGTTGTCCACCTCGTAGGAGGTGACCATGGCCTTGCCGCGCAGGTACTTGTCGTACGTGCGCTCGATCCCGGAACGGCCGACCTGGTCGGAGCGCAGGTGCGGCGAGTCGGTGTCCTTGGCCTTCTGGATCTCGGCGTCGGTGACCGGCGAGAGGTAGCCGAGCACCTGCGCGGTACGGGCCCCGCCGGGGGCCGGGTAGCGGCGGACGGCCACCGGCTCCGCGGTGATGCCGGGGAACTCCTCCGGGCGCTCGCGCAGCTGCAGCGCCTGCTGCGTGGTGGCGTCGAGGGTGATCGGGATCGGCTGGTACGGGGAGCCGTTCCAGCAGGGCGCGGGGGTCTGGGAGTCGCAGAGGCGGACCTTCTCCATGACCGCCTTGGGGGTCATGTCCAGGACGCCGGCGAGCCGGGTCATGACGGCCTGGCCGCGGTCCTTCATCTTCATCAGCGCCGTGCGGCTGGTGGAGACGACCAGGCGGGTCTCGTTGTCGGCGAGCGCGACGCCCCGGGCGTCGAGGACCGTCCCGCGCACAGCGGGCTGCACGACCCGCTGCACGTGGTTGCTCTTGGCCTCGTGGTAGTACTCCGCGCCGTTGCGGATCTGGAGGTACCAGAGCCGGCCGCCGAGGGTGAGGAACATGGAGCAGACGAGAACCTGGATGATCACGAGCCGGATCCGCACCCGGGAGGTACGGCCGGTCTCCGAAATGTTGGTCACGTGGACTCCTCCCTCACAGCTTCTTGACGCTCTTCACACCCTTGATTCCCTTGACGCCCTTTATCCGGCCGGCCCGGTTGGCCCGGCTGCGGGCCGTCTTCATCCGCAGGCCGCCGCGCTGGCTGCCGATCCGCAGTCCGGTGCCGCCGGCCAGCCAGCCGGAGGCGACGTCCTTGCCCGCGGGCGGGCCGCCGTTGGCCTCGACGGCCATCGGGTCGTTCTCGGCGCGGCGGGCCAGGGCCATGATGAACGGCACGGTGAAGGGGGCGAGCAGCAGGTCGTAGAGGACCGCGGTGAACACCAGTCCGCTCAGCCCCACGTGGCGGGCGGCGGTGTCGCCGACGAGGGCGCCGACGCTCGCGTAGAGCAGGGTGGAGACGAAGGCGGCGCCGACCACGGTGAGCATCGGGCCCCAGGCGGAGCGGAACCGTCCGGTGTCGGGACGGACCAGGCCGGCCACGTAGCCGATGACGCACAGCACGAGCGCGTAGCGGCCGGCGGCGTGGTCGGCGGGCGGGGCCAGGTCGGTGAGGAGGCCTGCGGCGAAGCCGATGAGGGCGCCGCTGACGCACCCGTACACGAGGGCGAGGGCGACGACCGTGAGCAGGACCAGGTCGGGGACGGCTCCGGGGAGTTGGAGGCGGCCCAGGATGGAGACCTGGACGACCAGCGCGACCACGACGAGCGTGCCCGAGAGCAGGATCCGGTTGAAACGCATGATGATCGGCTCCTAGTCGTCGGCCGGCTTGCCGGACGCGGACGCGCCGGGCGACGGGGTGACCGTGACGGTGACCGTCGGGGTGGGCTTGGGCGCCGCGGGCTTGGGCGGCAGGACCGCGTCGCGCGGGTCCTCGCGCGGCGGCATGACCACGACGCCGACGATGTCCAGGCGGGAGAAGCCGACGAAGGGGCGGACCCAGACGGTGCGGGTCAGGTCGCCGCGCGAGGGGTCGACCTTGATCACCTCGCCGATCGGGACGCCGGGCACGAAGGGCTTGTTGCCGCGCGAGCCGAAGGTGACGAGCCGGTCGCCGGTGTTGATCTTGGCCTTGCCGTTGAGCATCTGCACGGAGAGCTCCCGGTCGCCCTGGCCGGTGGCGAAGCCCAGTTCGCCGCTCTTCTCCAGCCGGGTGCCGACGGTGAAGTCGGGGTCGTTCGCGAGCACGACCGTGGCCGTGTCGGGGCCGACCGTGGCGACGCGGCCGACGAGCCCGTCCCCGTTCAGGACGGTCATGTCGCGCTCGATGCCGTCCTTGCTGCCCGCGTCGATGGTCACGGTCCAGGAGAAGCCCTGGGCCGCTCCTATGGCGATGACCTCGGCGCCCTTGATGCCGTACTGGCCCGCGCCGGCCCGCTTGAGCATCTCGTCGAGCTCGCGGATCCGGTTGCGGTTCTGGTCGTCGCTGCCCAGCTTGGCCTTGAGGGCGGTGTTCTCGCGCTCCAGCGTCGCGATGCGGTTGTGCCGCTCGCCGGAGTCCCGTACCGCCCCTATGGCGTTGGCGACCGGGTCGACCCCTTTCGCCACGCCCTTCTCGACCGGCCCGAAGACCGCTGCGGCGGCCTGTCGGGCACCGTCGACCGGAGACTCCTCACCCGTCCTGATGTCCACCGTGATCAAAGCGAACGCGATGGCGATCAGAAGCACCAGGAGCAGCCGGCTCTCTCGTGTGTCCCTCACGTGCGGCGGCCGTGCCTTCCTCTTAGTTACTCGTGCGGCGGAGCCGCTCCGGTGGAGCCGGGGCTTGCACCGGACCGTGCGGCTGAGCCGAACGAGACGGCCGCACCGCTCCGGTGGAGCCGGGGCTCGCACCGGACCTTGCCTGTATATCAACGATCCGCCGCACGGGCCCGGTAGCACCCGTACGGCGGATCATGTGTGTTCCACCGCCGCGCGGCGGGCCGGATCAGCGCCGCGGCTGGGCGTCCAGGACCTGCTGGAGCGCCTCGAACTCCTCCACGCACTTGCCGGATCCGAGCGCGACGGAGTCGAGCGGGTCCTCGGCGATGTGGATCGGCATGCCCGTCTCGCGGCGCAGCCGCTCGTCGAGGCCGCGGAGCAGGGCGCCGCCTCCGGTCAGGACGATCCCGCGGTCCATGATGTCGCCGGAGAGCTCCGGCGGGCACTTGTCGAGGGTGGTCTTGACGGCGTCGACGATCGCGTTGACCGGCTCCTCGATCGCCTTGCGCACCTCGGCGGCCGAGATGACGACGGTCTTGGGCAGGCCCGAGACCAGGTCACGACCGCGGATCTCGGTGTGCTCGTCCTTGTCGAGGTCGTAGGCCGACCCGATGGTGATCTTGATCTGCTCGGCGGTCCGCTCACCGAGGAGGAGGGAGTACTCCTTCTTGATGTGCTGGATGATCGCGTTGTCGAGCTCGTCGCCGGCCACCCGGATGGACTGTGCCGTGACGATTCCGCCGAGGGAGATGACGGCCACTTCCGTGGTGCCGCCACCGATGTCCACGACCATGTTGCCGGTGGCCTCGTGGACGGGCAGGCCCGCACCGATGGCGGCGGCCATCGGCTCTTCGATGATGTGCACCTGGCGGGCACCGGCCTGCGTGGACGCCTCGATGACGGCGCGGCGCTCCACTCCCGTGATGCCGGAGGGCACGCAGACCACGACCCGCGGGCGGGCCAGGTAACGGCGCTTGTGGATCTTGAGGATGAAGTACCGGAGCATCCGCTCGGTGATCTCGAAGTCGGCGATGACGCCGTCCTTGAGGGGCCTCACGGCGACGATGTTGCCGGGCGTGCGCCCGATCATCTTCTTGGCTTCGGAGCCGACCGCCAGGATGCCACCGGTGTTCGTGTTGATGGCGACCACGGACGGCTCGTTCAGGACGATTCCCCGGCCCCTCACGTACACCAGCGTGTTGGCGGTCCCGAGGTCGATCGCCATGTCACGGCCGATGAACGACATGTTGTTCCCCTTGTTCCCCATGAGGAGCGTCTGGCCTTCCAGTTGATAGCGGCTGCTGTCAGGTCGGCGAGGTGGGTGTGTGGGTGGAGGCCCCATCGTAGTGCCGCAAGTACGGCGTCCGCGCGACGGGACTCCGGCAAGCCCGCCGGAACGGATACCCGCCCCCTTAGTGGTGACGTCGTGTCCTGTCGATGCGTTCCCGAATGTGCCCGGTAATACCGGAGGGCGACCGAAATTACTTCGGTCGCCCCAGGTCATGAGCGCTATTCGGCTGATGTTGCGTCAGAAAAGAGTGATCACAGCGCCGGGAAGAACAGCTTCAGTTCCCGCTCCGCGGACTCCTCGGAGTCCGAGGCGTGGATCAGGTTCTCCCGGGTGACGGTACCGAAGTCACCCCGGATGGAGCCGGGCGCGGCGGCAATCGGGTCAGTGGGTCCGGCCAACTGGCGGACACCCTCGATCACGCGCTCCCCTTCGACGACCAGGGCCACGACCGGGCCGCTGGCCATGAAGCCCATGAGGGGCTCGTAGAAGGGCTTGCCCTTGTGCTCGCCGTAGTGCGCCTCCAGGGTCTCCTGGTCCAGCGTGCGCAGCTCCAGCGCGGGAATGGTCCAGCCGGCCTTCCGCTCGATGCGGCCGACGATCTCGCCGATCAGGCCGCGACGGACGGCGTCGGGCTTGAGGAGGACGAGCGTGCGCTGGGTCATATGGGTAACTCCTTGCGGCATACGGGTGCGGTCCGACGAGGCTACAGGGGCCCGGGCCCCCGCCGTACGGGGCCTTGCCCGGCCCCGCTCCGGCTCCCCGGCGGGCTACGCCTCGGTCGGGGCGGCGGCCTGTGCCTCCGCCTGGGCGGCCCAGCGGGCCTTGATCACGTCGATGCGGCGGCCGTAGCGGATCGAGCACCACCACAGCCCCGCGAACACCACGCCCAGGATGAACATCATCGGCACGACGAAACCGCTCAGCACCAGCCCGATCTGCAGGGCCCAGCCGATCTGGACGGCCCCGGGGCGCGAGAGCATCCCGCACAGCAGCACCGAGACCAGCATCGCGATCCCGCAGACCGTCCAGACCGTGGCCTGGCTCAGATCGCCCTTCATCGCGACCAGCCCCGCGAAGCCGATCACGAAGAACTCGGCGATCAGCGTCGAAGCACACAGCGTGCGCATCCGTCAGCCCCTCTTCAGCAGCATGCGGGCCTCGCCCACCGTGATGACGGACCCGGTCACCAGGACCCCGGCCCCTCCGTACTCCGCCTCTTCCTCCGCCAGGGTGATCGCCGCCTCGATGGCGTCGTCCAGCCGCGGCTCCACCTGCACCCGCTCGGCGCCGAAGACCTCGACCGCGATGGCCGCCAGCTCGTCGGCGGAGATCGCCCGGTGGCTGGTGTTCTCCGTGACCACGACCTCCGCGAAGATCGGCTCGAAGGCCTCGAAGACCCCGCGCACGTCCTTGCCGTCGCTCGCGCCCACGACCCCGATCAGCCGGCTGAAGCCGAAGGCCTCAGTCACCGCCTCCGCGGTGACCTGCGCCCCGGCCGGGTTGTGCGCCGCGTCCAGGACCACCGTGGGGCTGCGCCGCACGACCTCCATGCGGCCGGGCGAGGTCACCGAGGCGAAGGCCTTGCGCACGGTCTCCGCGTCCAGGACCCGCGCGTGGTCGGCGCCGATCCCGAAGAAGGCCTCGACCGCCGCCAGCGCCACCGCCGCGTTGTGCGCCATGTGGGCGCCGTGCAGCGGCAGGAAGATCCCGTCGTACTCGCCGCCCAGGCCGCGCAGCGTCAGCTGCTGCCCGCCCACCGCGACCTCGCGGGAGACGACGCCGAACTCCATGCCCGCACGGGCCACCGTCGCATCGACCTCCACGGCCCGCTTCAGCAGCACCTGCGCCGCGTCCACCGGCTGCTGCGCCAGGATCACGGTGGCGCCCTGCTTGATGATGCCGCCCTTCTCCTGGGCGATCTCGCCGGTGGTGGAGCCGAGCCGGTCCGTGTGGTCCAGGCTGATCGGGGTGACCACGGCGACCGCGCCGTCGATCACGTTGGTGGCGTCCCAGGTGCCGCCCATGCCGACCTCGATCACGGCCGCGTCCACGGGCGCGTCCGCGAAGGCCGCGTAGGCCATGCCGGTGAGGACCTCGAAGAACGACAGCCGGATCTCCTCGGCCGCGTCCACCATGTCCACGTACGGCTTGATGTCCTCGTACGCCTCGATGAACCGCTCGGCGGCGATCGGCGCCCCGTCCAGGCTGATCCGCTCCGTGATCGACTGCACGTGCGGGCTGGTGTAGCGCCCGGTGCGCAGCTCGAAGGCGTTCAGCAGCGCCTCGATCATGCGGGAGGTGCTCGTCTTGCCGTTGGTGCCGGTGACGTGGATGGAGGGGTACGCGCGCTGCGGCTCGCCCAGGACGTCCATCAGCGCGGCGATCCGCGTGACGGAGGGCTCCAGCTTGGTCTCGCCCCAGCGGCCGGCCAGCTCCTGCTCCACCTCCCGCAGCGCCTTGGCGACCTCGGGGTCGGCGGGCTCTTCGGGTACCGGGTCGCCCTGGAGCGGACCGGCCTGCGTGCGCAGGGTGCGGCTGCCCGCTTCGATCACCGCCAGGTCGGGGTCGCGGTCGGACTCCTCCGCCACGATCTGGTCGAAGGCGTCGAAGCTGTCATCGTGGCTCTCGGGCTGCTGCTCACTCACGGGACCCAGTCTACGGACGAGGAGCACAGGGACTTTCGGCCCGGTCGTATCGGGACCTTCGGCGGCAGGAGCGACCAGATCGTTATGCAAGCCTTGCGGGCAGGAGATAGGGGAATAAATGCCGCAGGCCAGCACCAATAAGACAGCTTCCAGCCGCGACATAGGCATCGACCTGGGAACCGCGAACACCCTCGTCTACGCACGGGGGCACGGCATCGTCCTCAATGAGCCGTCCGTGGTGGCCGTCAAGGCGGGCACCACCACCGCACTGGCCGTCGGGAGCGAGGCCAAGGAGACCATCGGCCGCACGCCCGGCTCCATCACCGCGATCCGCCCCCTCAAGGACGGCGTGATCTGCGACTACGAGGCCGCCGAGGAGATGATCCGGCACTTCGTCCGCAAGGCCGTCCCCGGCCGCCGGGCGCGCACCCGCATGGTGATCTGCGTACCGTCCGGGGTCACCCCGGTGGAGCGGCGGGCCATCATCCACGCCTCCTCCCGGGCAGGCGCCAGGACCGTGCACCTGATCGAGGAACCCATGGCCGCGGCGATCGGCGCCGGGCTCCCGGTGTCCGAACCGCGCGGCTCGATGGTCGTCGACATCGGCGGCGGCACGTCCGAGGTGGCCGTCATCTCGCTGGGCGGCATCGTCACCGCGCAGTCCCTGCGGGTCGCCGGTGACCGGATGGACGCCGCCATCACCGACTGGGTCCGCAAGGAGCACTCCCTGCTCATCGGGGACCGCACCGCCGAGGACGTCAAGATCGCCATCGGCTCGGCGTGGCCGGTGCCGGACCGGCCGGAGCTGGAGACCGCCACCTTCACGGTGCGGGGGCGCGAGAAGGTCGGCGGCATGCCCCAGACGCTCGCGCTCGACGCGCGCGACGTGCGCGCCGCCCTGGAGGAGCCGGTCGAGGCGATCATCGCGGCGGTCCGCGCCACCCTGGAGGAGTGCCCGCCCGAACTGTCCGGGGACGTCATGGAGCACGGCATCGTCCTGACCGGCGGCGGCGCGCTGCTGCCCGGCCTGGACCTGCGGATGGCCTCCTCGACCGGGATCCCGGTCTTCGTCGCGGACGCCCCGCTGGACTGCGTGGCCCTGGGCTCGGGCCGCTGCGTGGAGGACATGGACGCGCTCAGCAGCCTGCTGGCGCCGGCGCGGGCGTAGCGGGGGGGCAGCGGGGGCGGGGGCGGCGGGCCCCGCGATCAGCCCTTCGGGAGGATCGCCAGGACCTCGTACGCGTCCTGCGTGCGCGTGGCCGTCAGGGTGCCGCCCAGGCTGCGCACGCGCTCGGACATGCTCGCCGTGCCCGAGCCCGCCGAGACGGGGGCCCTGGCCGGGCTGCGCCGCGCCAGCCCGTTGCGGACGGCGATCCGCAGCTGCGGGCCGTCCGCCGCGATGGACACCTCGATGGTTTCGCCGCGCGCGTGCTTGGCGGCGTTGGTCAGGCATTCCTGCACCACCCGGTAGACCGCCGCCTGGCGCAGCGGCGACAGCCCGTGCACGTCCGGATCGAGGGCGAGCCGTACGGGCGAACCCGCGCGCCCGCTCTCCTCCGCGAGCGCCGCCAGCCCCTCCACGCCCGGGGTGGACGCCCGCTCCCCGCGCTGCACGATGATCTCGTTGAGCACGAGGTGGGCCCGGCGCGCGGTGTCGGCGAGCTCCTCGAAGTCCTTCGCGTACGCGGTCTCGCGCGAGCGCATCGACAGCACCTCGGAGCGGACCGTCAGCAGGGTCAGCTCGCGCCCGACGAAGTCGTGGACGTCGCGGGCGACGGAGGTCCGCTCCTGCTGGACCGCGTGGAGGACGGCGGACTCGGCGCGCCGGGTGTCGAGCTCGCGCACGAGGTCGTGCCGGTAGGCGGCGATCCCCACGGCCGAGGCGAGGACCCCGATCGGCACGACGAGGCTGAGGAAGGAGCTGAGGGTCTCGGCCTTGGCCAGCGGCCAGCCCGGCACGCAGCAGAACAGGCACAGCGCGAAGGCGACGTAGCCCAGGGTGGCGAGGACGCCGGCCCGGCGCCCGCGGAAGCGGCCCACCGAGTACAGCGCGAACTGGATCAGGGTCAGCTCGTGCAGCCAGCCGATGAAGAGCAGCGCCGCGAGGTACGAGACCCAGGGCAGCCGGCGCCGCACCAGCAGCGTGGAGCAGCCGACGGCCAGCACGACCGCCGCGGAGGGCCCGCTCAGGGAGTTGTCGGCGGCCGCCAGGCCCGGCAGGTCGAGCGCCATCAGGAACAGGCAGCTCAGCGCCGCCAGCAGGTCCATCGCGCGCGGCGACCCGGCCCAGCCCTGCGCGATCCGGCGGCCGAAGGCCAGGAGCCGCTGGGGCGCCGAAGGGGAGGGCGTGACGTGCATGCCCTCCATCATCCGTGCTCGGGCTCCCCGATCCCGGCCGCCCGGACCCGAGAAGGCGTGATGTAGGGCACTTCGGACAGGCCGGAGGCCCTTCGGCCCGGAGGCGTTCCGCTCTACCCGGGACCGCGGGCCCGCTCGTAGCGTTGGGAGAATGACCAACCGAAGGGGAACGACCACCCCCCGGGGCACCGCCCTGCTCCTGCTGATCGGCGGCCTCGTCGGCACCCTGGCCTCCGGTGTCCTCACCTACGACCGCATCCGCACGCTGGAGGACCCGCTCTTCACCCCGGGCTGCAACCTCAACGCGGTGCTCAGCTGCGGCGACGTGATGACCACCTGGCAGAGCAACCTGCTCGGCTTCCCGAACATGCTGCTCGGCCTCGCCGGCTTCGCGGCCCTCGCCGGACTCGGTACGGCCCTGGTCGCGGGCGCCGTGTTCCCCCGGTGGCTGTGGCGCGGGCTGTGGGCCGGGATCGCGGCCGGCTTCGCCTTCACGGTGTGGCTGATCAGCCAGTGCCTGTACGTGATCGGGGCGCTGTGCCCGTGGTGCATGGTCGTCTGGGCGGTGATGATCCCGCTGTTCTGGTACGTCACCCGGCACCTGTCCCCGGCCGGCTCCCGGCTGCGGGCGCTCCCCCACTGGGTGGTGCCGCTGGCCGCGTACGGAGTGGTGGCGGTGCTCATCCTGACGGAATTCGGCGCCCGGCTGCTGTGACGCCGGCCCCCTCGCGGGGAACGGATACGGCGAAGGCCCCCACGTCGACCGACGGCGTGGGGGCCTTCGCCCATGTCCTCACCCGGGCTGTCAGCCCTCGGGCAGGGCTTCCAGCTGCGCCTTCAGGCGGGCGATGTCGTCCTCCGCCTTCGTCAGCCGGCCCTTGATCTTGTCCACGACGTTGTCCGGGGCCTTGGCGATGAACGCCTCGTTCCCGAGCTTCGCCTCGGCCTGCTGCTTCTCCTTCTCGGCGGCGGCCAGGTCCTTGCTCAGCCGCTTGCGCTCCGCCGGGATGTCGATGGTGCCCGACAGGTCGAGCGCGACGGTGGCGCCGGCGACCGGCAGGGTCGCGGTGGCGCTGAAGGCGTCGCCCTCCGGCTGCAGGCGCAGCACCTGGCGGATGGCGGCCTCGTGGGCGGCCAGCGCGGTGGCGGACAGGTCCAGGCGGGCCGGGACCTTCTGCTTGTCGTCGAGACCCTGCTCCTTGCGGAACCGGCGGACCTCGCGGACCAGGGTCTGGATGCCCTCGATCTCGGCCTCGGCGGCCGCGTCGCGGAAGCCACTGTCCTTGGGCCAGTCGGCGATCACCAGGGACTCGCCGCCGGTCAGCGTGGTCCACAGGGTCTCGGTGACGAAGGGGACCACCGGGTGCAGCAGGCGCAGCATGACGTCGAGGACCTCGCCGAGGACCCGCGCGGAGGCCTTGGCCGGCTCGCCGCCCGCGAAGAACGTCGTCTTCGACAGCTCGACGTACCAGTCGAAGACCTCGTCCCACGCGAAGTGGTAGAGCGCCTCGCTGAGCTTCGAGAACTGGTAGTCCTCGTAGAACGCGTCGGCCTGCGCGACCGTCTCGTTCAGCCGGGACAGGATCCAGCGGTCGGTCGCCGACATCTCCTCGACCGAGGGCAGCTCGCCCTCGATCGTGGCGCCGTTCATCATCGCGAAGCGGGTGGCGTTCCAGATCTTGTTGGCGAACTTGCTGGAGGCCTGGACCCAGTCCTCGCCGATCGGGACGTCGACACCCGGGTTGGCGCCGCGCGCCAGGGTGAAGCGGACCGCGTCGGAACCGTACTTGTCCATCCAGTCCAGCGGGTTGACCGCGTTGCCGAAGGACTTCGACATCTTCTTGCCGCGCTCGTCGCGGACCATGCCGTGCAGGGCGATGGTGTGGAACGGCGGGGTGCCGTCCATCGCGTACAGGCCGAACATCATCATCCGGGCGACCCAGAAGAAGAGGATGTCGTAGCCGGTGACCAGGACGGAGTTCGGGTAGAACTTCGCCAGGCTGTCGGTCTGCTGCGGCCAGCCGAGCGTGGAGAACGGCCACAGGCCGGAGGAGAACCAGGTGTCCAGGACGTCCGTGTCCTGGGTCCAGCCCTCGCCGCTCGGCGGCTGCTCGTCGGGGCCGACGCAGACGATCTCGCCGTTCGGGCCGTACCAGACGGGGATGCGGTGGCCCCACCACAGCTGGCGCGAGATGCACCAGTCGTGGAGGTTGTCGACCCAGTCGAAGTAGCGCTTCTCCATCTCCTGCGGGTGGATCTTGACCTGGCCGTCGCGGACCGCGTCACCGGCGGCCTTGGCGAGCGGTCCGACCTTGACCCACCACTGGAGCGAGAGGCGCGGCTCGATGGTGGTCTTGCAGCGCGAGCAGTGGCCGACGGAGTGCGTGTACGGGCGCTTCTCGGCGACGATCCGGCCCTCGGCGCGCAGCGCGGCGACGATGGCGGAGCGGGCCTCCAGCCGGTCCAGGCCCAGGAAGGGGCCGTGGACGGTGATGACGGCGTGCTCGTCCATGACGGCGAGGTTGGGCAGGCCGTGGCGCTGACCGATCTCGAAGTCGTTGGGGTCGTGCGCCGGGGTCACCTTGACGGCGCCGGTGCCGAACTCGGGGTCGACGTGCTCGTCGGCGACGACCGGGATGCGGCGGCCGGTCAGCGGCAGCTCGATCTCGGTGCCGACCAGGTGGCGGTAGCGCTCGTCGTCGGGGTGGACGGCGACGGCGGTGTCACCGAGCATCGTCTCGGCGCGGGTCGTCGCGACGACGATGGAGGCGTCACCGTCCCCGTACCGGATGGAGACGAGCTCGCCCTCGTCGTCCTGGTACTCGACCTCGATGTCGGAGATCGCGGTGAGGCAGCGGGGGCACCAGTTGATGATGCGCTCGGCGCGGTAGATCAGCTCGTCGTCGTAGAGCTTCTTGAAGATGGTCTGGACGGCCTCGGAGAGGCCCTCGTCCATGGTGAAGCGCTCGCGCGACCAGTCGACGCCGTCGCCGAGGCGGCGCATCTGGCCGGAGATCTGGCCGCCGGACTCGCCCTTCCACTGCCAGACGCGCTCGACGAAGGCCTCGCGGCCCAGGTCGTGGCGGGACTTGCCCTCCTTGGCGAGCTCGCGCTCGACGACGTTCTGGGTGGCGATGCCCGCGTGGTCCATGCCGGGCTGCCAGAGGGTCTCGTAGCCCTGCATGCGCTTGCGGCGGGTGATGGCGTCGATCAGCGTGTGCTCGAAGGCGTGCCCCAGGTGGAGGCTTCCGGTGACGTTCGGCGGCGGGATGACGATGGCGAAGGGGGGCTTGTCGCTCTTCTCGTCCGCCTCGAAGTACCCACGCTCCACCCAGCGCTCGTAGAGCTTCCCCTCTACATCGGCCGGCGCGTAGGAGGTCGGCAGTTCGGAGTAGGGGCTGCTGGGTGTCTGCGTGTTCTCGGTCACGGGGCACAGTTTAGAGCGGTAACAGTCCAGTCATGAAACCGGCTTTCCCAGGGCCCGCCGCCCTGAGGGCCTCCGGCTTCCGCGAGGATGTGTGGGACGTATAAACAACCTCATGGGGGGACGCGGGATGAGCTACAACCAGCCGGGACCGTACGGAGGCCAGCAGCCGCAGCAGCCGGGGCCCTACGGGCAGCAGCCGCAGCAGCCGCCGCAGCCGAACCCGTACGGCGGCCAGCAGCCCGGCCCGTACGGCCAGCAGCCCGGCTACGGCTACCCGCAGCAGGCCCCCCAGGGCGTCCCGCAGCAGGGCTACCCGCAGCAGCAGCCCGGCTTCCCCCAGCAGCAGGCCCCGTACGGCGGCTACCAGCAGCAGCCCCCGTACGGCGGGGTCCCCCCGCAGCAGCCCGCCAAGAAGTCCAAGGCCGGCGTGATCATCGCGGTGGTCCTGGCGGTGGCCGTGATCGGCGGCGCCGGCTGGTACTTCACCCAGGGCGGCGGCGCCTCGGCCTCGATATCCGCGGACACCAAGGGCTACAAGCTGGTGGCTCCGGCGTCGGTGGACGACTTCAAGAAGGACCCGAAGAGCAAGCAGGAAGAGTTCACCGACAAGGACCGCAAGGAAGCGGAGTCCGTCGGCGTCAAGAACCCGACCCAGGTCGGCCAGACCTACCAGTCGGGCGACCCGAAGAACCCGCTGGGCGCGAAGGCGATCAACTTCCAGGGCGTGTACGGCGAGATCGCCGACCCGGAGAAGGCCGTGGACGCCTACTTCGCCATGGCCAAGGCCGATTCGATGAAGAGCGAGGACGACGGGGAGGCGGAACTCGTCGGCTCCCCCAAGGTGATGAACCCGGCAGGGTTCAAGGGCGCCGTGATGAAGTGCCAGGAGCTCAAGCTCACTCCGAAGAAGTCCTCGTCGAGCCCGCTCACCAAGCCCTTCAGCCTCCCGGTCTGCATCTGGGGCGACTACAGCACCCTGACCGTCGTGACCATGGTGGACTTCGCCTCCGTCATGGGCGGCGGCCAGGGCTTCACCCTGGAGCAGACCGCGGGCTACACGGCGAAGCTCTACAACACCTCGCGCACCAAGCTGTGAGCTGAGGCCGCCCGCCGGCACCCGGTGGCGGACCACTCGGGCATACGGACATGAGGAAGGGGCGGGCCCCCGGTAGGGGGGGGGGGCCCTAGGAGAGTGGCGCCGGGGGCCCCGACGCCGCAGATCGGGGGGGGCC
>NZ_JBSFDF010000061.1:0-42724 GCF_053593795.1 Streptomyces sp. NPDC002104 | reverse complement strand
GGGCGCAGCCCCACGGGGTCCGGGGCGCAGCCCCACGGGGTCCGGGGCGCAGCCCCGGGGAACGGTGGAAGGGCGGGTAGGGGACAGCCCCGCAGGGCCCCGCACCACCGAGCCGCATCCGCCCCCGCGGGGTCACCCGTACGGCCCACCGTCACCCGTCTGGAGTCGCGGGGGCCGAACGGGCGAATGACGATGAGGACGCCGAGGCGGGCGCACCCGCGCCCGGCCGCTACGGCGTGCTCAGGAGGTTTACGCGATGACCACCGCCGGAGAGATCATGCACCCCGGGGCCCAGTGGATCCCCGCCACCGAGACCCTGGACCGGGCCGCTCAGCTGATGAGCCGCCTCAATGTGGGTGCGCTGCCCATCAGCGACTCCAGTGAACGCCTCTGCGGCATCCTGACCGACCGCGACATCGTCATCGGCTGTGTGGCCAAGGGCCACGACCCGTCGAAGATCACGGCCGGCGACATGGCCCAGGGCACCCCGCGCTGGATCGACGCGGGCGCGGACGTCTCCGAGGTGCTGGAGGAGATGCAGAGCCACCAGATCCGCCGGCTCCCGGTCATCGACAACAAGCGGCTGGTCGGGATGATCAGCGAGGCCGACCTGGCCAGGCACCTGTCGGAGGAGCAGATAGCCGGCTGGGCCGAGAAGGTCTACGCCCGCGGCTCCGCCTGACCGGACCGCGGTCGCACCGCGTACAGGACCGCCCGCGCCACATGGTGCGGGCGGTCCAGCATGACCAGGTGCCCGGCCGGTTCCGCGACCTCGAAGCGGGCGCCCAGCGCGTCGGCCAGCGCCGCCTGGCGGACCGGCCAGCCCAGGTCCGGGCGGCGCGCGCCGGAGTCGTGGCCGGCCAGCACGGTGGCGGGCGCGGTCAGCGGCAGCTCCGCGCGCAGCGCCAGCACCTCGGCGGCCGTGTCGGGGTAGCTGGAGTTCTCCAGCAGGGCCCCGCGCCAGACCCGCCCGGTCCGGTAGCAGCGGCGTACGAGGTCCCGCGGGGCCGGGTCCGCGCCGGCCCCGCGGGAGGCCCGTACGGCGGTCCTCCGGGCCCAGGGCCCCAGCGCGGCCGGCAGCCCGGCGGCGGTCACCGCCCGGCCGAGCACCCGGGCGGCGCCGGTCCGCACCCCCGCCGGCAGGACCGTACGGGGCCGCTCCTCCACGCTGCTGTCGACCAGCACCAGGGCGGCGGTGCGCTCCGGGTACAGCCGGGCGAAGGCTTCGGCGTGGAACCCGGCGATCGAGTGCCCGGCCACGGTGACCGGCTCGGCGCCCAGACCCAGCGCGTCCAGCAGCCCGGCGATCCGGTGCGCCTCCCCGGCCGCGCCCGGCGGCCTCACGGCGGGGCCGCTCAGCCCGTGGCCGGGCCGGTCGAAGCGGACGACGGTACGGCCGGCGGCGACGAGCAGCTCCGCCACGGGGTCCCAGTCGAACCAGGCCATGGCGAGCCCCACGCTGAGGACGACCGGCGGTCCGGAGCCCTCCACGAGGACGTGCAGCGGTACTCCGTCCGCGGCGGGGCCGGCGGGGAGCCGTACGAACCCCCTCACGTCCGGCGTTCCCGGTGGACGGAGTACGCGAGCAGGCCCAGCCAGACGGCCACGAACAGCACCTGGAGCCGCTGCCCGGCGCCGAGCGCCCAGGTGCCGTGCCCGGCGGTGAACAGGGCGATGGAGACCAGGGTCCAGACGGTGGCGAGCAGTTCGAGGACGACGAGCACGGGCCCGAACCGCGCGAGCGGGGCGAGCAGGCCGTAGCGGCGGGCGGCCAGCGTGAGGGCCACGATGCCGACGAGCGCCCCCGTCATGGCGAGACTGCTGCTGACGGCGTGCGCCTGATGGGTGGCGGGGACCAGCCCGGCGGTCTCCCGCGCCGCGCATTCGGGGTCCACGGTGGGCGTGCAGCTCAGCGGCAGCCAGGCGTCGGCGGCGGTGGCCGCGCCGAACAGGGTGACCCCGGACCAGCCGGCGACGGTCCACGGGCGGCGGGGTTCGAGGCGTCTCGCGAGGCGGAGCAGGGCCAGGAGGCCGCCGAGGAGGACGAGGAGGCCGGCGGTGAAGTCGGTGGCCCGGAACAGGCCGCCGAGCGGCTGGTCCTGGGCCGCGAGCTCGCTGACGTACGTCTCGATGGGGTTGAGGCCCGTGGAGAGGACGACCTCGAGCACCCACGCGGTGTAGGCGGTGGCGCCGAGCCCGATGAGGAGGGCCACGGAGCGGGCACCGGACCGGGACGTGAAGGAGGGGCCCGTCGTGGCGGAGGAGCTGTTCACGGACCTCCAGGACCTCCGGGACTTCACGGGCTTCAGGTGCTTGAGCGGGCTCTGCGCGTTCAGCGGCTTCGCCGGCGGGTCTTTTGTGGACATAGTGTGACTAATCCTAAGCACGGCTGGACCCGATCCTTCGATGGGATACCCACCCCGGGTAGGGTTTCGCCCATGACCCGCCCCGCCCCCCGCACTCGGCGACCAGCAGTCCGGTGGACCCGGCTGCTGCTGTTCGCCGCACTGCTGCTGGGCATCGCGGGCATGCACACGCTGGGCCATCCGACGCGGGCCCACGCCATGGAGGACGTGCCGTCGGTCCGTTTCGTTCCCCAGGGCGGCCCTACGCCGTCCGGGTCGGCCCACGGCGGCCGACCGGGCACGATGCCGGACGTGGCGCCGGACATGACGGCCTCGACGGCCGCCGGGTCGCACGCGGCGGGCCGGACCACCTCCTCCGCGCTCACCACGGCGCTCACCACCGCGGCCACCGCGGCCACCGCGGCCACCGCCATCGGGACCCCGGCCCCGCGGCACACCGGCATGGACCCCATGTCCGTGTGTCTCGCCGTACTCGGCGCCCTCACCCTGCTGGTCCTCGGAGCCGGACTGGCCGGCCCGCGCCGTGCCGCGCCGCTCGGGGGTGCGGCACGCGCGCCGGGCCGGCCGGGCGGCCCCGACCCGCCACCACCCCGCGAACTCCTCACCCGCCTCACGGTGCTGCGCGTATAGGCCGGGCTCCGTCGTCGCCCCCGCATGCCTCCGGGGCGGCGGCAGACGGTGCCCACCTGCCTGCCTCACACCATCACGAGGTGTTCCGCCATGCGCTCTTCCTCCCTCCCCTCCCCGTCTCCCTCCCCGTCTCCTTCATCCTCGCCCTCCCGCCGCACCCTCCTCGGTGCCGGTGCCGCCCTCGCCGGCTCCGGGCTGCTCACCGCCTGTTCGGGCTCCGGCATGGCCGGCATGGACCACGGCTCCGGTTCCACCGGCAAGGGGCCCTCCTCCCCCGCCCCCGGCGGCTACGTGGACCCGGCCGGCGCCGAGGTGCAGGCCGCCGAGGCCGCCCGCAAGGCCACCGGCCCGCTCACCGAGGTCCGGCTGACGGCCACCGCCACCCCGCTCGACCTCGGCGCGGGCCGCAGCGTCCGCTCGTGGGCGTACGGGGACCGGCTCCCGGGCCAGGAGGTACGGGCCACCGCGGGCGGCACCCTCGCCCTGACCCTGGCCAACCACCTCCCCGAAGCCACCTCCCTGCACTGGCACGGCCTGGCGCTGCGCAACGACATGGACGGGGTACCGGGGCTGACTCAGCGGGACGTCGCCCCGGGCGGCTCGTTCACGTACAAGTTCGCCCTCGCGCACCCCGGGACGTACTGGTTCCACCCGCACTCCGGGGTCCAGCAGGACCGCGGGCTGTACGCGCCGCTGATCGTCGAGGACCCCAAGGAGCCCCTCTCCTACGACAAGGAGTGGGTGGTCGTACTCGACGACTGGCTCGACGGGGTCGACGGCTCCACCCCCGACGCCGTGCTCGGCGAACTCCGCAAGGGCATGGACCCGAGCTCGGGCGGCGGCGGCCACTCCGGTCACGGCTCCGGCTCCGGCTCCGGCTCCGGCTCCGGCTCCGGCTCCCACGCCATGGGCACGCCCGCGCCCGCCGCGAGCGGCGGCCCGTCCCGGGTCCTCATGGGCGGAGTCAGCGAGGTCCTCGGCAAGGACCCGGGCGATGTCGCGTACCCGCACTACCTCGTCAACGGCCGCACCCCCGAGGACCCCTCGGTCTTCACCGCCCGCCCCGGCGACCGGATCCGGCTCCGGATCATCAACGCGGGCGGGGACACCGCCTTCCGGATCGCCCTGGGCGGCCACGAGTTCACGGTCACCCACACCGACGGCTTCCCCGTCGAGCACGCGGCCGCCCGCTCACTGCTGCTGGGCATGGGCGAACGCTACGACGTCCTGGTGACGGCGGGCGACGGGGTGTTCCCGCTGACCGCCCTCGCCGAGGGCAAGGGTGACGCGGCGTCGGCTCTCGCGGTGCTGCGCACCGGTTCGGGGGCGGCGCCGACCGCCGCGACCCGGCCCGCCGAGCTGTCCGGGCGGCCCCTGACCGCGGACACCCTGAAGGCCGCCGAGCCGGTGGCCCTGGCCGCGCGCGAACCGGACCGCACGGTGCGGATCAAGCTGACCGGCGGGATGGCGAAGTACGACTGGGCCTTCGACGGCAAGCCGTACGCCGCGGACCAGCGGCATCCGGTGAAGGCGGGGGAACGGGTCCGGCTGGAGTTCGACAATTCCACAACGATGTGGCACCCGCTCCACCTGCACGGGCACACCTTCGCCCTCGGCGGCCGCCCGGGCGGGGCCCGCAAGGACACGGCGGTGGTCCTGCCCAACGGGAAGCTGACGGTGGACTTCGACGCCGACAACCCCGGTCTGTGGATGGTGCATTGCCACAACGTCTACCACGCGGAGGCCGGGATGATGACCGTGCTCGGCTACCGCAGCTAGGCCGTCCCTTCCGGATCCCGCCCCGGACCGGGCCGGTGGCGCGCCGTTCCGCGCGCGCCGCCGGCCCGGCCGGGGGGGCCGGAGGGGGCCGAAACTCACGGCGGGGAACTCGGATTCCATGACAGGCTGGTGATCGTCACGCGCCGATTGCGACCCGAAGGACTGCCCGCCCGTATGAGCACCCCGCCGAACCCGCCCAGCACCCCGTCCGGTCCGCCGACGGAGCCCGCGGGCACGCCCGTACCCGAGGCGGCTCCCATACCGGCGCCCACGCAGCCCCTGTCCCTCGAGAAGCCCCCGGCCCTGACGCCCCCTCCGCCCCTCGGTCCGACCCCGCCCCTGACCGGGGCGACGGCGGAGAGCCCGGCCGAACCCGCGGACGCGGCCCCGGCCGACTCCGCCGACACGGCCCCGGCCCAGCCCGCCGACGCGGTCCCGGCAGCCCCCGCCGACGCGGTCCCGGCAGCCCCCGCCCCCGGTGCCTTCGCTCCGGTCACCCCCGCCCCGGCCGCCGCCACCGCTCCTGCGGCGCCCGCGTGGGGAGCCCCGTACGGCGCCCCGGGCGCCCCCGGAGGCCCCGGCGCCCCCGGCAACCCGTGGGCCGCGCCCGCCGACGGCTACGGCGCCGGTTACCCCGGCGGCCCGCACGCGCCCGGCTTCCCGCCGCCCCAGCCCCGGCCCGCCTCGAACGGTCTGGCCGTCGCCGCCCTGCTCCTCGGGCTGTTCGGCATCTTCGTCGGCCTCGTCCCCTTCTTCTTCTGGGCCGGCGCCCTCCTCGCGGTGACCGGCGTCGGCATCGGCATCGCGGCCGTCGTCAAGGCCCGCCGGGGAGCGCCCCGCGCCACGATGGCCACGGTCGGCACGGTGCTCGCCGCCCTCGGCCTCGCCGCTTCCGTCGGCGGCTGGTTCATCACCTCGGCCGTCATCGAGAAGATCGACAAGACCGTCGCCGACAACCGCTCGCGCTACGACTACGACGACGGTTACGACTACGACTACGACTACGAGGACGACGAGCCGGGCTCCACCGGCACCCCGACGGCCCCGGCCCCGGCCCCCAAGACCTCGCCCTCCGACATCCCGGGCCGGACCTCGGCCCTGGCCTGGGGCACGCCCTACACCTACGAGGACGGGGTCCAGGTCACCGTGGTGAGCGCGGTCCCGTACAAGCCGTCCTCGACGGCCTACCCGGACGAGGCCCGGGGCGCCAACGCGGTCAAGGTGAAGGTGAAGATCGTCAACAACTCGAAGGCCGCGCTCGACGTCGGCCTGTCCCTGCCGCACGCCCGCGACGACCAGGGCACGGAGGCCGAGATGGCCTTCGACGGCTCCGTGCCGAAGATGTTCAAGGGCTCGATCCTGGTCGGCGAATCGATGACCGGCACGTTCGCCTTCATCGTTCCCGACGGCAACAAGAGCCTGCACTTCGAGATCGCCCCCGGCGTCGAGTACGACGACGCGATCTGGAGCGGCCCGATCGGCTGAGCCGGCGACTCCTGCCACTCCGGCGGCTCCGGCGACTCCGGCGACTTCCAGGACATCGCGTCAGAAAGACGATTAGACTGGGCCGCGTGCCTCAACTACGCCTCGCTCTGAATCAGATCGACTCGCAGGTCGGCAACATCGCCGCCAACGCCGACTCGGTCGTCCACTGGACCCGGCACTCCGCCGAACAGGGCGCCCACCTGGTGGCGTTTCCGGAAATGGTGCTGACCGGGTACCCCGTCGAGGACCTCGCCCTGCGCGGTTCCTTCGTCGAAGCGTCCCGCCATGCGCTGGTCGGCCTCGCAGGGCGCCTGGCGGCCGAGGGGTTCGGGGACCTCCCGGTCGTCGTCGGCTACCTCGACCGTACGGAGAAGGCCGCGCCCCGGCTCGGCCGCCCGGCCGGCTCCCCGGAGAACGCGGCCGCCGTGCTGTACGGCGGGCGGGTCGTCCTGCGCTTCGCCAAGCACCACCTCCCCAACTACGGGGTCTTCGACGAGTTCCGGTACTTCGTGCCGGGCGGCACCCAGCCGGTGATCCGGGTGCGGGGCGTGGACGTGGCCCTGGCCATCTGCGAGGACCTCTGGCAGGAGGGAGGGCGCGTCCCCGCCACCCGCTCCGCCGGGGCCGGGCTGCTGATCTCGGTGAACGCCTCCCCGTACGAGCGCAACAAGGACGACCTCCGCCTGGAACTGGTGCGCAAGCGCGCCCAGGAGGCCGGCTGCACCCTCGCCTACCTGGCGATGATCGGCGGTCAGGACGAGCTGGTCTTCGACGGGGACTCGATCGTCGTCGATTCCGCGGGCGAGGTCATCGCGCGCGCCCCGCAGTTCTCCGAGGGCTGCGTCCTGGTCGACCTGGACCTGCCGGCCGCCTCGGCCACGCCCGTCGAGGGCACCGTGGACGACGGCCTGCGCATCGACCGCGTGATCCTCTCCGAGGAGCCCGTGGAGCCGTACGAGCCGGTCGTGACGGGCGGTTACGCCGACCGGCTGGACGACGACGAGGAGGTCTACGACGCGCTGGTCGTGGGCCTGCGCGCGTACGTGCGCAAGAACGGCTTCCGGTCGGTCCTGATCGGCCTGTCCGGCGGGATCGACTCCGCGCTCGTCGCGGCGATCGCCTGCGACGCGATCGGCGCGCAGAACGTGCACGGCGTCTCGATGCCGTCCAAGTACTCCTCGGACCACTCCCGGGGCGACGCGGCCGAGCTGGCCTCGCGGACCGGCCTGAACTTCCGGACCGTGTCGATCGAGCCGATGTTCGACGCGTACATGGGCGCGCTGGGCCTGACCGGGCTCGCCGAGGAGAACCTCCAGTCCCGGCTGCGCGGCACCCTGCTGATGGCGCTCTCCAACCAGGAGGGCCACATCGTGCTGGCCCCGGGCAACAAGTCGGAGCTGGCCGTCGGCTACTCCACCCTGTACGGGGACTCGGTGGGCGCGTACGGCCCCATCAAGGACGTGTACAAGTCGGACGTCTTCCGGCTCGCCGAGTACCGCAACCGGGCGGCGGCCGAGCGCGGCGAGACCCCGCCGATCCCGGAGAACTCCATCGTCAAGCCGCCGAGCGCCGAACTGCGCCCGGGGCAGGTGGACACGGACTCGCTGCCGGACTATCCCGTGCTGGACGGGATCCTGTCGCTGTACGTGGACCGGGACCAGGGCCTGGAGGCGATCGTCGCGGCGGGCTACGACCCGGAGCTGGTCGCGAAGACCCTGCGGATGGTGGACACCGCCGAGTACAAGCGCCGGCAGTACCCGCCGGGCACGAAGATCTCCGCGAAGGGCTTCGGCAAGGACCGCCGGCTGCCCATCACGAACGGCTGGCGCGAGCAGGCCTGACCCGCCCGACGCGCCTGTCCCCCACGACGCTGCGCCCGAGGGCACGGCGCCCGGCGGCGCGATGCCCGACGGCGCGGCGCCTTACGGCCCGACGGTGACCCGGGCCGCGATCGGGAGGTGGTCACTGCCCGTGCGGGGCAGGGTCCAGGAGGCTTCGGGGGTGACCCCGCGGACCAGGATCTGGTCGATGCGGGCCATCGGGAACTGCGCGGGCCAGCTGAAGCCGAAGCCGTCGCCGGACGCGCCCTGGGTGGAACGCAGCTGCGAGGTGACCTCGGACAGGGCGCGGTCGTTGACCGTTCCGTTGAGGTCGCCGAGCAGGATGACCCGGCTCAGCGGTTCGGCGGCGAGCGCGGCGCCGAGGGCGTCGGCGCTGTTGTCGCGCTGGTTGGCGGTGAAGCCGGCGTTGAGCTTGACGCGGACCGAGGGGAGGTGCGCCACGAAGGCGGCCACCTCGCCGTAGGGGGTCTTCACGGTGGCGCGCATGGCCCGGGTCCAGCCCATCTTGATGTCCACGGGCTTGCTGGAGACCAGCGGGTACTTGCTCCAGAGCCCGACGGTGCCCTCGACCGAGTGGTACTTGTACGTGCTCGCCAGCGCCTTCTCGTAGACAGGGACGGCGCTGCCCTTGAGCTCGGTCAGGGCCAGGACGTCGGCCCCGGACCCGGCGACCGAGGCGGCGGTGCCGGCCGGGTCGGCGTTGTCGGCGTCGACGTTGTGGGTGGCGACCGTGAGGTTGCCGCCGCCTTGCGCCTTGTCGGTGACCAGGCCTCCGAAGAGGTTCGCCCAGACCGCGGCGGTCAGCAGTATCGCGATCAGCGCGGTCGCGGACTTGCGGAAGAGCGCGGCGGCGAACAGCAGCGGGACGGCCAGGCCCAGCCAGGGCAGGAAGGTCTCGGTGAGGCTGCCGAGGTTGCCGATGTCGTTGGGCAGCTCGGCGTGGAAGATCATGACGAGCGAGATCAGTACGGCGAGCGCGGCGAGCACGATCCCGCGCCGCCAGATGCCCGGATCCCGCCGCAGTCCGGCCAGCCGGCGCCGGAGACCCGCTCGGGAGGGCTCGGGCTCCGAGCCGTCGCTCCCCGTCTCCGTCATGTACGCCTGTGCCATGCCACTGCCCTCGCTGCCGTGCTCGCGCTCCGTCCCCGCCTCTTGACCCTAGGCGATGGACGGAGGGTTCCGCGCCGATTGTGTCGACCGTACGTCCGGGAGGACGAACGGCCCTGCGGCCGGGGTTCCGCTTGTCACCAAACGCGCACATTGCCCTGCGGCGATGCCGCCCACGGCGAACCGGACCTCGCGCCGGCCTCGTGCCACTTCCCGCCCGGGCCCCGGGAGTGCCACCATGGTGGTGAGTCCGGGGACGCCGTAAGGGTGCCTCGAGATGAACATCAAGGAGCAGTTGCAATGACGCATGCCGTTTCGCCTGCCCGCGAAGCCTCCTCCCCCACCCTGTACGGAGGCTCGGGCACCCGGCGCATCACCGTCCGCGACCTCACCCTCGCCAAGGAACGCGGCGAGAAGTGGCCCATGCTCACCGCCTACGACGCCATGACGGCGTCCGTGTTCGACGAGGCCGGCATCCCGGTCATGCTCGTCGGCGACTCGATGGGCAACTGTCACCTCGGCTACGAGACCACCGTCCCGGTGACGATGGACGAGATGACCCTGCTGTCGGCGGCCGTCGTACGCGGCACCAGCCGGGCCCTGATCGTCGGCGACCTGCCCTTCGGCTCCTACCAGGAGGGCCCCGTACAGGCCCTGCGCAGCGCCACGCGGCTCGTCAAGGAGGCCGGGGTCGGCGCGGTGAAGCTGGAGGGCGGCGAGCGCTCGCTCGCCCAGACGGAGCTGATCGTGCAGTCGGGCATCCCGGTCATGTCCCACCTGGGCCTGACACCGCAGTCCGTGAACGCCATGGGCTACCGGGTGCAGGGCCGCGGTGACGAGGCCGCGCACCAGCTGCTGCGCGACGCGAAGGCGGCGCAGGACGCGGGCGCCTTCGCGGTGGTCCTGGAGCTGGTCCCGGCCGAGCTGGCCGCCGAGGTCACCCGGTCCCTGCACATTCCGACGGTCGGCATCGGCGCGGGCGCGGAATGCGACGCGCAGGTGCTGGTGTGGACGGACATGATGGGGCTGACCGGCGGGAAGATGCCGAAGTTCGTCAAGCAGTACGCGAACCTGCGCGCGACGATGGGCGACGCGGCGAAGGCCTTCGCCGAGGACGTGGTCGGCGGAACGTTCCCGCAGGAGCAGCACGCCTTCCACTAGGCCACTAGGCATCGGCCGACGGCCGGCCCGCGGACGCGCGGGCCGGCCGTCGGCGGTCTGTAGGTGGCCTGTAGGCGCTTTGTCAGTGGCGTCTGGTCCCATGATGGGCATGACGCGAAACGACAAGAATCCCCTGAACGGCTCGAACGCCGTGGAGGTCCGGGGGCTGGTCAAGCACTACGGCGAGACCAAGGCCCTCGACGGTGTGGACCTCGATGTCCGCGAGGGAACCGTGCTCGGGGTCCTCGGCCCCAACGGCGCGGGCAAGACCACCCTGGTCCGCATCCTCTCCACCCTGATCACCCCCGACGCCGGCACCGCCCGGGTCGCCGGCTTCGACGTGGTCCGCCAGCCGCGGCAGCTGCGCCGGACCATAGGCCTGACCGGCCAGTACGCCTCGGTCGACGAGAAGCTCTCCGGCTGGGAGAACCTCTACATGATCGGCCGGCTGCTGGACCTGTCCCGCAAGGACTCCCGGAGCCGCGCCGACGAGCTGCTGGAGCGCTTCTCCCTCACGGACGCCGCCAAGAAGGCCGTGATGACCTACTCCGGCGGCATGCGGCGCCGGCTGGACCTGGCCGCCTCGATGATCGGCAGCCCGGCCGTGCTGTACCTGGACGAGCCGACCACCGGTCTGGACCCCCGTACCCGCAACGAGGTGTGGGACGAGGTGCAGCGGATGGTCGCCGAGGGGGCCACCGTCCTGCTCACCACCCAGTACATGGAGGAGGCCGAGCAGCTCGCGAACGAGCTGACGGTCATCGACAAGGGCAAGGTCATCGCCAACGGCAAGGTCGACGAGCTGAAGGCCCGCGTCGGCGGCCGCACCCTGCGCATCCGCCCGACGGACCCGGCCGAACTGCCGGGCATGGCCCGCTCCCTGGCGGAGGCCGGTCTGGACGGGGTCGCCGGCTCCCAGGCCGTCCCGGACGAGGGCGCCCTGCTGGTGCCGATCCTCGCCGACGAGCAGCTCACCGCCGTGGTGGGCCTGCTGGCGGCCCGCGGGTACGGCATCTCCGACATCAGCACCTACCTGCCCAGCCTGGACGAGGTGTTCCTGTCCATCACCGGGCAGAAGCCCGCCGCCGAGGACTCCGCCGAGGACTCCATCCCCCACCAGAAGACCGAGGAGGTCGCGGCATGAGCACCGTAACCACGACGAAGCCCAGCCCCACCGCGGCCGCCCCGGCCGGCGGGCCCGTCCTCGCGGACGAGGGCCGGATCGGCCTGCGGGGCAACCTGCGTCACATCGGCGCCCTGGCCCGGCGCAACGTCCTGCAGATCAAGCAGGACCCGGAGTCGATGTTCGACGTCCTGTTCATGCCGATCATCTTCACGCTGCTGTTCGTGTTCGTCTTCGGCGGCGCGATCGCGGGCAAGGGCAACCAGGGCGACTACGTCAACTACCTCGTCCCGGGCCTGATGGCGATGATGGGCATGAACATCGCCATGGGTGTGGGCACCGGGGTCAACGACGACTTCAAGAAGGGCGTGATGGACCGGTTCCGGTCCATGCCGATCGCCCGCTCCTCGGTGCTCATCGCCAAGATCGTGGTCGAGCTCGGCCGGATGATGGTGGCCATCACCATCCTGCTCGGCATGGGCTTCCTGCTCGGCCTGTCGATCAAGACCTCCGTGCTGGACCTCCTCCTGTCGGTCGGGCTCGCGGCGGTCTTCGGCTCCTCGCTCATGTGGATCTTCATCCTGCTGGGCCTCACCATGAAGACCCCGCAGGCCGTCCAGGGCATGGCGATGCTGGTCCTGATGCCGCTGCAGTTCGGCAGCTCGATCTTCGCCCCGACGACGACGATGCCCGGCTGGCTGCAGAGCTTCACCGACGTCAACCCGCTGTCCAACCTGGCCGACGCGGCCCGTGCCCTGATCAACGGGACCCCGCTCGGCAACTCCGTGTGGATCACGCTGGCCTGGTCGGTCGGCATCACGCTGGTGACCATGCCGCTCGCCGTGCGCAAGTTCCGCCAGAAGACCTGATCCGCGGACGGGTCCGTACCGGATCGCGTCCCGGACGGACCCCGGCGGGGAGAACCGGATCAGATGAGGGCGGTGGCCTCCTCCAGGGTGAGGCCGCCGCCTTCGGCGTACGCCGCCTCGTACGCGGCGCCGCCGAGTTCGGCCCGGGCCAGGCCCTCGGCCCGTTCCAGGTCCGCGCGCTCGGTGGTGACCGGGAAGTGCCGGGGCGGCAGCTGGGCGTGGTAGGCGCCGATCAGCCGCGCGGCCTCGTAGGCCCGCTGCGGGCCGCCGAGTCCGGCGTGGGAGAGGGCCGCGGTGAGCAGGTAGACGGCCGGCAGCTGCGGGGCCATCAGCAGCGCGAGCGGGTCCCGTACGGACTCCATGGCCTGCCGGAGCAGGACCAGGGCGTCCTCGTACGTGCCCTCCTGGTTGTCGAGCCAGGCCATCGTGCCGAGCACGAAACCGTCGAAGACGGCGTACGCGCCCAGGGAGAACTCCTCGCGCAGGGATGCGAGCTGCGCGCGGGCCTCCTCGGTGCGGCCGGTGCGGCCGTACACCCCGGCGAGGAACATCCGGGCGGCGGGCCTGGCCTCGTTGCCGACGTGCTGGATGGTGGGGAGCAGTTCGGTGAGCAACCGTTCCGCCTCCTCCACGTGGCCGTCCTCGACGAGGGTCCCGGCCATCCGCACCTGCAGGACCGTGACCTGGGCCCGCGCGCCGAGCCGCCGGGCGTGCTCGATGGCGGCGCGGAAGTCCTCGGCGGCCCGGCCGTACTCGCCGTGCTTCTCGTGGGCCTCGGCGCGGGCGGACAGCGCCTCGGCGCAGCCCCAGTCGTCACCGAGTTCCCGGAACACGGCCAGGCTCTCCTCGGCGTCGCGGGCCGCGTCGCCGGCCCAGTCGGCGCGGTTGGCCAGCACGTTGGCGCGCAGCTGGAGCGCGGAGGCGAGCTCCCAGCGGTAGCCGAGCCCGCGGGCGGTCTCGACGGTCTGCTCGATGGCCTCGCGCAGCAGGACGGGGTCCCCCGAGATCATCACGGCGTAGATCCACAGGACCCCGGGGGCCACGCAGGTCTGCGGGAGGCCCGGGCGGTAGGCGGCGAGCATCCCGTCGACCTGGGTGCGGATCTCCGGGCTGGACCAGCTGGCGTCGGTCTGGTCCTGGGCGGCCAGGCACATGATCCGGATGCCGCGCCAGGCCTCGGTGAGCAGTTCGCCCTCGTAGGGCGGGGGCGTGTCGACGACCCGCCCGTAGACGGGCTCGGCGGGCACGACGGGCTCGGCGAAGGGGTCGGGGCCCAGGGCAGCGGCGGCCGCGGACCAGTGGCGGAGCTCGGTGCGCAGGTCGTGCATCTGCCAGTACCAGACCAGGGAGTGCAGCAGGCAGAGCACTTCGCCGGCGTCCTGGACGGCGACGGCCCGGCGCAGGGCCGTACGGAGGTTCTCGTACTCGGTGACGATGCGGTCGGCGGCCGCGCGCTGGCCGTGACCGCGGAGCAGCGGCTCGGTGGTGCGGGCGAGTTCGCGGTAGTGGGTGAGGTGGCGCCGTTCGGTGGCGTCGCGGTCGCCGCCGGCCTCGGTGAGCCGCTCGGAGGCGTACTCCGCGACGGTCTCCAGGAGGCGGTAGCGCATGCCGGCGGCGTCGGGGGCGGCGACGACGAGGGACTTGTCGACGAGGGAGCCGAGGAGGTCGGCGGCGTCGAGCCCCTCGGCGGCGTCGGTGCAGACGGCTTCGGCGGCGTCGAGGTCGCAGCCGCCGGCGAAGACCGACAGCCGGCGCAGGACGGCCCGTTCGGGCTCGTCGAGGAGGTCCCAGGACCAGTCGACCACCGCGCGCAGGGTCTGCTGGCGGGGCAGGTGGGTGCGCGAGCCGCCGGTCAGCAGCCGGAACCGGTCGTCCAGCCGGTCGGCGATCTGGCGGGGGGTGAGCAGCCGCAGCCGGGCGGCGGCCAGCTCGATGGCGAGCGGCATCCCGTCGAGCCGGCGGCAGATCTCCACGGCGGCGGCCGGGTCCTGGTCCACGGTGAACCCGGCCCGGGCGGCGGCGCCGCGGTCGTCGAGCAGCCGGAGCGCGACGGGGTCGGGCAGCGGGTCGACGGGGCGCAGGGTCTCCCCGGACACGCCGAGCGGCTCGCGGCTGGTGGCCAGGATCTGTACGCCGGGGCAGCGCGCGAGGACCTCCTCGGCGAGGCGGGCGGCGGCGTCGACGACGTGCTCGCAGTTGTCGAGGATCAGCAGCATCCGGCGCCGCGCGCAATGTTCCGCGAGGCGGTCGAGGGGGCTGTCCGCGCGCTCGGTCAGCACCCGCATCTCCTCGGCGGAGCCGCCGCGCAGCTTGGTCTCCCGGGCACCGAGCGCGGAGAGCACGGCCTCGGGCACGTCTTCCGGATCGTCCACGGGAGCCAGCTCCACGAACCACACCCCGTCGGCCCAGGCCGGGCGGTTGCCGTTGCCGCCGGTGGCGGGACGGGCGGCGGCGGGGGCAGGGCTGCCGCCCGCGGCGAGGCCGGGCCCGGCGGGAGCCGTGGCCCCGGCGCGGGTGCCGGCGGCGGGGCGGGGCCCACCGGTGCCGTAGCCGCCGGGACCGCCGTACCCGCCGTACCCGCCGGATCCGTCGGCCCCGCCGGGTACGAGGCCGGGGTCACCGGGGTCGGTGCCCGGGCCGCCCGGAACGGGCGCCCCGGTGCCGGTGCCGGTGCCGGTGCCGTCCGCAGCGAAGTCGACGGACGGCTGCTCCGGGGCGGCGGGGAGTCCGTCCGGCGTGCCGCGGCCCGCCCGTGCGTGTGCCTCGGCGGCCTCCTGCGACAGCCGGGTCTTGCCGGCGCCGCCGGGTCCGAGCAGGGTGACGAGCCGGGACCGGGCGAGGTCGTCGCCGATGACCCGGATGTCCTCCTCCCGCCCGACGAAGGTGGTCAGCCGCATCCGCAGATTGCCCGCACCGGCACCGGCACCGGACGGCACGCGCCCGGCCCCGGACCCGTACGGGGAGCCGGTGCTCCCCGGCCCGGCGGCGCGGCCGGAGTCCGATCCGGCGGGCCCGGCCGCGTAGCCGGCACCCGAACCGTCAGGCCCGGCCGTGTGGCCGTCCGCCGGGTCGGTACGGGGCGTGCGGTCCCCCGGCCGGTCAGCCCAGGCACTGTCGCCGGAGTCCGCCCGGTCAGGGCCGGACGGGACCCCAGCGGTGGCCGCGGGCTGCGCGGCACGGGGCATCCCGTCCCCGGACGGTGCCGGGCGGAACCGGTCCGGCTCGGCCGGAACGGTGAACCCGGAGCCCGGCCCGGAGAAGGCAGCGGGGGCGGAGGCGTCGACCCCGCCCTGGGCCTCCCGGCCGGCGGGCAGGCCGGCGGCGGCATCGGGGCCACCGGGGCCGGCCTGGCCGGACGGGGTGGGTCGTCCGGGCCGGTCGGGCTCGGCCGGAACGGTGAACCCGGAGCCGGGCTCGGAGCCCGGCCCGGAGCCGGGCCCGGAGGAGGCGGGGCCGGAGGAGGCAGCCGGGGCGGAGGCCTCCGGGGCGGCTCCGGCGGAAGCGTCGGCCCCGGCCTGGGCCTCACGGCCGGTGGGCAGGTCGGCGGCGGCATCGGGGCCGGGCTGGCCGGACGGGGTGGGTCGTTCGGGCCATCCGGGCGGGCCGGCAGCCGACTCGGAGTCGTGCCCGGGCCCAGCGCCCGCGGGGGCGGCGTCACCGGGGCCCGTCGGCGGGGCTGTCCGGGGCGGTCCGGGCCGCGTCGCGCGGGGTGTGGGGGGAACCGGGGTCAGCAGGGCCGCGTGGAGCATGCGCAGGGCGGGGCCCGGGGTGGTGCCCAGGCGGGTGGCCAGGTCCCGGCGGACCCCGTCGTAAGCGGCCAGCGCCTCCGCCGGGCGCCCCGCGTCGCGCAGCGCGCGGATGCGCAGCGCCTGCAGGGGTTCGTCCAGCGGCAGCTCCGCGCACAGCGCGGTCAGCTCCGGCAGGACCCGCTCGGCCTCCCCCAGCGCCAGCGCCGCGTGCAGGCGGCCCCGGCGCGCGTCCAGCCGTAGCGCCTCCCAGCGGGCGGCCTCCGGCCCGGAACCCGGCAGGGAGCTCAGCGGTTCGCCCCGCCACAGGGCGAGCGCCTCGTCGTAGAGGGTGGCCGCCTCCGCCGGGGCGGCCTGCGCCGCCGCGCGCGCGAGCCGCTCGAAGCGGTACAGGTCGATGTCGTCCCGGGCGGCGACGAGCCAGTAGCCGCCTTCCCCGGACCCCACCGCCTCGCGCCCCAGCACCCTGCGCAGCCGCCCCACCAGCGCCTGGAGCGCCGCGGGCCCGTCCGCGGGCGGGTCGCCGTCCCAGACCTCCTCGATGAGCGAGGCCGCCGGCACCGGCCGGCCCGGCCGCAGCGCGAGCGCGGTCAGGAGCGCGCGCAGCCGCGCCCCGCCGACGGGGACCGTGCTCCCGTCGTCGCGGATGGCCTGGGTGGTGCCGAGCATCGCGTAACGCACCGGCCCATTGTCTCCGGCCCGGGGCCCCCTCGGGCGCCGCCTCCGGGATAGGTTCGGCGTATGGGTCCCCAGGGCAGTCAGAACCGCAGCCACCAGCACACGCACGACCGAGGCGATCGGCGGATCAGCCCCGTCTTCCTCGGCATCTTCGCCGTCATGGCGGTCACCGGGTGGGCCGTGTGGACGGGGTACTCGGCCAGTACCGGGCTGGCCGTCTTCCTCTTCGTCACGGCGGCCTGGATCGTCTCGCTGTGCCTGCACGAGTACGCGCACGCCCGTACCGCCCTGCACAGCGGCGATCTCAGCGTCGGCGCGAAGGGCTACCTGACGCTGAACCCGCTCAAGTACACGCACGCGCTGCTCAGCATCGTCCTGCCCGTCCTCTTCATGATCATGGGCGGCATCGGCCTCCCCGGCGGCGCGGTGTACATCGAGCGCGACCGGATCGAGGGCCGGTGGCGGCACAGCCTCATCTCGGCGGCCGGCCCGCTGACGAACGTCGCCTTCGCGGCGGTCTGCACGGCCCCGTTCTGGCTGAACGCCCTGGACGGTGTCCCGGTCCCGTTCCGCTTCGCGCTCGGCTTCCTGGCCCTGCTCCAGGTGTCGGCGGCGATCCTGAACTTCCTGCCGGTCCCGGGCCTGGACGGCTACGGCATCATCGAGCCCTGGCTCTCCCACCGGGTCCGCCGCGAGGTGGCGCCGCTGGCGCCGTTCGGCCTGCTGGCCGTCTTCGCGCTGCTGTGGATCCCGGAGGTCAACGCGTACTTCTTCGACGCGGTGTACGGCGTGCTGTCCGCACTGGGCGTGAGCGAGCTGGAGGCCTACTGCGGCCGCGACCTGTACCAGTTCTGGCAGGACACCAGCGGCTTCTGCCAGGCGTCCTGACCCCGGCCCCAACCCGCGGCACGGACCAACGGCACGGACCAACGGCACGGACCCGCGGCACGGACCTGACCCGCCGCGCGGACCTAACCCGCGGTACGGGCCTCCGCCGCGGCCTTCTCGATCTTCGCCTTGCGCAGGTAGAACCACGCCATGTTGGAGGTGACGCCCGCCACGAGCACCCACGCGATCCCGAGCAGGTTGCCCTCGACGAAGGAGACCACGGCGGCGCCCACGGCGAGGACGCAGAGAACGACGGCGAACACGGCAAGGCGGGGCATGGTGGAGGCTCCTCGAAGACACTGAAGCGGTTCAAGCCCCTCCAGTGTCCCCCATGCCCCGCCGTGCTCCCGTCCGGTCGATTTCCACCTTCCCGTGATCTTTTCCCCCGCCCGCCGCTACGGTTCGCCCCAGAACGCACCGCGCAGGGGGGTGCGGAAGGACCGGGGGTAGGACATGCAGGAGATCCCGAAGGGCGCGAACGTCAGCCTGACCGCCCTCAGCGAGGACGCCGGGGCGGTCGTCGTGAGTCTGGGCTGGAGCAGCGCATCGGGAGCCGGCGACGCCGACGTCTCGGTGCTGCTGCTGGACGAGAACGGCAAGATCCGCGACGAGAACGACTTCTACTTCTACAACAACCCGGCGGCCGCCGACGGGAGCGTGCAGCTGCTGGGCAAGGTGCCGACCGACAACGGCGACGAGGACCGCATCAGCGTGGACCTGACGGCGGTCCCGGCGGGGGTCGCGCGGATCGTCGTGGCGGCCAGCCGGTACGCCGGCGCACGCTTCGGAGACCTCGACGACCTGCGGATGACGGTCGCGGACCGCGCCGGGGAGCCGCTGGTCGGCTACTCCATCGAGGACGCGGGCGTGGAAACCGCCTTCATCTTCGGCGAGCTGTACCGGCGGGGCGAGGAGTGGAAGTTCCGCGCGGTCGGCCAGGGGTACGAGACCGGGCTCGCGGGTCTGGCCACGGACTTCGGCATCCCGGTGCTGGAGGACTCCGAGGAAGCGGAGGAGACCGGGGCAGCGGAGGAGGCACAGGAGGCACAGGAGGCGCAGGAGGCAGGAGCAGCCGATGGGACGGGAATCGCGGGTGGAGGGGAGCCGGTGGAAGCCGCCGCGGCCCAGCACCCGGCCGCCGTGCCCGCCGGCGAACCGGTCGCCGGGGCCGCCGCCCCCGCCCCCGTCGCCGTACCGGCCCAGACCCGCGGCCGGGGCCCCCGTACGACCAGGAAGAAGGTCACCCTGCCCAAGGTGGCCAAGAAGTCCCTCGCCGAGAACGACTCCTGGAGCCAGGCCCGTCTCTTCCCCGTCCCCTCCCTCAAGAGCGACCGGGAACGGGAGGTGCGCGCCACCTCGGTCCTGCTGTCGGTCATGGCCCAGGTACCGGAGTTCGGCCGCCGCCTCACCGCCGGGTTCGGCGCGCCCGCCGGCCGGATGCAGACCTTCACGGAGGTCTCCCTCCCCCACGGGGACACCCCGCGGCGCCCGGACGGGGTGATCCGGGTGGAGCGCGCGGGCAAGCTGTGGACGGCGCTCGTGGAGACCAAGACGAACGGCAACCCGCTCAAGGCGGAGCAGGTCCAGGCGTACATGGACATCGCCGCGCGCCGCGGGTACGAGGCCGTGATCACCCTCTCCAACGACGTGGCCCTGGAGGGCCGCCCCATGGTGGAGGTGAAGGTCGACGGCCGGCGCAAGCACAAGGTCAGCCTCTGGCACCTGTCCTGGGCCGAGGTCGCCCACCAGGCGCAGCTGCTGATCCGCCACGAGGGCGTGGGCAACGCCGCGCACGCCTGGCTCCTCCAGGAACTCCTGGAGTACCTGCGCCACGAGCAGTCCGGCTGTCACGGGTTCCAGAACATGGGCGCGGCCTGGGTGCCCGTGCGCAAGGGCATCGAGGACGAGACGCTCGGCCGCGGGGACGCCCGCACCGTGGAGGTCGTGGAGAGCTGGGAGCGGCTGATCCGGCAGGTGTGTCTGCGGCTCGGCGGGGAGCTCGGGCAGAAGGCGCTGCCGGTGCAGCGGGCCCGGCGGGGCAGTGATCCGCAGGCCCGGCGGGTCGCGGCGGCGGACCGGCTGTGCGCGGACGGGAAGCTCTCCGCGGAGCTGCGCGTCGACGGGACCAGCAGCGTCATCGCGGTCAGCGCCGACCTCAGGACCTCCAGGGTCCGGACGTCCGTCGACGTGCCGGCGCCGGAGGGCGCGTACCCGCTGGTCATGGTGAAGCGGCTGCTCAGGCTGCTCGACGGGGCTCCGGCGGACCTGCACGTGGAGAGTCTCCTGGAGGCGGGGCCGGGCGCGGGAGCGGGTCCGGGGAGCGGGCCGCGGGGGACGCTGGAGCGGTTGCGGCCCGAGCCGGGCGATCTGCTGCCCGTGGACGGCTCGGCCGTCGTCGGTTTCCGGCTGTCGCTGCTCAAGGGGATGGGGAGCACGCGGGGGAACACGGAGTCCGGGTTCATCCGGAGCGTGGACGACGCCGTGGAGCGCTTCTACCACGGTGTGGTGGCGCAGTTGGGCCCGGTCGAGGGGCGCGGCGGGCGGCGCGGCTGAGCGGGCGGGGCCACCGCCGGCCCGTCCCACGGCGGGACGGGCCGGCGGTGGCCCGGGAAGGTCAGACGTCCGTGATGCGCAGGCCTGCGTGGGCCTTGTAGCGGCGGTTGGTGGAGATGAGGTTGGCCACCAGGGATTCGACCTGGTGGGCGTTGCGCAGGCGGCCGGCGAAGACGCCGCGCATGCCCGGGATGCGGGCGGCCAGGGCCTGGACGATGTCCGTGTCGGCGCGGACCTCGCCGAGGACCATCACGTCGGTGTCGATCTCCTCGATGGACTCGTCCTGGAGGAGCACCGCCGAGAGGTGGTGGAAGGCGGCCGTGACGCGGGAGTCCGGGAGGAGGGCGGCGGCCTGCTGGGCCGCGCTGCCCTCTTCGACCTGGAGGGCGTACGCGCCCTGCTTGTCGAAGCCGAGCGGGTTGACGCAGTCGACCACGAGCTTGCCGGCGAGGTCCTCGCGCAGCGCTTCCAAGGTCTTGGCGTGGCCCTCCCACGGCACCGCGACGATCACGATGTCGCTGCGGCGCGCGCACTCGGCGTTGTCCGCGCCTTCCACCCCGAGGCCGAGCTCGTCGGCGGCGGCCTGGGCGCGGTCGGCGGCGCGGGAGCCGATGATCACCTTCTGGCCGGCGCGGGCGAGCCGGTAGGCGAGGCCCCGGCCCTGGTCGCCGGTGCCGCCGAGGACGCCGACGACGAGGCCGGAGACGTCGGGGAGGTCCCACGGGTCCTTGGCGGGGGCCTTGGCCGGGGCCTGCGCGGGCTGCTGTGTGCTGTCTGTGGAGGTCATGGGGGCGAGGGTAACCGCGAGATCGTCGGAGGCGAACGCACGGACGCTGTGAGATGCCCCGGTGGGTGCGAGGTGCCGGAGTGGGTGGCGGCCGGGGTGGGAGATGGGGGGAACGGCTCCCGTTTGTCCCTTCCATGCGGCAGGATGCCGATATGGACGCCGTGAGAGTCGCGCTGCTGCGCGAGGTGCTCGCCGGTACGGAGTGGCCCGGGGCCGCGCGCCGGTTCGCCGGGACGCTGCGGCGGTCGGTGGTTCCGGCCGGCGGGAACCTGCTGCTGGTCGGGACCGAGCAGTACGAGCCCTGGCACCTGGCGGCGCACCTGGTCGACGAGGCCGCCTGGTCGGGGCTGCCGGAGCTGGCGCCCACGCTCGTACGCCACCAGGTGCTGCCCGGTGACGCCCCGCACCTGTCGGTCGGCCTGACCCGGCTGGAGGCGGCCCGGCGCGGTCACACCCTGCTGATCGTGGCGCCGGAGCAGCCCGGGGACGGGTTGCTGGAGCGGGTGCACGACGCCCGGCGCGCGGGGGCGACCGTACTGTCCCTGGACGGCGGGGACCCGGATCTCGGGACGCTGGCGCACGAGGCGCTGTCCGTACCGGACGGTGCCGCCGAGCTGGACCTGGACACGGTGCAGCACCTGGTCAGCGCGGCGGCCGGGGAGAACAGCCTGCCGGTGCAGCGCGGGCCGCGGCGGTTCCGTGACCGGCTGGCACGGCTGGCCGACCAGCTGGCCGCGCCGCCGCCCAGCCGCTGGTAGCTAGGGGGTCCCGGTGCCGGTCCCGGTGCCCTCTTCCGTTTCGCGCGTCTTGTCGTTCCATTTGGGGTCGTTCTGCCATTCGAGATTGCGCTCCTGCGCGGTCTCCATGGCGTGGTTCGCCTCTTCGGGTGTCGCGTAGGGCCCGAAGCGGTCCTTCGCCGGGCACTCGGGGCCTTCCTCGACCTTCTTGTGGACCAGGCAGTAGTACCACTCGCCGGGTTTGCCCACCTGGCGCTTCTTGAACAGGGCCATCGTCAGGCTCCTCTCTCTGTCGCCATGCTGCCCCATACCCGCTCGATACACTCGCTCGTATGTCTGGCCAGTCGCTGCTCGTACCAGGCGAGCTCACTCCCGTCCGTTCCGTTCCCGGAAACATCCGCCGGCCCGAGTACGTGGGCAAGCCCGCGCCCACTCCGTACACCGGACCGGAGGTGCAGACGCCCGAGACCATCGAGGCCATGCGCATCGCCGGCCGGATCGCCGCCCAGGCGATGGAAGAGGCCGCCAAGCTGATCGCGCCGGGGGTGACCACCGACGAGCTGGACCGGGTCGCCCACGCGTACATGTGCGACCACGGCGCCTACCCCTCGACGCTGGGCTACCGCGGCTTCCCGAAGTCCCTGTGTTCCTCGGTCAACGAGGTGATCTGTCACGGGATCCCCGACTCGACCGTCCTGCGGGACGGCGACATCGTCAATCTCGACGTGACCGCGTACATCGGCGGGGTGCACGGCGACAACAACGCCACGTACCTGTGCGGTGACGTGGACGAGGAGTCGCGGCTCCTCGTGGAGCGCACCCGCGAGTCCCTGAACCGGGCCATCAAGGCCGTGAAGCCGGGCCGGCAGATCAACATCATCGGCCGGGTCATCGAGTCGTACGCGAAGCGCTTCGGCTACGGCGTCGTCCGGGACTTCACCGGGCACGGGATCAACTCCTCGTTCCACTCCGGTCTGATCATCCCGCACTACGACAGCCCGCACGCCACCACCGTCATCGAGCCCGGGATGACCTTCACCATCGAGCCGATGCTGACGCTGGGCACCCACGAGTACGACATGTGGGAGGACGGCTGGACGGTGGTCACGAAGGACCGCAAGCGCACCGCGCAGTTCGAGCACACGCTGGTGGTCACCGACACCGGGGCGGAGATCCTCACGCTGCCCTGATCGGGAGGAAAACACCGCGCGGAGGTTTTTACCGACAAGGCGTCGGGAACATATTGACTTAGGTAAGCCTAAGAAGGAGGATCGGGTGGGGCGGCACGGCCGCCACACCCGCTTCTCCCTTTTCTTCCGATTCCTCGGAGGTCCGTCTTGGACGCCTTCTCGACCGTCATCCGTGTCGCCTCGCACGAGCAGCACACCGAGGCGGAGACCTCGACCTTCATGAGCGACCTGCTGGGCGGCCGACTCGGTGTGGACGCCTACGCCCGCTACACCGAGCAGCTGTGGTTCGTGTACAAGGCCCTGGAAGACGCCGCGGAAGCCCTCCGGGACGACGCCGTGGCCGGGCCGTTCATACGGCCCGAGCTGATGCGCCTCGCCGAGATCGAGCGCGACCTGGCCCACCTGCGGGGTCCCGCATGGCGCGAGAGCCTGGTCGCACTGCCCGCCACCGAGGCCTACGCGGCCCGCGTGGCCGAGTGCGCGGCGTCCTGGCCGGGCGGGTACGTGGCCCACCACTACACCCGCTACCTGGGCGACCTCTCCGGCGGCCAGATCATCCGCGACAAGGCGGAGCGGACCTGGGGCTTCGAGCGCAAGGGTGACGGCGTCCGCTTCTACGTCTTCGCGGACATCTCCAACCCGGCCGCCTTCAAGCGGACTTACCGCGAACTGCTGGACGCGATCGCCGCGGACGACCTGGAGAAGCAGCGCATCATCGACGAGTGCAAGCGCGCCTTCGACTTCAACGGGGCGGTCTTCCGCGAGCTGGGCGAGCAGTTCCCGCTCAGCGCGTAGCGCCTGCGGCGGGCTGGACGGGGAAGGGGGGTGGGCCCGACGGGCTCACCCCCCTCCGGGCGTCCTCCCCCCGGGGCTCCGCCCCGGACCCCGGAGCCCGGACCCCGTGCCTCAGAGGGCCGCGAGGCCGGGGTTGGCGAAGCGGACCCGGCCGCCGATCTCCACCGTGTCGTCCGGGCCGGGGGCCGTCAGGATCTGGGAGCCCCTGCCCTGGGTGATGTTCAGCGCGCGGTTCAGTTGCGCCGTCAGCAGGATCGCCGCCGAGCCGGTGGCCTCGTCCTCGGTGATCACCCCGTCGGGGCGGCGCGGGAAGCCGCGGGCCCGGATGCGGCCCGCCGCCTCGTCCTCCCAGGCCCAGGCGTACAGCCAGCCCTCGCCCGGCGGCGGGGCGGGCAGCGCCTCGACCGCGGCGGCGTCCGCGTACTGCTCGGTGCGCTTGCCCTCGACCCATTCGGGCCGGGCGGTGATCCAGGTGAACTCCCCGTCGTCGCGCGCCCATACGGCGCCCGCCGGGGGCTGGAGCTCCTCGATGTCGAGCAGCCACGCGACGCCGACCAACGGGTGCCCGGCGAAGGACATCCGGGTGCCCGGGGTGCGGATGTCGACGATCCCGCGCTCGGGATCGTCGACGAACACCGTCTCGCTGTAGCCGAGTTCGGCGGCCAGCGCCTGCCGTGACGCATCGTCGGGGCAGGACCGGCCGTCGCGTACGACGCCGAGCGTGTTGCCGTGGCTGCCGTCACCCGCGCAGAAGACCCTCAGGACGTCGAGATCGTTCACGCGGGCATTGAAGCACGGGTCGGTTCCGGGCCCTGCGTCAGATCTGCGCCGTGCGGCGCCTGCGGGCGGCGAACACCGCGCCCGCGCCCGCCGCGATGATGGCCCCGGAGGAGCCGAGCAGCGCGCCGGCCGGGATCTCGGAGCCGGTGGCGGCGAGGCCGCCGCCACCGACCGTGCCGGCGCCTCCGGTGCCGCCGGCGGTTCCGGTGCCGCTGGTGGTTCCGTTGCCGCTGGTGGTTCCGGTGCCGCCGGTGCCGGCCGGGGGCAGGACGGCGTCCTTGTCCACGGAGACGGTGAGGTTGACGTCGTCCGCCCGGGTGCCCACCGGGTACATGGAGCCGGTGGTCTCGTTGGCGAAGGCGGCGGAGCCCTCCGCCGTGAGCGCGGTGCGCACGGCGTTGAGGGTGAGCACGCCGTTCTTGGCCGTGTAGTCGGCCTTCGCGAGGTCGAGCGTGGCGAAGGGGATGTTCGCCTTGGTCCCGGCGGGGGTCTTCACGTCGAGGACCAGGCTGCCCTTGTCGCCCTCGGCGGTGATGCGGACGTTGCCGAAGGTCATGTCGATGCCGTGGGCCGCGTACTGGAAGCGCAGGTTGCCCGCGAAGGTGGCGTTCAGCTTCCGTGCCTTGGTGTCGAGGGTGCCCTTGCCGCCACCGAAGGCGAAGCTGCCGCCGTTCGCGACCGCGCCGTTCGCCGGGGTGACGGTGCCGCCCGCGTTCTGGACGTAGGTGCGGAAGGACTCCTTGATGCCCCAGGCCAGCTTGCCGCCGAGGATCTTCTGCGGGCCCTGGGTCGCCGGGGAGCTGGTCCCGGCGGTGGGCTTGGGGGAGGCGGGCTTCGACGGGGCGGGCTTCGACGGGGAGGGCGACGACGCCGTCTTCGACGGGGACGGGGAGGGGGACGGTGAGCGGGTGGCCGAGGCGGACGGGGTCGGGCTCGGGGAGGGCTTCGGCGGGAACTTCAGTACGGCCGTCAGCGGGTCGCCCGCCTTGTCCTTGTAGCTGTCCGAGCCGAGGAGCTTGGCGGCGTCGGCCGTCAGCGTGGTGCCGAGGCCGGCCATCGACTGCCCCGCGAAGGCGACCTTCGCGAAGGGGACGTTCTTCGTGAGCTTGCCGTCCCGGGTGACGTCGATGATCAGCAGCTTCTTGCCGGTGTCGATGCGCGGGTTCGCGAGCTTCACCTCGAAGTGGTGGGCGGCCGAGGTGAAGGTGACGCTGCCCTTGAAGGCGGCGGTGACGAGGTGGGTGGCCGGGTCGTACGCGCCGGTGGCCGAGCCGAAGGTGAAGCCCTTGGCGGTCTTCTTCGCGCCGTCCGCGACGGTGATCCTGCCCTGGGCGATCGTCGTGACGTAGGTGCGGTAGCTCTCCAGCACGCCCCAGTCGAGGGTGCCGCCGACGACCGGGATCGTCGCGGGGGCGCCCTGCGCGGCGGAGGCGGCCGGCGCGGTGCCCGTCGCTGCCGCGGGCAGGACGAACGCGGTGGCGGCGATCGCGGCGGAGGTGGCCACGGCGGCGGCGAGGGCGAGGGGGCGGCGGATCGATGACATGGCGGGTCTCCTGAAACGGGGGAAGGAGGCGGAGGAGGGGGAGGAGTACGGGGCTTGCGGCGTGCGAAGGCACGGCGAAGCCGAGCCCTGGCGGTACGAGGCCCTGCGGGGCCCTGCGGGGCTTACGGGTGGGTGCGGTACGGCGGTTGCAGGCCGGCGGGTCCGGCTGCGCCGGGCCCGCGCAGCGGGGCGGTACGGGGCCCGCGGGTGCGGGCGGTTCGGGTAGGCCGGCCCGCGCAGCGGGGCGGTGCGGGAACCCGCAGGTGCGGGTGGCTCGGGTGAGCCGGCCCGCGCAGCGGGGCGGTACGGGAACCCGCAGGTGCGGGCGGTTCGAGTGAGCCGGCCCGCGCAGCGGGGCGGTACGGGAACCCGCAGGTGCGGGTGGCTCGGGTGAGCCGGCCCGCGCAGCGGGGCGGTACGGGGCCTTCGGGCGGCCCCGGGCCGCCGGCCCCGGGGGTCGGGCCCCCGGGTAGGGCCCCCCGGGTCAGCCGCGCGGGGCGGGCCCGCCGTCCTCGGAGGGGTCGGGGGCCGGGGTGTCGGCGTCCGCGGCCGGAGCCGGGGTCTTGGTGCCCTCGGACGGAGCCGGAGCATGGGCCTCGGTACCCGGAGCCGGAGTTCCGGTGCCCGGTGCCACGGCGCCCGGGGCCGGGGCCTCCGTGCCCGGTGCCACGGCGCCCGGAGCCGGGGCCTCAGTACCCGATGCCACGGCGCCCGGGGCCGGGGCCTCCGTGCCCGGGGCCTCCGTGCCCGGGGCCGCGTTCGTGGCGGCCTCGCCGCGGCGGCGGTTGCGCAGGGCCAGGGAGGTCGCTGCGGCGGCGAGGGCGAGGACGGCCACCGCGGCGGCGGCGTAGAGGACGGTGTTCGGGGAGTCGTCCGGCTCCGCCGCGGCCGTCGGGGCCGGGGCGGGCGGGGCGGACGGGGTGGCCGTGGAGCCGAGGTTCGGGAGGGGCGGGAGCTTCGCGGCCCCGTCGAGGGCGACCGCGAGGGAGACGGGGTCCATCTCCGTGCCCGGCTTGTACATGGAGTTGAAGGCCTGGGCTCCGCCCTCCGTGAGGGTGGCCGGGGCTTCCGTGAGGGTGGCCAGGCCGCCCTCGGCCGTGAGGCCCTTGGCGTCGAACTCCACGAGCGGGACGGCGGGTTGGGTGTCCGTGCCGGTGGTGACGTCGGCGGAGAGCACGCCCTTGCCGTTCTCCACCGTGGCCGTCAGCTTCGCGAGCTTCAGGTCGAGGTGCGCCCCGGTGAAGCGCACGGAGCCGGTGAAGGCCGCGTCGAGGGTGCCCTTCGCGCCGTCGTACGCGCCCTTGCCCTGCGGGAAGCGGAACAGCGCGCCGCCGTCCTGGGCGCCGTCGGCCAGCTCCCACTTGCCCTGTCCGATGGAGCCGGAGACGTACTCGCGGAAGGTGCGCCGCACCCCCCAGTCGACGGCGGCGTCGGTGAACGCCCCGCCGGCCCGCGGGGTCCGATCCGCCGGAGTGGCCGGGCCGGTCGGGGCCGGCGGGGCGGACTGCCCGGCCGCCGCGGGCTTGACGTCCACGGAGAGCGAGACCGGGTCGAGCCGCGCGCCCGCCGCGTAGTAGCCGGCGAAGGCCTTGGCGCCCTGTTCGGTGAGGGTGGCCGGGACGTTGGCGAGCGCGATCGGGCTGCCGCCGCCCTTCATGTTCACCCCGCCCAGGTTCAGTTCGGCGAAGGGGACCTGGGAGGCGGTGGTGACGGCCCCGCCCTCCTTGGCCTTGCTGGAGACGTCCACGTAGAGGGTGCCGCTGCCCCCGCCGATCTTGACGGTGGGCCGGCTGACGCTCATGTCCAGCTCGTACGTGCCGTCCGGCTTCTGGTGGCCCTGGAAGGTGACGCCGCCGCTGAAGGCGGCGTGCAGGGAGCCGCTGTCCGGGTCGTAGGAGCCGGTCGCGGAGTGGAAGCGGAACAGGCTGCCGCCCGCGGTGGCGGCTCCGTTCTTCAGCTTGAACCCCCCTTTCGCCACCGGCCCGGTGACGTAACTCTGGAAGGAGGATTTGATGCCCCAGTCGAGTCGGCCACCCTCCACGGTGCGGCCCGCCGCCTGGGCGGCGGTCGCCGGAAGCAGGGCTCCCAGCAGGGCCGCCAGAGTCGCCAGCAGGGCGACGGCGGAAGCACGGGCGGGTCCAGCGGACATGAATGTCCCCTCCAGGGTCTAGCGAGCGAGGTTAGGCTAACCTAAGCTACGTTCGGCCGGGTGTGAAACCCCCCGGCCCCCGGAACCTCCGGACCTCTGGACCTTCGGACCCCGGAACCGCCCGAACCTCCGGACCCCGGTCCGGCCCCCACTCCCAGTCGGACGATCAGGACGGTGCCTTCGTGCCTACGCCCGCCGCGTCAACCCGCGTGTCCCGCCTCGCCGTCGCCCTGACCTCCGTGGTCCTGGCGCTCGGCGTGAGCGCCTGCGGGAGTACGGCCACCCCCGCCGCCGGAGCCGGGGCCCCCGCCCTCCCGGACCGGGTGGAGCCGCTCGCCCAGGCGCCCGCGCCCGCGCTTCCGGCGACCGTGGCCTCGGCGGACGGCGCGCAGGTCACGGTCGCCTCGGCGGAGCGGGTGATCCCGCTGACGGGCGGCCTCAACGAGATCGTGTTCACCCTCGGGCTCGGCCCCAAGGTCGTCGCCAAGGACATCACCGCCACCTTCGAACAGGCCGCGGACCTCCCGGTGGTGACGCGGGGCCACGACGTCTCCGCCGAGAGCGTGCTGTCGCTGCGTCCGACCCTGGTGCTGGCCGAGACCACCTCCGGCCCCGCCGAGGCGATCCAGCAGATCCGCGACGCGGGCGTCCCCCTCCTCGTGGTGGCCCCGGCCAAGTCCCTGGACGACGTGGCGAAACGGACGGAGACGGTCGCCTCCGCGCTGGGCGTCGAGGAGGCCGGTGCGCGGCTCAACCAGCGCACCGCCGACCGCATCGCCGCCGCCCGCAAGGCGCTGCCCGCCTCGGGCAAGAAGCCGCGCGTGGCCTTCCTCTACCTGCGCGGCACCGCCTCCGTGTACCTGATGGGCGGCTCCGACTCCGGCGCCGGCTCCCTGCTGGAGGCGGCCGGCGCGGTGGACACGGGCCCGCAGTCGGGGCTCGGCAAGGACTTCACCCCGATCACGAGCGAGGCCCTGGCGGCCGCCGCGCCCGACGCGATCCTCGTCATGTCCAAGGGACTCGAGTCCGTGGGCGGCGTGGACGGGCTGGTCAAGATCCCGGGGGTGGCCCAGACCCCGGCGGGCATGGACCGGCGCGTGGTCACCGTCGACGACGGGGTCCTGCTCAACTACGGCCCGCGCACCGACCAGGTGCTGACCTCGCTCATCACCCAGCTCTACGGCAAGGCCTCCTGACGTGTCCCTCTCGTACGACGAAGCCCCCGAGACGCCGCCCCGAGCGGACCCCCTTCCCGCTCCCGGGCGGGCGGCGTCCCGGGCCACTCCCACCGCCGCCGGCGCACCGCCCCGGCGGCGGTGGGGTTCCGCCTGGCTCACGGGCGCGCTGGCCGCCGTACTGGTCCTGCTCGCGCTGGTGTCCGCCGGAGTGGGGGCGTACGAGATCCCGCTCGGGGACGTCGTCGGGTCGGTGCAGCACCGCCTCGGCCTCGGGGGCGCCGCCCTCGACCGGGTCGGGGAGAGCGTGCTGTGGAACGTACGGCTGCCGCGCGTGGTGCTCGCCCTGCTCGTCGGGGCCAGTCTCGGCTGCGCCGGGGCGCTGATGCAGGGGGTGTTCGGCAATCCCCTCGCCGAGCCCGGGGTGATCGGGATCTCGGCGGGCGCGGCCGTCGGCGCGGTCGCCGCGATCGGGCTGGGCCTGAGCTTCTTCGGCAACTGGACCATCACCGCCTGCGCGTTCCTCGCGGGACTGGTCACCGTGGGCGCCGTGTACCTGCTGTCCCGCAACGGCGGCCGGACGGAGGTCGTCACCCTCATCCTGACCGGGATCGCCGTGAACGCCTTCGCGGGCGCCCTGATCGGCCTGTTCGTCTTCTTCGCCGACAGCGGCCAGGTCAACCAGATCACCTTCTGGCAGCTCGGCTCCCTCGCCCAGGCCACCTGGCCCAAGGTGCTGGCCGTACTGCCCTGCGCGCTGGCCGGTCTGCTGATCGCCCCCTTCTCCGCGCGCAAGCTGGATCTGCTGTCCCTCGGCGAGCGGCCCGCCCGTCACCTCGGCGTCGACGTGGAGCGGCTGCGCCTCACGCTGATCCTGGTCGTCGCGCTGCTCACGGCGGCGGCCGTCGCCGTGGCCGGGATCATCACGTTCGTCGGGCTGCTCGTACCGCACCTGCTGCGCATGGCCAACGGGCCGGGGCACCGCTTCCTGGTGCCCGGCAGCGCGCTCGCCGGAGCCGTGGTGCTGGTCGCCGGGGACCTGGCCGCGCGGACCCTCGCCCAGCCCGCCGAGCTGCCGCTCGGTGTCCTGACCGCCCTGCTCGGCAGTCCGTTCTTCTTCTGGCTGCTGCGCCGCACCCGTCGCAAGCAAGGAGGCTGGGCATGAGCGTCCGGCTGCGTTCCGGCCTCGCCGCACTCGGCCTGCGCGGAAGCAGGCGCACCGTTCCCGCCCGCCCGGCGCCCGGCGCGCCGCTGGCCGAGGTCACGGAGCTGCGCGTACGGCTCGGCGGGCGCGAGGTGCTCGGCGGGATCGGGCTGACCGTGCGCGCCGGGGAGGTGCTGGCCCTGGTCGGGCCGAACGGCGCGGGCAAGTCCACCCTGCTGGCGGCCCTGTCCGGGGACCTGCCGGCCGCCTCCGGGGAGGTGCGGATCGACGGCCGCCCGATGGGCGACTGGCCGGCCCCCGAGCTGGCCCTGCGCCGGGCGGTGCTCCCCCAGTCGGCCGAACTGGCCTTCCCCTTTCCCGTGGAGGACGTCGTACGGATGGGCCGCGCCCCCTGGGCGGGCACCGGGGCGGCCGGCTCGGACGAGGAGGCGGTGGCCGCGGCCATGGCCGCCACCGAGGTGACGGGCTTCGCGGCCCGCCCGTTCTCCGGGCTCTCCGGCGGCGAGCGGGCCCGGGTCGCGCTGGCCCGCGTGCTGGCCCAGGCGGCGCCGCTGCTGATGCTCGACGAGCCGACGGCGGCGCTGGACCTGCGCCACCAGGAGCTGGTGCTGCGGATCTGCCGGGAGCGGGCGGCGGCCGGGGACGGGGTCGTGGTGGTCCTGCACGACCTGGGCCTGGCGGCGGCGTACGCGGACCGGGTCGCCGTCCTGCACGGCGGCCGGATCGCGGCGGACGGCCCGCCGGCGGAGGTGTTCGAGGACGGGCTGCTGAGCCGGGTCTACCGCCAGCCGGTGGAGGTGCTCCCGCACCCGCGCACCGGGGCGCCGCTGGTGGTTCCCGTACGGGACGCCGAGCCGGCCGGGTCCGGAGCGGCGCATTCCGCCGTACGGAACGGTCACCGCGGCTTGACCTCCGCTTGACCCGGAGATGGGGTCGGCGTGGGGCACCCGTGACGGCTCCGTGTCCGTCCCCGGAATGTGTGGGCTGAATCACTGGACGTGCGGGTATTGGTCAGGTAAGCCTCGGTTAAGTTAGGTCCGCCTCACCGGCCGTGCCCACCGATCGGGGCGGCCGTCTGCCGAACGCCAGACCGCCAGGAGCCCCCTATGCGCCCCGTCCGCCTCTCCGTCGTCACCGCGGCAGCCGTCGCGGCCGCCCTCACCGCGGTCACCGGCTGCTCCGAGAAGAGCGACGCGTCCGGCGACGGCACCATCAAGATCGCGGCCTCCGACTCCGCCTGCGAGATCTCCGCGAAGGAGTTCCCGGCGGGCAAGGTCGCCTTCCAGGTCGAGAACAAGGGCTCCAAGGTCACCGAGCTCTACGTCCTCTTCCCCGACGACCGCATCGTCGCCGAGCGCGAGAACATCGGCCCCGGCACCAAGGCCACCATCACCGCCGAGCTCAAGGCGGGCGACTACGAGATCGCCTGCAAGCCCGGCATGAAGGGCGACGGCATCCGCCAGCAGGTCAAGGCCACCGGCACGGGCACCGCCGTGAAGCGCAGCCCCGAGGCCGACGCCGCGGTCGCCGCCTACCGCAAGTACGTGCAGGAGCAGGCCGACGAGACCATCCCGAAGGCGCAGGCCTTCGCGGACGCCGTCAAGGCCGGCGACGTCGAGGCCGCGAAGAAGGCGTACGCCCCCTCGCGCATCGGCTGGGAGCGCACCGAGCCGGTCGCCGAGTCCTTCGGTGACATCGACCCGAAGGTCGACGTCCGCGAGGACGGCCTGGAGGCCGGCCAGGACCCGGAGAAGGACTGGACCGGCTGGCACAAGCTGGAGAAGTCCCTCTTCGAGGGCAACAAGATCGACGACAACGACAAGAAGCTCGCCGAGACCCTGATGGCCGACCTGGCCGTGTGGCAGAAGAAGGTCGGCCAGGCGGAGATCACCCCGACCTCCATGGCGAACGGCGCCAAGGAGCTCCTCGACGAGGTCGCCACCGGCAAGGTGACGGGCGAGGAAGAGCGCTACAGCCACACCGACCTGGTCGACTTCAAGGCCAACGTCGAGGGCGCGGAGAAGGCCTTCGAGCTGCTCAAGCCGATCACCTCCAAGACGGACCCCGCGCTCACCACCGAGCTGGACAAGCAGTTCGCCGCGCTGAACAACCTGCTGGAGAAGTACCGCCCGAACAAGGCCGCGTACGAGTTCACCTCGTACGACAAGGTCGGCGACGCCGAGCGCAAGGAGCTCTCCGACGGCGTCAACGCGCTGGCCGAGCCGCTCTCGAAGCTCGCCGCCGCGGCCGCGAAGTAACTCCGGAACAGCAGAGCAGGCGGGAGATCCTCACATGAGCGAGTCGGTGTCCGGGCAGCAGCCCGCGCGGGACGACGCCAACGGCGTGCACGAAGCCGCACCGGAGCAGGCGGCCCCCGGCGACGGCGCGCCCTCGCGCCGGACCGTCCTCGGCTGGGGCGGCGCGGGCCTCGCGCTCGGCGCGGCGGCGGCCGGCGGTACGGCGGTCGCCCTGAACTCGGGCACCGACATGGTCTCGGCGGCCTCGGCCGGCGCGGCCGTGCCGTTCCACGGTGAGCACCAGGCCGGTATCGCCAGTGCCGTCCAGGACCGCCTGCACTTCGCGGCCTTCGACGTGAAGACGAAGGACCGCGCCGAGCTGGTCCAGCTCCTCAAGGACTGGACCGCGGCGGCCCGGCTGATGACGGCCGGCCAGCCGGTCGGCGAGGGCGGCTACGGCGGCCTCCCGGAGGCCCCGCCGGACGACACGGGCGAGGCGCTGGGCCTGAAGGCCTCCCGTCTCACCCTGACGATCGGTTTCGGGCCGGGCCTGTTCGCCAAGGGCCGCTTCGGCCTGGAGGGCAAGCGCCCGGACGCCCTGATCGACCTGGAGCTCTTCCCCGGCGACAACCTCGACCCGGCCCGCTCGGGCGGCGACCTGTGCGTGCAGGCCTGCGCCGACGACCCGCAGGTCGCCGTGCACGCCATCCGCCAGCTCGCCCGGATCGGCTTCGGCAAGACGGCGGTGCGCTGGTCGCAGCTCGGCTTCGGCAAGACCTCGTCCACCACCCCGGACCAGCAGACCCCGCGCAACATGATGGGCTTCAAGGACGGCACCCGCAACGTCTCGGGCACCGACACCGCGGCGCTGAAGAAGCACGTGTGGGTCGCCGCCGAGGACGGCAGCGACTGGCTGACCGGGGGCTCGTACCTGGTGGCCCGGCGCATCCGGATGCACATCGAGACCTGGGACCGGACCTCCCTGCAGGAGCAGGAGGACGTCTTCGGCCGCGACAAGGGCGAGGGCGCCCCCGTCGGCAAGTCCAAGGAGCGCGACGAGCCGTTCCTGAAGGCGATGAAGCCGGACGCGCACGTGCGTCTCGCCCACCCGGACAGCAACAGCGGCGCGACGATCCTGCGCCGCGGCTACTCCTTCACCGACGGCACGGACGGGCTGGGCCGGCTCGACGCGGGCCTGTTCTTCCTGGCCTACCAGCGTGACGTCCGCAAGGGCTTCGTCCCGCTCCAGCGGAACCTGTCGAAGAACGACTCGCTCAACGAATACATCCAGCACGTGGGTTCGGCCGTCTTCGCCGTCCCGCCGGGCGTCCGCGACAAGGACGACTGGTGGGGCCGGACGCTGTTCGCGTAAGGGACCGGGAGAACCACAGTGTTCAGCAACTATCTGATCGGACTGCGCGAGGGGCTGGAAGCCAGCCTCGTCGTCTGCATCCTCATCGCCTACCTGGTCAAGACCGGGAACAAGGACAGGCTGGCGCCGCTGTGGCTGGGCGTCGGCCTGGCCGCCACCCTGTCCCTGGCCTTCGGCGCGGGCCTCGAATTCGGTACGCAGGAGCTGACCTTCAAGGCGCAGGAGGCGATCGGCGGCACCCTGTCGATCGTCTCCGTGGGCCTGGTCACCTGGATGGTCTTCTGGATGAAGCGCACCGCGCGGAACATGAAGTCCGAGCTCCAGGGCAAGCTCGACGCGGCGCTCGCGATGGGCACCGGCGCCCTGGTGACCACGGCGTTCCTGGCCGTCGGCCGGGAGGGCCTGGAGACCTCGCTGTTCGTGTGGCGCTCGGTGCACGCCGCCGGGAACGGCGCGGGCCCGCTCATCGGCGTCCTGCTCGGCATCGGGTCGTCGATCCTGCTGGGCTGGCTGTTCTACCGGGGCGCGCTGAAGATCAACCTGTCGAAGTTCTTCACGTGGACCGGCGCCATGCTGGTCGTGGTCGCCGCGGGCGTGCTCGCGTACGGGATCCACGACCTCCAGGAGGCGGACTTCCTGCCGGGGCTGGCCGACAAGGCCTTCGACATCAGCGCGGCGATCCCGCCGGACAGCTGGTACGGGACCCTGCTCAAGGGCACCTTCAACTTCCAGCCGGACCCGACCGTGCTCCAGCTCACCGTCTGGTGCCTGTACCTGGTCCCGGTGCTCGGCCTGTTCCTGGCGCCGTCGCTCGTCAAGCGGCGCAAGGCGGAGCCGGCGGCCGAGCCGGAGCGCTCGGAGCCGCGCGGCACCTGAGTCACCAGAGCCTGTCGACCGTCCCCGGGTAGAGGGGGACGCGGATGCCGGTGAAGGCCGCGCGGACCGAGTCCGCGCGGCCTTCGTCGTCCCCGGCGCGGACCGGGAACGCGCCGAGCACCGTCTTGCCGAGGCCCGGGGCGTCCGTGGCGAGGGGCTCCGCGGGGGTGCCGCCGACCAGGACCGTGCCGGGCAGCACCTCGAAGCCGGCCGCCTCGTAGAACGGGACCAGCTCCGGGTCGCAGCTGAACAGCGCCAGGTCCACCGCCGGATCGGCGGCGAGCCGGGCGCGGGCCGCCGCGACCAGCCGGCTCCCGTACCCGCGCCCCCGTACGTCGGCCCGGGTGACCACACCGCTCAGCCCGGCCGCGCGGTACGTCCGCCCGTCCGCGAGCCGGACCGCCTTGTGGAGGAGCGCCAGGCAGGCGGCGACCCGCCCGCCGGCGTCCAGCAGCAGCACCGCGCGCGGGGAGAGCGCCGGGTCGTGCCCGGGCGACGACCCGGGCCACGCCTGCGCCTCCAGGGCCGCCACCTGCCCGGCGAGCCCGGCGGGCAGGACGTCGTACGCCTCGATGGTCCCCTCGGCGGGCTCCCCGGCGGGCTCCTCGATCCGCATTACGGGATCAGTGCCCCCGCGCCGCCCACCCGGACCCGGGTGTCACCGGAGCGCAGCTCGACGGTGAGCACGCCGGGGCGGCCCATGTCGGCGCCCTGGTGGAGGGTGAGGACGGCTTCGTCCGGGACGAGGCCGCTCTCGCGGGCGTACGCCCCGAAGGCGGCCGCGGCCGCGCCGGTCGCGGGGTCCTCGACGACGCCGCCGACCGGGAAGGGGTTGCGCACGTGGAACTCCGCCGGGCCCGCCCGGTGCACGAGCTGCACGGTGACCAGGTCCAGGCGGCGCATCAGCGTTTCCAGCCGGGCGAAGTCGTAGTCCAGGTCGGCGAGCCGGGCCCGGGTGGCGGCGCCGAGCACCAGGTGGCGGGCTCCGGCGTAGGCGATCCGCGGCGGGAACGCCGGGTCCAGGTCGGCGGCCGGCCAGTCCAGCGCGGCCAGGGCCTCGGCGAGGTCGGCCGGGTCCAGGTCCTCGGTGTGCGGTTCGACGCTGGTCAGGGTGGCGCGCAGGCCGCCGGTCCCCTCCTCCCGGGTCACCGACACCGGCACGGTGCCCGCCTGCGTCGCGAAGACCAGCTCGCCGGGGCCGATCCGCTCGCCCAGCGCCACGGCGGTGGCCACGGTGGCGTGCCCGCAGAAGGGGACCTCCACCTTCGGGCTGAAGTAGCGCACGGAGAAGGCCCGGCCGGGCTCCCCGCCGAGGCCCTCGGGCGGTGCGGTGAGGAAGGCCGTCTCGCTGTAGCCGAGTTCGGCGGCGATCTTCAGCATGGCGGCCTCGTCGAGGCCCGCGGCGTCGAGGACGACTCCGGCGGGGTTGCCGCCGGCCGGGTCGTCGGAGAAGGCGGTGTAGCGCAGTACGTCGGTCATGATCGCCTCAACTGCGCCCCCGGGGCCCGCATTCCCGAATCCCGGGCGTCTTCCCAGGTCGGGACGGGAACGGTGACGGGATCGGGCCCCGGACGGGCGGGTGCGAAACGGGTCAGCCGCGCCCGATGTAGGGCATCGCGGTCGCCATCACCGTCGCGAACTGCACGTTCGCCCCGAGCGGGAGCTCCGCCATGTGCAGCACCGTGCGCGCCACGTCGGCCGCGTCCATGACGGGCTCCACCGCGAGCTGTCCGTTGGCCTGCATGATCCCGGTCTGCATCCGCTCGGTCATCTCGGTGGCCGCGTTGCCGATGTCGATCTGCCCGCACGCGATCCCGTACGGACGCCCGTCCAGCGACAGGGACTTCGTCAGGCCGGTCATGGCGTGCTTGGTCGCGGTGTACGCGATCGAGTTCGGCCGGGGCACGTGGGCGGAGATCGAGCCGTTGTTGATGATGCGGCCGCCCTGGGGGTCCTGGGCCTTCATCACCCGGAAGGCCGCCTGCGCGCAGAGGAAGGAGCCGGTGAGGTTGACGTCGACCACCGAGCGCCAGGCCTCGTAGGAGATGTCCTCCAGCGCGACGCCGGCCGGGCCGAAGGTGCCCGCGTTGTTGAAGAGCAGGTCGACCCGCCCGTGGCGCTCCCGGACGGTCTCGAACAGCGCGGCCACGTCGTCCGGGTCGCTCACGTCGGCGGGGACGCAGAGCACGTCGGCGTCCGGGTGGGCGGCGCGGGCGGCCCCGGCGGTCTCCTCCAGGGGCTCGGTCCGGCGGCCCGCGAGGGCCACCGACCATCCGGCGGCGGCGAGGGTGAGGGCCACGGAGCGGCCGATCCCGGATCCGGCTCCGGTCACTACGGCGATCTGCTTCACACGTGCGTTCATGGAGCCGCAGGCTACGTCACACCGCGCATCGGCCCCGGGACGTTCCGATTGCTGAGAACATGGTGCGATCAGGGGGTGTGAAGACACGATAAGAAGACTGGAGTTCCGTATGCCGGAGCGGGGCCACGCGACAGCGCCCTCGAAGGACTCGTCCACCACGAATCCCTCCCCTCTCACCACCACCCCTCCCCTGACGGCCGCCCGCCGGACGGGACTGCTCGTCACCTTCATCCTCGGCGGACTCACCGCCCTCCCCCCGCTGTCCATGGACATGTACCTGCCGGCCCTGCCGACGGTGACCACGGCCCTGAACAGCCCGGCGGCGACCATCCAGCTCACCCTCACCGCCTGCCTCGCCGGCATGGCCCTGGGGCAGCTGGTCATCGGCCCGATGAGCGACAAATGGGGCCGCCGCCGCCCCCTGCTCATCGGCATGGCCGTCTACGTCCTCGCCACCGCCATCTGCGCCTTCGCCCCGACCGTCGAGCTGCTGATCGCCTTCCGGCTGCTCCAGGGCCTGGCCGGCGCGGCCGCGATCGTGATCGCGCGGGCCGTCGTACGCGATCTGTACGACGGGGTCGAGATGGCCCGGTTCTTCTCCACCCTGATGCTCATATCCGGCGTGGCGCCGATCATCGCCCCGCTCATCGGCGGCCAGGTGCTGCGCTTCGCCGACTGGCGCGGGGTGTTCGCCGTCCTCACCGTCGTGGGAACCCTGCTCACCCTCCTGGTCTGGCGCCGGCTCGACGAGACCCTGCCGCCCGAACGGCGCCAGACCGGCGGCGTCGGCGCCGCGCTGCGCACCATGCGCGGGCTGTTCGCCGACCGCGTCTTCGCCGGCTACACGCTGGCCGGCGGGTTCGCCTTCGCCGCGCTGTTCGCGTACATCTCCGCCTCGCCGTTCGTCGTGCAGGAGATCTACGGTGCTTCGCCCCAGACCTTCAGCCTGCTGTTCGGCGTGAACTCCCTCGGGCTGATCGCGGTGGGCCAGATCAACGGCAAGCTGCTGGTCGGCCGGGTCAGCCTGGACAAGGTCCTCGGGTACGGGCTCGCGGTCATCACGGCGGCCTCGGTCGCCCTGCTCCTCATGACCTCCGGGGTCTTCGGCGAGGTCGGGCTCTTCGCGATCTGCGCCGGGCTGTTCGTCCTGATGTCCGCGATGGGCCTCGTCCTGCCGAACACCAACGCGCAGGCCCTGATGCGCGCCCCGCACGCGGCCGGCTCGGCCTCCGCCCTCCTCGGCACGTCCTCCTTCCTGGTCGGAGCCGTGGCCTCCCCCCTGGTCGGCATCGCGGGCGAGGACACGGCGGTACCGATGGCCCTGGTCCAGGCGAGCTGCGCCCTCCTGTCGGTCCTCTGCTTCGTCGCCCTGTGCCGCCCCTGGCGGACCGGCGGCGCGGCAACCACGCAGACCGCGCAGACCACGCGGACGGCCTGACCCTCCGGGGGAACGGGCCGGGGCGGCTGCCCCGGCCCGTAAACTTGGCGGGTGAACGACACCGCCACCACCACCGCCGAAACCCTGCGCAGCGCCCTCGCCGGGCTGCTCGAAGGCCTCCCGCAGAAGCAGGCCACGGCCGCCGTGGAGCGGCTGATCGCCAACTACCGCGGGACCATCCCGACCAACACCCCCGTCCTGCGCAACCGCTCCGACGTGGCCGCGTACGCGGCGTACCGGATGCCCGCCACCTTCGAGGCCGTACGGTCCGCCCTGGACGGGCTCGCCGAGGCGGCCCCGGGCTGGTCCCCGGCCTCGCACGTGGACGTGGGCGGCGGCACCGGCGCGGCGGCCTGGGCGGCGGACGCCACCTGGGCCGGGACCCGCGAGACGGTGGTACTGGACTGGGCGGACCCGGCCCTGGTCCTCGGCAAGGAGCTGGCCGCGGCCTCCTCCTCCCCCGCGCTGCGGGCCGCCCAGTGGCGCCAGAGCGTCATCGGGGCGGGGATGAACCTCCCCGAGGCGGACCTGGTGACGGTCTCCTACGTACTGGGCGAACTGACCCCCGAGGCCCGCGGCGAGGTCGTCGCCGAGGCGGCGCGCGCCGGCCGGGCCGTGGTGGTGGTCGAGCCGGGCACGCCGGAGGGGTACCTGCGCATCCGCGAGGCCCGCGACCAGCTGATCGGGGCCGGGCTGCAGGTCGCCGCTCCGTGCCCGCACGACGGGACCTGCCCGATCGAGGTCGGCAAGGACTGGTGCCACTTCTCGACGCGGGTCAGCCGCTCCTCCCTGCACCGCCAGGTCAAGGGCGGCTCCCTCTCCTACGAGGACGAGAAGTTCAGCTACGTGGCCGCCACCCGCTTCCCGGTGGAGCCGGCCGCCGCCCGGATCACCCGCAGGCCGCAGATCCGCAAGGGGCTCGTCCTGCTGGAGCTGTGCGGACCCGAGGCCGAGGGGCAGACCAAGGTCAACGTGACCAAGCGCCACGGGGACCTGTACAAGGCCGCCCGGGACGCCGACTGGGGCCAGGAGTGGCCGCCCCCGCAGGGGGCCTGAGCCCGTAGGGGCCTGAGCCCGCAGGGGACCCGGGCCCGTGGCTGACCCGGACCCCCTGCGGGGACGCAACCCGCCGGAGCCGGGCCGGCTAGGGCCTCAGCTCCTGCGTGCAGCACTTCACGCTGCCGCCGCCCTTGAGCAGCTCCCCCAGGTCCATGGGGACCGGTTCGAACCCCCGCTGCCGCAGGGGGGCGAAGAGCCCGGTCGCCTCCTGCGGGAGCAGCACGTGCCGCCCGTCGGAGACCGCGTTGAGCCCGAGGGCGGCCGCGTCCTCGGCCCCGGCGATCAGCGCGTCGGGGAAGAGCCGGCGCAGGACGGCCCGGCTGCCCTCGGAGAAGGCCTCCGGGTAGTACATGACCTCGTCGCCGTCGAGCACGGACAGCGCCGTGTCCAGGTGGTAGTAGCGCGGGTCGACCAGGTCGAGACCGATGACCGGGCGGCCGAAGAACTCCTGGGCCTCGTCGTGCGAGAGCGGGCTGGAGCGGAAGCCCCGGCCGGCCAGGATGTAGGTGGCGGTGACGGCGAAGTCGCCCTCGCCCTCGTTGACGTGGGACGGCTCGTGGACGTCCTGGAAACCGTTCGCACGGAACCAGTCGAGATGGATCTCCGCCTCGGCGGCCCGCTCGGGGTAGGCGAACCGCGCGCCCAGCACCCGGCCGTCGACGACGAGGGCGCCGTTCGCCGCGAAGACCATGTCGGGCAGTCCCCGGTCGGGGACGAGGGTCTCGACGGTGTGGCCCAGGGCCACGTAGCGGTCGCGGAGGTCCTCCCACTGGGCCATGGCCAGGGGCAGGTCCACCGGTTTCGTGGGGTCCATCCACGGGTTGATGGAGTACGTGACCTTGAAGTGCGCGGGTGGGCACATCAGGTAGCGCCGGGGTGTGGCGTCTCTGCGCAATGAAGGCTCCTCACGGTGATGAGAAGAGAATCGTCCCTCCTCGGCGGGAACCGCGCAGTGAACTGACCGGGTGGTTTTCGGAACGGCCGAAAGACGAGCGGGTCGTGGTTGATAAATTGCCGAAATGAGCTCCAGCCCCCTCCCCGACCCCGGTACCGGTCCCGGCTCCGCCCCCCGGTCCCCGGACGCCACGCGCCGCAGCGACCGCTCGCGGCGGGCCATCCTGGACGCGGCGCTCGCCCTGGTGGGGGAGGTCGGCTACAACAAGCTGACCATCGAGGCCATCGCCGCCCGCGCCGGCGTCGGCAAGCAGACCATCTACCGCTGGTGGCCGTCGAAGGCCGCGGTCCTGCTGGACGCCTCGGTCGCGCTCGCCGGGGACGCGGAGTCCGAGGGCGGGTGGACCGGCTTCCCCGACACCGGGGACCTGGCCGCCGACCTGAAGTACGTACTGCGGGCCACGGTCGACGAGTTCGCCGACGAGCGGTACGCGGCCCCCGCCCGCGCCCTGACGGCGGCCGGTGCCACCGACCCCGAGCTGGGGGCGCGTTTCACCGAGCAGCTGCTCGAACCGCAGCTCGCGCTGTACGAGGAGCGGTTGCGGTCGGCCCGCGAGGCCGGACAGCTCCCGCCGGACACCGATCTGCGGCTGACCGTGGAAATGCTGCTCGGACCTCTGACCTACCGCTGGCTGCTGCGCACGGCGCCGCTCACGCACGCTTACACGGATGCGCTGGTGGACGCGGTGCTGGCCGGGGCCGGGGCCGGGTGGGATAGGTCATGACCGGCTGACGGCCGAGAACATATGGCCGGATTCTGTGGTTATGTGGGAGCCCTGGTCGGGGGGTGCGGTCACCCGGCGCCCAGGATGGTGGGAACATGTGAGGGTCTGCCGGGGCAACGGTGTAGGTGAGGGGATAGATGGGGTCTGAGTCGGGCCGCGTCAAACGCGGCGAGCAGAGCAGGATTTCCCAGTGGCTGCGCCGCAAGCCCAAACCCGACGCCGAGGACCCCGCACGAGAACGCGAAGCCCTGCTGCTGGCCGTGGCCGCCGCGGGTCTGCCGATCTCGCCCGCCGCGCATCCGGCCGGCTACCGGTGTTCGTGCGACCGGATCGGCTGTCCGACGCCCGCACGCCACCCCGTCTCCTTCGCCTGGCAGACGCAGTCCACGACGGACCGCGCACAGGTCGAACGCTGGGCCCGCAACCAGCCCGCGGCCAACTTCATCACCGCGACGGGCCTGGTCCACGACGTCCTGGACGTCCCCCTGGAAGCCGGCCACAGCGCACTGGAACGCCTGCTGGCCGCCGGCATCGAGGTCGGCCCGGTCGCCGAGTCCGGCGGTACGGGTGACCAGGCCCGGATGCTCTTCTTCACCGCGACCCGGGGCACGCCCGAGGACGAGGACGAGTGGTGGCCCTGCGAACTGGACTGCCACCCCGAGACGATGGACGAGCACCCCGGGCTGCGCTGGCACTGCCGGGGCAGCTACGTCCTGGTGCCGCCGGCCGCGCTGCCGGGGGACCTCTCGGTGAGCTGGCTCCGCGGCATGGAGCACCCGCTCGTCGATCCGCTGACCCTGCTGGAAACCCTCACGGACGCGTGCGCCACCTACGCCGGGGCCTCCGACCACACCCCCGCCACGGTCGCCTGGCCCCTGGGCCGCTGACCGGCTGCCGCTGACCGGGCCCGGCCCGGCCGGAGCCCCGGACTTCCCCGGCCCGCCAGGCCTGCCAGAGCCCCGCACGGCCGGCCCCGCCAGGCCGGAGCCCCGGACCCGGCCCGTCCGGCGCGGTTCGGCGGCCCTGCGGGGCGGAGTTCCCCTACCCGCCCTTCCACCGTTCCCCGGGCGCTGCCCGGACCCGCGCCTCAAACGCCGGCGGGGCTGAAAGGGGGGCACCGGGCTGCGCCCGGACCCCCTGGGGCTCCGCCCCAG
>NZ_JBSFDF010000060.1:0-42768 GCF_053593795.1 Streptomyces sp. NPDC002104 | reverse complement strand
GGTTCCGGGAGCACGACAAGATCGCGGTCGGGCGAGGCGACGACGGACAGCCCTTGCTGAATACGGTTGCGCCGACGGCCGTGAGGGCCCTGCTCCACTCCGACGGCCGACTCCCGGACCGCCGCCGCACCGGCGTTCGCGCCCAACCCGCCTGGCGGCCGCGCTCGGTGACTGCGCGCCCTGGGCCTGGTGGCCGCCGCCTTCGAGTGACGTGAACCCTTGCATGTTCTATGCCATAGACCATAGATTACCGGCAGGTAGCCCGGCTGGACGGGCCCGCATCGGCTTCGGGAAGGCGGTGGAGCGAGTGAGTCCGCGCAGAAGTGACAGTCGCGACCGGATGGTCCTCAGTGCCGCCGCCCTCCTGCCCGAGTACGGGGCGAGCGGTACGAGCATCGACCGGGTCCTCGCCCACAGCGGAGCACCCCGGGGCTCGGTGTACCACCACTTCCCCGGCGGGCGGACCCAGCTCATCGACGAAGCGGTGTCGCTCGCCGGGGACTTCATCGCGGGTCTGATCGATGCCATGACGCGGGCCGGTGATCCGGTGGCCGCCGTCGACGCGTTCTTCGTCCTGTGGCGTGACCGGCTCGTGGACAGCGACTTCCGGGCCGGCTGTCCGATCGTGGCGGTGGCCGTGGAGACCAACGACGACGCGCCCCAACTCGTCCGCTCCGCGGCCGCCGTCTTCGCCCGCTGGCGCGATGCCCTCGCGGCCCTGTTCGTCCGGCACGGCCTGCCGGAGGAACGCAGCCGCACACTCGGCTCCCTCATCATCGCCGCGGCCGAAGGCGCGGTGATCATGTGCCGGGCCGAGCGGAGCACCGAGCCGATCGAGGCGGCCGCTGCCGAGATCCACGAGCTGCTCCGGTACGCCCTGCGCGAGCGCGGCGCGTCCGAGCCCTCCCCCCGTCCGTAGACCGCACACGTCCACAGGAGAACGAACGTGACCACCGCCGACCTCACCTCCATGACCGGCCTGGAACTGATGCGCTGGGTGCAGACGGAACGCCCCACCGACATTCCCTCCATCGGCCGGCTGCTGGGCATGCGCTTCGACGAGGTCGAGCACGGCCGCATCGTCGTCTCCCTCGACACCCGCCCCGACTTCGCCAACCCCCTGGGCACGGTTCACGGCGGCATCGCCGCCACCCTCCTCGACTCCGCGATGGGCTGCGCCGTCCACACCACGCTCCCCGCCGGCACCGGCTACACCACCCTCGAACTCAAGGTCAACTACATCCGCGCCGCCCGCACCGACGGACAGGTGCTCACCGCCGAGGGCAAGGTCATCCACGCCGGACGCCGTACCGCCACCGCCGAGGGCAAGGTCCTGGACGGCCAGGGCAAGCTGATCGCCCACGCGACCACCACCTGCATGATCTTCTGATCCCGGCGGACGTCCGGCGTCCCCGCCGGTACCCCGAGCGGGCGGTGCGCGGTCTTGCCGGTCGGAGTCACGAGGTCATCGCGCGCGCTCCACCCGCACGAGCCATTCGGCGAGGAGCGCGCGCAGGAGCTCCGGCTGCTCGTGGGGCAGGGCGTGGCCCGCGTCGTCGACCACGGCGAGCGAGGCGTGCGGGTAGTGGCCGGCGAGGTCGCAAGCGGCCGCGTATCCGACCGTCGAGTCCAGCCTCCCCGCCACCAGCACGGTCGGGCCCGCGTAGGCCGGTGCGTGCTCCGGGGTGAACTCCCAGCGTTCGCCGATCCGCTCCAGCGCCGCCTCGTCGACGAGCGCGGCGGCCGGGGCGACATGGCGTTCGTACCGTTCGAGCATCTCCGGGGTCTGGATCACGAAGTAGCTCCGGAACACGTCGTCACCGATCTCACCCGATCCGGCGACGACACGGTGCTCCGGGACCTCGCGCAGCCCCGGCAGCAGCGGACAGACCAGCGCCAGCCCGGCGACCCGCGCCGGGCGCCGCGCGGCCATCGCCCGCGCGAAGTACGCGCCCGCCGAGTGGCCGACGAGGAGGTACGGGCTGCCGCCCGTGACCTCGTCGGCGAAGTCGAGCAGCAGGTCGCGGACGTCGTCGGCGCTGCGCAGCGTGTCCGGAGCGGCCGTCCGGCCCATTCCGGGGAGATCGGGATAGATCCGCCGCAGCCGCGCGACTCCCTCGAGGGCCGGCTCGAAGCAGGCCTCGGCCTCGCGGTGATCGACGCCGGCACCGTGGAGTACGAGCACGGGCCGGCCGGTCCCGTGCTCCACGGAGTGGACCGCCACCCGGCCCGCGCGGATCTCCATCCCCGCATGCTAAGGGCTGTCCCGGCCGGGTCGAGTACGGCCCGCCCGGTGGTCCCGGTCCCGGCGCCGCTCCCTCCGGATCACCGGGATGGCCCTGGGCGGCAGCGGCTACCCCCTGTACGCCTCCAGCAGCCGCAGCCAGATCTCGCTGATCGTCGGGAACGCCGGGACCGCGTGCCACAGCCGCTCGATGGGCACCTCGCCCGCGACCGCGATCGTCGCCGCGTGCAGGAGCTCGGCCGCGCCCGGGCCGACGAAGGTGGCACCGAGCAGGACCTCGCGGTCCAGGTCCACCACCATGCGGGCCCGGCCCCGGTAACCGTCGGCGTACAGACCCGCGCCGGAGACCTTGCCGAGGTCGTAGTCCACGGCCCGGACCCGGTGGCCGGCGCGCTCCGCCTCCGCGAGGGTCAGGCCCACCGACGCGGCCTCGGGGTCGGTGAACACGGCCTGCGGGAGGGCCTGCGTATCGGCCGTCGCCGCGTGCGCTCCCCAACGGCCGGTGTCCAGTGCCGCGTTGCCCGCCGCGCGGGCGGCGATGACCGCGCCCGCGATCCGGGCCTGGTATTTGCCCTGATGGGTGAGCAGCGCCCGGTGGTTGACGTCGCCGACCGCGTACAGCCAGTCGATCCCCGGGACCCGGCAGCTGTCGTCCACCGCGATCCACCCGCCCGGGGCGAGCCCGACGGTGTCGAGACCGATGTCCTCGGTGCGCGGGGCGCGCCCCGTCGCCACCAGCAGCTCGTCGCCCTCCAGCCGCTCGCCGCCTTCGAGCACCACGGTGACGGGCCCGGTCGGGCCGTCCCGTTCGACGGACTCGACGGCCACGCCCGTACGGACCTCCGCGCCCGCCTCGCGCAGCGCCTCGGCGACCAGCTCCCCGGCGAAGGGCTCCATGCGCGGCAGCAGCCCGGAGCCCCGTACGAGCAGGGTCACCCGGGAGCCGAGCGCCTGCCAGGCCGTGGCCATCTCCGCGGCCACCACCGACCCGCCCACGATCAGCAGCCGGCCCGGCGCCGCCTGCGCCGACGTGGCCTCGCGGCTGGTCCACGGCCGGGCCTCCTCGATGCCCGGCAGCTCCGGGATCACGGCCCGGGTACCGGTCGCGACGACGACCGCGTGCCGGGCGGAGAGCACGTGGTGCTCCCCCTCCGGGCTGGTGACGGCGACCTTGCGGACCCCGTACAGCCGCCCGTGACCCCGGTACACGTGGGCGCCGACCGACTCCAGCCAGTCGATCTGGCCGTCGTCCTTCCAGCTTCCGGTCCAGTAGTCGCGGTGCGCGAGGACCGCTTCCGCGTCCAGCGGGCCGGCCACGGCCCCCGCCAGACCGGGCACCCGGCGCGCGTCCGCCCTGGCCAGCGCCGGACGGAGCAGCGCCTTGCTGGGGACGCAGGCCCAGTACGAGCACTCGCCGCCCACCAGCTCGCTCTCGACCAGTGCCGTGCTCAGCCCGGCGGCGCGGGTCCGGTCGACGACGTTCTCGCCGGCCGGCCCCCCACCGAGGACCACTACGTCGTACTCCACCGCTTCGCTCATCGGGCCAGTCTCACCGCACGGCGCGGGCCCGTCACGTAATCGGGTGTCCGGCGTGCCGGGATCAGGCCCCCGGCGTCCCGGGCTCCTCGGTCGCGGCGCCGGCCGCGCCCGCCTGCTCGGCTGCGATCTTCATCCGCACCTCGTCCATGTCCAGCGCCCTGGCCTGGGTGATGAGGTCCGTCAGCGCCGCCTCCGGCAGCGCGCCGGGCTGCGAGAAGATCGCGACCTGGTCCCGGACGATCATCAGCGTCGGGATCGAGCTGATCTGGAAGGCCGCGGCGAGCTCCTGCTGCGCCTCGGTGTCCACCTTGGCGAAGAGCAGATCGGGGTTGGCCTCGGCGGCCTTCTCGTACACCGGGGCGAACTGCAGGCACGGACGGCACCAGCCCGCCCAGAAGTCGATCAGGACGAACGGGTTCTCGCTCACCGTCCGGTCGAAGTTCTCCTTGGTGAGTTCGACAGTAGCCACGGTATTCCAGACCTCCAGAGTGCTGTGCTGCTTGCCTTTGCTGAACGAACGACCGGCTCGAAGCATTCCTGACCGCGCACGATGCACGCCATGCGCACCATGTGCCCAGGGCCCCCAGCGGGCGGCCCGGGGCGTCCGGACCGACGGTACGGGCCTGCGCGCCCTCGTCGCCGAGGCCACCCGGGCCGGCCGGTCACGGGAAGGGGACGGCTCGGAGGAGCCCGCCGACGGACGGGAGGAGTACCTCATGAGCCAGGTGGACCCGGAGACGGCCTAGAACGGATGCCCGCCCGGGGTGGCGCGGAGCGTGGTCCAGCGCAGCTCGGTGAAGGCGTCGAGGTTCGCCTCCCCGCCGAACCGGGCGCCCGTCCCGGACGCGCCCACGCCGCCGAAGGGGGCGACCGCCTCGTCGTTCACCGTCTGGTCGTTGACGTGCGCTATCCCGACCGGGATCCGCCCCGCCAGGTCCAGCCCGCGCGCCGCGTCGCCGGTCACGATCCCGAGGGAGAGCCCGTAGGGGCCGGCGGAGGCGAGCTCCACGGCCTCGTCCTCCGTCGCGAAGGACCGTACGGGCGCCACCGGCCCGAAGACCTCCTCCGCGTAGGCGGGGCTGTCGTCACCGGCGCCCGCCAGCACCGTCGGCCGGTAGAAGAGGTCCTGGTACGAGCCTCCGGTGACGAGTTTGGCGCCCTGCGCGGAGCTGGCCTCGACCAGACCGTGGACCCGGTCCAGCTGGGCCCGGTCGATGAGCGGCCCCAGGTGCACCCGTTCCCGGTAGGGGTCCCCGACCGCGAGCTCCTCCGCGCGCGCCGCGAGCCGCTCGACGTACTCGTCGTGGAGCGAGGCGTGCACGAGGTGCCGGCCGGCCGTCATGCAGATCTGGCCCTGGTGGAAGAAGGAGCCCCAGGAGGCCTGCGCGACGGCCGCCTCCACATCGGCGTCACGCAGCACGAGGAGCGCCGAGTTGCCGCCCAACTCCAGGTGCGCGCGCTTGAGATGACGCCCCGCCAGCTCGCCGACGAGCCGGCCGCTCGCGGTGGATCCGGTGAACGACACCACCCTGACCAGGGGATCGGCGATCACCGCCGCGCCCGTCTGCGCACCGCCGGGCAGGACGTGCAGCAGCCCTCCCGGCAGGCCTGCGGCCGCGAAGACGGCGGCCAGTGCGAGCCCGCCGCTCACCGCGGTGCGGCGGTCCGGCTTGAGGAGCACCGCGTTGCCGAGGGCGAGCGCGGGCGCGACCGAGCGGATCGAGAGGATCAGCGGCGCGTTGAAGGGCGCCACCACCCCGACGACACCGACCGGTTCGCGGCGGGTGAAGGACAGCCGAGGCGCCTCGCTCGGCAGCACCTGGCCGGCCGGACGCGAGGCCAGGGCCGCGGCCTCGTAGCACTCCTGCGCGGCGACGTGCAGCTCGAAGTCGGCTTTGCCGGGGATGGACCCGGACTCCCGGACCAGCCAGTCCCGCAGTTCGCCGGCGTGGGCGGTGAACAGGTCCCCGGCCCGGCGCAGCACGGCCGCGCGCTCCAGGTGGGTGGCCCGCGCCCAGTCCCGCTGGGCCGCGTGGGCCCGTACGGCGACCTCCGCCACATCGGCCGGGGCGGCCAGGTCGATGGTCGCGAGGGTCTGGCCGGTGGCGGGTTCGAGGACCGGGGCGGTACCCCCGGTGAGGGTGGGTCCGTCCTGCCAGAGCGTCGGATCGAGGAGCGGCATGGCGCGGGGCCTCCGGGTGCGGTGAGCGTGGCGCGGGGGGCGGCAGCACGCGCCATCGTGCCACCACCACCGCCCCGGAGGCACCAATTCTCTTCAGTTGCAGAGCAGTTGACGCCCGACTATGACCGGAAACGATCGACCGCCCGGAGCCGGGTCAGGTCAGCGCTCCAGCACGAGGGCGATGCCCTGCCCCACGCCGATGCACAGGGCCGCGATCCCGGTACCGGATCCGGCCGCCGCCAGCTGGTGCGCCACCGAACCGGCCAGCCGGGCGCCCGAAGCCCCGAGCGGGTGCCCGATCGCGATGGCCCCGCCGCGCGGGTTGACCACGGCCGGATCCAGCTCGGGCCAGGCGGCCAGGCATCCCAACGCCTGCGCGGCGAAGGCCTCGTTGAGTTCGAAGGAGGTCAGATCCGCAAAACCGCGGCCCGCCTTGGCGAGCGCGCGCTCGACGGCCTCCACCGGACCCAGACCGAAGAGCTGGGGCTCGATCCCGGTGACGGCCGACGCACTGATCCGGGCCAGGGGCTCCCGCCCGGTGGCGGCGAGGCCCTCCTCGTCCGTCAACAGGAGCGCGGCGGCTCCGTCGTTGAGCGGCGAGGCGTTGCCCGCCGTGACCGTGCCGGTGCCGTCGGTGCGGAAGGCGGGCTTCAGACGGGCGAGCGCCTCCGGGCCGGAACCCTCGCGGATGCACTCGTCGCGCAGCAGGTCCACGGCCGCGTACGGAACCACCTCCGCGTCGTACTGCCCCGCCGCCCAGGCCGCGGCCGCCTTGCGGTGGCTCTCCAGCGCGAAGGCGTCCTGCGCCTCGCGGGTGATGCCGTGCTTGTCGGCGACGAGCTCGGCCCCCTCGCCGAGGGAGCCGGTCCACTCCGCGGGCATCCGGGGGTTGGTCATCCGCCAGCCGAGCGTGGTGGACCACATCTGCTGGTGCCCCGCGGGGAAGGCGCGCTCCGGCTTCTGCACCACCCAGGGGGCCCGGCTCATGGACTCGACGCCTCCGGCGATGGCCACGGAGGCGTCACCGAGCGCGATGGCGCGGGCCGCCTGGACGACGGCTTCGAGCCCGGAGCCGCAGAGCCGGTTGACGGTGACCCCGGGCACGGTCACGGGGAGTCCTGCGAGCAGCACCGCCATCCGGGCCACGTCGCGGTTGTCCTCGCCCGCGCCGTTGGCGTCGCCGAAGACGACGTCGTCGATGCGGGCCGGGTCCAGCTGGGGCGTACGGTCCACGAGCGCGCGCACCACGTGGGCGGCCAGGTCGTCGGGGCGGATCCCGGCGAGGGCGCCGCCGAACTTCCCGATCGGGGTGCGGACGGCGTCGACGACGTAGACGTCGCGGACGGTACGGATGCTCATGGAGTCCCTCCGGAGCGAGCGGGAGGCGGCGCGGCACACCGACGCCACTGTCCGGCCCGGCGCACGCTCCGCCCGCGCCCGGTGGGGCGCGCCCGAAGTCTCCGTCCCCCCGGCCCCCCTGTCAACGGTCACCAGGCCCCGCCGGGGCCCCGACCTGCGCCTGCCGCACGCCGGCGCCGCTCGGCCGGATGCCCCGCAGGGCGTTTTTCAGCCCCGCCGGCGCGAGCGGAGCGACGGGCTCACGTCGAGTCCCGCGGGACCGCCACGGCCGCCATCAGCTCGTGCCTGCGCACGGCCGCCGCGGGCTCCCGTACCGCCTGGTCCACCAGCGCCGCCAGCCGCTCCCCGGTCGGCATCTCGATCTGCACCGTGCTGAGCCTCGGCCGCAGCAGCCGGCCGATCAGCAGGTCATCGGCGCCCATGACGGCCACGTCCTGCGGCACCCGCAGACCCACGTCCTGGAACGCCCGCATCAGCAGCATCGCGTACTCGTCGTTGTACGCGAACGCGGCCTGCAGACCGAGCGATTCCCACCGCTGCGCCAGCTCGGCGGCCGACTCCTCCGAGTAGGCCATCCACAGGGCGGTGATCTCCGCCCCCGCCACGGACCGCGCGCCCTCCAGCCGGGGCGTGGAGAACAGCCCGAGCCCTTCCTCCTCCGGAACGACCACGCCGATCCGCCGCCGGCCCCGCTCCACCAGGTGCTCCGCCGCCCGGGCGCCGACCTCCGCCTGGTCCATGACCAGCGCGTGCGCCCCGGAGACGGCTTCCGGCCCCATCGTCAGCACCGCGCGCGCCCCGGCCCGCTTGAGCGTGGCCACGTTGTGCGCGGACAGGGTGATCTCGCCGAGGGAGAGCACCGCGACCGGCCGGAGTTCGGCCCAGGCCCGTGCGGCCTCGTCCCCGGTGAGGCCGAGGCTGCCGTACTGGACCACCGTGTAGTCCAGGGCGCGCAGCGCCCACTGCAACTCGTTGAGGAAGGTGCTGTAGAGCGGGCCGATCGGGACGTGCGAGGTGGGCAGCAGCACGATGCGGGTGTGCCCGGCACGCAGGCTGCGGGCGGCCGCGTGGGGTACGTAGCCGAGCTCTTCGGCGGCCTCGCGCACCTTGCGGCGGGTCGGCTCGCTGATGCGTACGGCCTCCGCGTTGTTCAGGACGTACGAGACCGTCGCGCGCGACACGCCGGCGAGCCGGGCGACGTCGGCGCTGGTCGGCACGGGCGGCTGGGACTGCGACGGCGGTGTGGGGGGCTTCGATGACTGAGACATTGCCGTGGCATCTTTCCAGACCGTTTGTGCCCGGGGGCTAGCGGATGGCCGGAAACCAATGCTACACAGTGGTTACACGAATCACTGACACGTGTAACCAGGGCGTCATCCCGGCGTCATCACAGGTGTTTCCCCACGTGTCCGTGGCGTGCCCAGCCGTGCCGCCGCCCTGCCGCGTTCCGTCGCACCCCCGCCGTCGCGACAGGGCGGCGCGCACTCCTCCCCACGCGTCCCCCCGCTCCTCCCCACACCCCTCAGCGCACCTCCCACCCCTCGCCCCTTCCCAATTGCCCAGGAGGGCACCGTGGCCCTTTCCTCCCCCGGCACCGGCACCGCCGCCGCCACCACCGACGCGCCCGCCTCCCGGCGCGGTCTGCTGCCCTTGCTGCTCGTCGGCAACGGCGCCATGTACGCCCTGTACATCGGCGTCGCCGGCGTACTCCTCGCCCTCCAGGTCGAAGACATCGACGCGGCGAACAAGGTCTCCAACTTCGGCCTGATCGCGGGGGTCTCGGCGATCTTCGCGACGGTCTTCAACCCGGTCGCGGGCGCCCTGTCCGACCGCAGCGGACGGCGCAACCCCTGGATCCTGGGCGGTGGGCTCGCCGCGATACCGGCGATGTTCCTGCTCGGCGTCGCGGACACGATCCTGCTCATCACCATCGCCTGGTGCCTCGGCCAGGCCGTGATGAACATCTACCAGGCCGCCATCACCTCCGTGGTCCCCGACCGGGTGCCCATGAGCGCCCGCGGCAAGGCCTCCGCCGCCGTCGGCCTCGGCCTGCCGCTGGGCTCGACCGTCGGCGCCCTGATCGGCGCGGCGTTCTCGGACGACTACCGCACCGGGTACCTGGTCTTCGGCGCGCTCGTCGCCGGCGCCGCCGTCCTGTTCACCGTCTGCACCCGCGAGGAACGGCGCCCGGCCAAGCCCTCCATGCCGGTCAAGGAGCAGCTCGCCGCCTTCGCGAGCGCCCTCAAGGACCACGACTTCCGCTGGGCGTTCATCGGGCGGGCGCTGCTGGTGCTCGGCTACTTCGCGGTGAGCGGCTACCAGCTGTACATCCTCCAGGACCACACCGTGCTGCCCGAGGGCATGAAGCCGGAGGCGGCCGTCGCCGTCCTGATGCCGCTGACGAGCGTGGCGATGGTCGTCTCCACCGTCCTCGGCGGCTGGCTCTCGGACAAGTACGACCGCCGCAAGCTCTTCGTCGGCGCCTCCGCCCTGCTGTCCGCCATCGCCCTGGTGATCCCGGCCCTGTCGACCAGCTGGACGGCCATGCTGGCCTTCGCCGTGATCAACGGCCTCGCGTTCGGCTGCTACATGGCGGTGGACACCGCACTGGTGACGATGGTGCTCCCCAAGGCCGAGGACGCGGCCCGCGACATGGGCGTGCTCAACATCGCCAACGCGGGCCCGCAGATCGTCGCCCCCTTCATCGCCTCGGTGATCGTCTCCGTGAGCGGCGGCTACACGGCCCTGTTCATCGCGGCCGCGGCCCTCGCCGTGGCGGGCGCCCTGGCGGTCAAGCCGATCCGCGGCGTCCGCTGAGGCGGGCGAGCCCTGCCCGCCACCCCGTTCCCCTTGACCGACGCCTCGTGCGTCACCCCTGAAGACTGCGTCACCCCTGAAGACGAAGACAGAAACGAAAACGAAAGGCACCACCGTGCAGCTCCACACCCACACCTGGGGCGAGGGCGACCGCATCGCCCTCCTGATCCACGGGATCATGGCCGACCACCGCACCTGGCGCCGGGTCGGCCCCGCCCTCGCCGAGCGCGGCTACCGCGTCATCGCGGTGGACCTGCGCGGCCACGGCGCGAGCGGCCGGGGCGAGTACAGCCCGGAGGCCTTCGCCGACGACGTGGCCGAAACCCTCCCGGCCGGCGCCGAACTCGCCATCGGCCACTCCCTGGGCGGCCTGACCCTCTCGAAGGCCGTGGACCGGCTGAAGCCGAAGCGCGCCGTGTTCTCCGACCCGGCCTGGCACCTGGCGGAGCTTCCCGAGGGCTTCGGCCCCGAGATGTTCGCCCGGTTCAAGTCGGCCCCCAAGGAGCAGATCCAGGCGATGAACCCGCGCTGGGAGGAGGCCGACGTGGACGTCGAACTGGCCACCCTGGCCCTCTGGGACGAGGCGACCGCCCTGGGCCTGCTTCCGCTGACGGGCACGGACCTGCTGCCGGCCGCACCGGTGGTCCCCTCGCTCGTGCAACTGGCGGACCCGAGCTTCCTGATCACGCCGGAGCGGGCGACGCTCCTCAAGGAGCGGGGCTTCGAGGTCCGCTCGGTTCCGGGCGCCGGCCACACCATCCACCGGGACGACTTCGACGGCTTCATGGCGTCGCTGGAGGGGTGGATCTGAAGGGGGGACCGCCACCCGCCCCCCGACCCGCCGGCACACGCTCCCACGTGCACCCCGGCACCCGGTAACCTCGCCCGAATGACGGCACTTTCGCATCACGGCAACGGTCACGTCGAGCAGCCCGGGCGGGACGGGGTCACCGCGACCGCCGAGGCCGATCCGAACGCCATCGGGCCGGTGCAGACCTCGTACGCCCCCGATCGCGACGGGGATCCCGATCCCGGCGAGATCGTCTGGACCTGGGTTCCCTTCGAGGAGAACGACGGGCGGGGCAAGGACCGGCCCGTCCTGGTCGTGGCGCGGGAGGAGGGCGGCACGCTCCTGGCCGTGCAGTTGTCCAGCAAGCGGCACGACCACGACCGGGAGTGGGTCCCCATCGGGACCGGACCCTGGGACGGCGCGGGACGGGAGTCCTGGGTGGACGTGGACCGGGTGCTGCGCGTCCACGAGGACGGCATGCGGCGCGAAGCGTGCGCGCTGGACCGGGGCCGGTTCCAGCTCGTCGTGGACCGGCTGCGCGAGCGGTACGGCTGGCGGTAGCCGTCGGACGGAGCCGGGGCCCGGGCCCCGGCTCCGTCAGCCGTTGCGCGTGGCCTCCCAGAGCGCACTGGTGCCGAAGTAGGAGTCGTACAGCTCCTGCACCTCCAGGAGGCTCTCGGGCGGGACCTTCCCGTACCGGATCCGCTCCAGGTGCCGGAAGTACTCGAAGCGCTCGACGCCCGGCGTGATGATGACGAGCATCTCGGCGATCTCGCCCGGGGCGGCGGCGAAGGCGTGCTGCATGCCTGGCGGTACCACGACGACGTCGCCGCGCTCGGCCGTCACGACCTGGTCGCCGGCGAGCAGCTGCGCGGTCCCGTCGAGGACGTAGAACATCTCCGCGGACTTGCCGTGATGGTGGGGACGGGCCCCGTTCGCGCCCTTGGCCAGGGTCACCCGCATCGTGGAGAGCGCGCCGCCCACCTGGGCGCTGTCCACGAGCAGGTGGTTCTGGACCGGGGCGCCGTCTCCGATGAGCTCGGCGTCGGCTGCCCGTACGACGACGGAGTCGTCGAAGTCGGGAATGAAGAAGGACATCCTCGATCACCTGTTCTGTGTTTGTGCGCGCCCGTCATTGGCCGGCGTCGCGGATCTTCCTCAGGATCGGAACCATCAGGGAGACCACGGTCCCGCCAGGACCCGCTCGAACGTGGCCCGGGGCTTCGGATCGCGGTCGAGGACGCCGAACACCACCCGTTCGAAGACTCCCGCGAACCGGCCGGCCAGCAGGCCGCGGAAGGCCTCCGCCACCTGCGCGGGGTCGTTCCGGAAGACCCCGCACCCCCAGGCACCCAGGACCAGCCCCCGGTACCCGTGCAGCGCGGCCACCTCCAGCACCAGCTGCGCGCGGCGGGCCAGGGCGGCGGGGATCTCGGGCTCGCGGTCCGGTTCCTGGCGGCGGATGGTGCCCGCGTTCGGAGCCGGCGAGGTGAGGAACCCGGCCCGGAAGGGGGTGTCCAGCAGGGTGCCCCGGTCGTCGCGGAAGACGGGGACCCCGGGTGAGTGAATCACCCGGTCGGTGTAGAAGGTGCTGACCTCCGCGCGGTGGATCGCGTAGTACTCCGGGGCCTCCAGGAGGGTCTCGTACAGCGCCGAGGCGCGGCACAGGGCCTCCTCCTGGGCTTTGGCCCCGCGGACGTAGCCGCCCCCGGGATTCCGGGCCGAAGCGAAGTTCAGGACGGCCACCGAAACGGTTCCGGGGTGGTCCCCGGCGAGCCTGCGGGCGGCGGCCGTGCTGCTCTCGCCGGTGACCTCGACGACGGTCCGGTGGGGCCCCCGCACGTCCGGCTCGCCTGGAATGACACGGTTTGGGCCATATATTCTGGTTCCTGCCTTGGCCTCCGCCACGGCGGCGGCGATCGACACCTGCCGTCCCGACCGCGTCCGGTACCCACCGGCCGCCACGATCTCCGCATTTTCCCGCGCGATCTCGCGCAATCTGCCGCTCATGTGGTGATCCTCGGCGCTTCGGCAGGGCGCTCGCAATGGATTTGTGCCCCAGCGGTTTGTGCCCCAAAGGACGGGTAGGCACGGGTGATGTCAGAACCGACGACAGGAGACGAGGGCCCCGTCATGCCCCAGGACTCACTCACCCGACTGACCGAAACCTCCGCCGAGGAGCTGATCCACGGCATCTGTTTCAAGACCGGCCCGCCCCGCTTGCTGGGCGCGGAGCTCGAATGGCTGGTGTTCGACGCCGAGGAACCGGGCCGGCCCGTTTCCCACGACCGCCTCGCCGCCGCGCACGATGCGGCCCGGGCCCTCCCGCTCGGTTCCGGCGTCACCGTGGAGCCCGGCGGCCAGCTGGAACTCAGCTCGGCCCCCGCCGGCTCCCTGACCGGCTGCGTCGACGACCTCCAGGCCGATCTGACCGCTGTCCGGGGCGCCCTGCGCGAGCAGGGGCTGGTCCTGCGCGGACTCGGCCACGATCCGCGCCGCCCCCTGCGGCGGATGCTGGCCAGCCCGCGGTACGAGGCGATGGAGACCTACTTCGACCGCACCGGCCCGGCCGGGCGCGCCATGATGCGCGCCTCGGCGTCCGTCCAGGTCAATGTGGACGCCGGTCACGAGGAGCCCGGCCCGCTGGGCCACGGCAGGCGCTGGCGCCTGGCCCACCTCCTCGGTGCGGTACTGGTCGCCTCCTTCGCCAACTCCCCCGCGCACGAAGGTCCGTACGCCGGCTGGCGGTGCTCCCGCCAGGGGATCTGGAGCGACATCGACACCCGGCGCTCCCTCGCCCCGCCACTGGAGGCGGAGCCGCGCGGTGCGTGGACGCGGCAGGCGCTGGACACCGAGGTGATGTGCGTGCGGACGCTCGAGGAGGGCGCGCCCTGGGCGGTACCGCGCGGGCTGACCTTCCGCGACTGGCTGCGCTCCGACGGGGGCCACCGGCCGCCGACCGCCGCCGATCTGGAGTACCACCTGACCACCCTCTTCCCGCCGGTACGGCCCCGGGGCCATCTGGAGCTGCGGATGATCGACGCGCAGCCCGGCGAGGACGGCTGGCTGGTCCCGGTGGCGGTGGTGCACGCGCTGTTCGACGACCCGGAGGCCGCGGAGACCGCGTACCGGGTGGCGAAGGGGCTGGCCGACTCCTACGGCGCCGGGCCCGCGCCGCGCAATCCGCTGTGGCGCTCCGCCGCCCGTGACGCGCTGTCCGATCCGGAACTGCGGTCCGCGGCCCGCACCTGCTTCCGGGCCGCGGTCTCGGCGCTGCCCCGGCTGGGAGCCAGTGGCCACGTCCTCGACACCGTCGGCGAGTTCACCGAGCGCTACGTGTCCCGCGGCCGCTGCCCGGCGGACGACCGCGCAGACGACCGAGCAGACGACCGGGCCGAACCGCAGCACGCGCAGGCCGGCCCGCATCCCCATCCGCAGCAGGCGCAGCAGCCCGCGCGCCCGCACCCGCGAACGCGACCGCAGCCGACGGGCGAGGAGGCACGCTCATGACCGCCGACCCGGAGCTCCTGCGCGAGCGGGCCGCCGCCGCCCTCACCGCGGCGCGCGTCCGCACGGCCGGGCTCACCGATCCCGTCGACGAAGCGGACCTGACCGCCCAGCACTCCCCCTTGATGTCCCCGCTGGTCTGGGACCTCGCGCACATCGGGAACATGGAGGAACTCTGGCTGCTGCGCAACGTGGCGGGCCGCGAGTCCATGCACCCCGAGATAGACCCGCTCTACGACGCGTTCGAGCATCCCCGCGCGGAGCGCCCGAAGCTGCCGCTGCTGAGCCCCGGCGAGGCCCGCACGTACGCCGCCGAGGTGCGCGGCCGGGTCTTCGACCTGCTGGAGCGCACCCCCCTGGAGGGCACGGCACTGCTGGACGGCGGTTACGTCTTCGGGATGATCGCCCAGCACGAACAGCAGCACGACGAAACGATGCTGATCACCCATCAGCTGAGGCAGGGCGCACCGGTGCTGACGGCGCCCGACCCCCGGCCCCCGCAGGGCCCGCCGCCTGCCGCCGCCGAAGTGCTGGTACCCGCGGGCCCGTTCACGATGGGCACCTCCGCGGAGCCCTGGTCGCTGGACAACGAGCGGCCCGCGCACCAGCGCGAGGTCGAGGCGTTCTGGATCGACACCGTTCCGGTGACCAATGCCGCGTACCAGGAGTTCATGGCGGACGGCGGCTACCGCGAGGAGCGGTGGTGGGAGCCGGCCGGCTGGGCGGAGATCCGGCGGCACGGGATCGAGGCGCCGCTGTTCTGGCACCGCGAGGGCGACACCTGGCTGCGCCGCCGGTTCGGGGTCACCGAGCCGGTGCCCGGGGACGAGCCGGTGCTGCACGTGAGCTGGTACGAGGCCGACGCGTACGCCCGCTGGGCGGGGCGGCGGCTGCCCACCGAGGCGGAGTGGGAGAAGGCCGCCCGCCACGATCCGCGGGCCGGGCGCTCCACCCGCTACCCGTGGGGCGACGCGGACCCCACGCCCGCGCATGCCAACCTCGGCCAGCGCCACCTGCGGCCGGCCCCGGCGGGCGCCTATCCGGCGGGGGCGTCCCCGCTCGGAGTGCGCCAGCTCATCGGCGACGTGTGGGAGTGGACGGCTTCGGACTTCCTTCCCTACCCCGGCTTCCGGGCGTTCCCGTACCGCGAGTACTCGGAGGTGTTCTTCGGCCCGGAGCACAAGGTGCTGCGCGGAGGTTCCTTCGCCGTGGACGCCGTGGCCTGCCGGGGCACCTTCCGCAACTGGGACCTGCCGGTGCGACGGCAGATCTTCTCCGGGTTCCGGACCGCGCGCGGCGCCGTCCCCGCAGGCTCCGCCGGGCAGGCCTGATGTGCCGTCACCTCGCTTATCTCGGGGCGCCCGTGAGCCTCGGCCGGGTGCTGAGCGAGCCCGAGCACTCGCTGGTGCGGCAGTCCTGGGAGCCGCGCCGCCAGCGTTCGGGCACGGTCAACGCCGACGGCTTCGGCGTCGGCTGGTACGCGGAGGGGGACCCGGTGCCCGCCCGCTACCGCCGGGCCGGGCCGATCTGGGGCGACCTCACCTTCGGCGACCTCGCCCGGGTGATCCGCAGCGGGGCCGTACTGGCCGCCGTACGGGACGCCACGCGGCCCGGCGCCGACGGGGAGGCGGCGGCCGCCCCCTTCGCGGAGGGGCACTGGCTGTTCAGCCACAACGGCTCGCTGCGGGACTGGCCGGACGCCGTGGCCCCGGTCGCGGCCGGGCTGCCTCCCCAGGAGCTGCTGTCGCTGGCCGCCCGGACGGACTCGGCGCTGATCTGGGCGCTGGTCCTGCACCGGCTGCGGAAGGACCCGGACCTCGGCGCGGCGCTGGCCGGGACGGTAGGGGAGCTGGCCGGGGCCGCGCCCGGATCGCGGCTGAACCTGCTGCTGACCGACGGCCGGGCCGTCGCGGCGACCGCCTGGGGGGATTCCCTGTGGTACCTGGCCGACACCGCGGCGCAGCGGACGGTGGTGGCCTCGGAGCCCTACGACGAGGACCCGCGCTGGTGCGAGGTGCCGGACCGGACCCTGCTGACCGCCACGCGCACCCGGGTGGACCTCGTCCCGCTGAAGGAGACCCCCGCCGACGCACCGCACGGATCGCACGCACCGCACGCACCGCACGCACCGCACGCACCGCACCAAGGAGACGACGGCCAGTGAACGACTTCCAGCTGACCCGCACCCTCGACGAGCACGCCGCCGAGACGGCGCTGCGCGCGGATGTGCACGACGGCCTGACCCGGTCCCCCAAGTCGCTTCCGCCCAAGTGGTTCTACGACGCCCGGGGCAGTGAACTCTTCGAGGAGATCACCCGGTTGCCCGAGTACTACCCGACGCGCGCCGAGCGGGAGATCCTGCTCGAACGCGCCCGGGAGATCGCCTCGGTGAGCGGAGCCCGCACCTTGGTGGAGCTGGGCTCCGGCTCCTCGGAGAAGACCCGGCACCTGATCGAGGCGCTGCCCGCGCTGGACACGTACGTACCGGTGGACGTGAGCGAGAGCGCGCTGGCCGGGGCGGCGAAGATCCTGCTGGAGGAGCATCCGGGGCTGCGCGTCCACGCGCTGCTGGCCGACTTCACCCGCGCCCTGCGGCTGCCGGACTCCCCCGGGCCCCGGCTGGTGGTGTTCCTGGGCGGCACGATCGGGAACCTGCTGCCTGCGGAGCGGGCGGTGTTCCTGGCGGACGTACGGGCGATGCTGTCGCCCGGGGACGCGCTGCTGATGGGCACGGACCTGGTGAAGGACCCGGCCGTCCTGGTCTCGGCGTACGACGACGCCCAGGGAGTGACGGCCGAGTTCAACAGGAACGTACTGACCGTGGTCAACAGGGAGTTGGGCGCGGACTTCCACACCGCCGACTTCGACCACGTGGCGGTGTGGAATCAGGAGCACGAGTGGATCGAGATGCGGCTGCGGGCGCGGAGGCAGTCGGTGGTGAAGGTCCGGGCACTGGATCTGGAGGTGCCCTTCGAGGCGGGCGAGGAGATCCTGACGGAGATCTCGGCGAAGTTCCGTCAGGAGGGCGTCCGTAGGGAACTCGCTTCCGCTGGACTGGAGTTGACCCACTGGTGGACGGATGCGGGGGGCCGTTTCGCCCTGTCGCTGTCGGTGGCGGACGGTATCGGAACCGACGGCTGGGAGGGCACGCCGGGCAGCAGCCGCGCCGGCCGTGACGCGGGTGCCGTCGGTGACGCGGATGCCGTCGGTGACGCGGGTGACGCGGGCACCGGTTCGGCGAGCACGGCCGTCTGAGCCGCCGCCGCGAGGTCCCGCCGGTGCGCGTACCGGCCCGGCGGGATCCGCGGCAGCAGCCGGACCTCGGCCCGCACCCCGCGGGCCCGCGCGATCCGCCACAAGGAGGCGGTCAGCGGATCGTCCCCGACGAAGGCGGGCGCCCCGGCGGGCCCCCCGTCATCGAGCAGGTAGCTGATCCGTACGGGCTGTACGGGCACCCGCGCGTCCAGCGCGGCCTGGAACGCGGCGCGGCGGAAGGGCCCTTGGGCGCGTCCGCACCAGGTGGAGCCCTCGGGGTAGACGGTGACGCGGTCGCCGTCGGCCAGGGCCCGGGCGAGGAGGCCGACGGTGGCCGGCAGGCTCCGGAGCCGGTCGCGTTCGATGTAGAGGGTGCCGGCCTGCCGGGAGAGCGGTCCGAGGACCGGCCAGCCGCGGATGTCGCTCTTGGCCAGCATCCGGGACGGCAGGACGGCGGCCACGAGCGGGATGTCCAGCCAGGAGATGTGGTTGGCGACGATCAGCCGGCCACCGCCGGGGCCGGGTGTCCCGTGCACGGTGATCCGCAGGCCGAGGGAACCCAGCAGGGCGGCGGCCCAGGACCGTACGAGGACGTGCCGGGGGCGCTCCGGAAGCAGCCGCAGCGGCGGGGCGCCCAGGATCCCGAGCAGGACCAGGGCGATGGCGCCGGCGAGCCGCAGTACCGCGCGCGGCACGCTCGCCGTGCGTCCCTCGTGGCCGGCGCAGTCCTCGGGGGTGCAGGGCGAGGTCGGGAGCCAGGCGCTCATGCGGCCGGGGCGAGCGCGAGGAAGTGCTTGAGGTAGCGGGGGTTGGTGCGCCGCAGCGAGAGCAGGACGTACAGATCGGCGCAGCCGAACTCCGCGTCCAGGGCGGGCTCGCCGCAGACCCAGGCGCCCAGGCGCAGGTATCCGCGCAGCAGCGGGGGCAGTTCCATCCGGCAGGGGAAGGTGATGCCCTCGGGGTTCCACGGGAGGTGCGGGGTGACCCGGTACTCGACGGGCGCGAGGCTGCGGGTGAGGACGTTCTCCCGGGTGGCGGCGGCCAGCACCCCGCCGTCGGAGAGCGGTACGGAGCAGCAGCCGGCGAGCCAGTTGTGCCCGGAGCGGTCCATGTACCGGGCGAGGCCGGCCCAGATGAGGGCGATGACGGCGCCGTTGCGGTGGTCGGGGTGGACGCAGGAGCGGCCCACCTCGACGAGGTCGGGGCGGATCGGAGCGAGGGCGGAGAGGTCGAACTCGCCCTCGGAGTAGAGGCGTCCGGCGATGGCGGCGCGTTCCGGGGGCAGCAGCCGGTAGGTGCCGACGACCTGCTCGGTCTCCTCCTCCACGACGAGGAGGTGGTCGCAGTAGGCGTCGAAGGCGTCGGAGTCCAGGCCCGGCTCGGGGCCGTCGAGCCGGGCGCCGAGCTCTCCGGCGAAGACCTGGTGGCGCAGCCGCTGGGCGGCGCGCACCTCGTTCTCGTCGCGGGCGAGACGGACGGCGTAGCGCGGTGCGGGAGTCTCCGCCGCCTGCGGGGCGGGCGCCTGGGCAGGGGTGAAGACCGAGGCGGGGGGCACGGTGGAGGTGGGGGCGACGACCGACGGGGACAGCGGGGCGATGGTCATGACGGCTCCTGGTCCGGCACGGGAAGCCAGGCCGGCAGGTGTGTGGCCTGGCTTCTTTACTTCTTCCGTGACCGGCTGGATTCGACATGGCCGCTTCGCGGCCCTCGGATGTGCGGACGCTGAACTTGGCGGGCGGACCCCTCCGGGGCCCTCTCCGGGGCCGTCTCCCCGCGGGGCCCGCCCGCCCACCGGTGCCCCGGGATCAGCGGTCGGAGCTGAGGACCTTGCTGATGGTGTCGGAGGCCGCCTTCGCCGCTCTCTCGGGATCCCCGCCGGTGAGGACGGCCGTCATGAACGGCTTGATCGGGTTCTTGGCCTCGACCTCGGCCCAGAAGGGGGACTGCGGGGTGGCGCGGCCCTGCGCGGCGCCGGGGGCCATCGCCGTGGCACCTTCGTTGCCCGCGACCACGTGCGCGAGGGTGCTCTTGTTGGGGACGTAACTCATGGTGGCGGCCAGCTCGGTCTGCCACGTCTCGCTGACCAGGGCCGTGATCACGTCGACGGCGTGCTTACGCTGCTTCGTCTTCGCGGGGATGATCAGGTCCGAGCCGCCGGTGAAGACGGAGCCGACCTTGTCGGCGGTCTTCCCGGGGATCGGGAAGAAGCCGAGCTTGCCCTTGAGGTCCGGGTTCGCGGCCTCGATGGCGGCGGCCTGGCCGGGCGGGGCGATGATCTGGGCGATCCCGCCGCGGGCGAAGACGTCGGACTGCGGGGGCGTCTCCTCGTCGGCGTCCTTGGGGCCGTCACCGAGGGCCTGGAGCTGCTTGTAGAACTCCATGCCCGCCAGGGCCTTCTCCTCGTCGAGGGTGCCGATCCAGCGGCCGCCGCTCTCGACGGCGAGGTCGCCGCCCTCGTCCCAGATGAACCCGGCGAGGACGTACCAGTTCTGCCCGGCGAGGTAGATGCCCTGCTGGCTGCCCTTGTCGAGCTTCTGCGTGGCCTGGATCCATTCCTGGCGGGTCTTGATCGGCGCCTTGACCCCGGCACTCGCGAAGAGGTCCTTGTTGTAGATCACCACGCGGTTGGCGGCGTACCAAGGGACCCCGAACTGGGCCCCGTTGACCTTGCCGGGCTCGGAGAGGCCCTTCAGCCAGTCCTTGCCGTCCCACTCGCGCAGGGCCTCCAGGGTGAGTTCGGAGACTCCGCCGCCCTCCACGTACTGCGCGACCTGGGTGTTGCCGACCTCGATGACGTCCGCGCTCTCCTCGCCCGTGCCGGACAGGACGGCGTTGACCTTGTCGCCGATGCCCTTCCACTCCTGGATCTTCACGTCGAGGTCCACACCCGGGTGTTCCTTCTCGAAGGCGGCGGTGAACTTGCCTATGAACTCCTCGGAGGCACTGCCCTTCATCAGCCAGAGCGTCACCTTCTGCGCACCCCCGCCCGACCCCGTGAAACTGCAGCCGGTGAGGGCGGTCGCGGCCGCGAGAGCGGTGGACACGGCGAGGAAGCGCATCTTCACGAGGGGTCACCTTCTGGGGGATTGATCTCAGATGGCTTGAAATTGGCATAGACCAATGGGTGGGTCAAGGGGGTATCGCTATGGATTGTTCACGCATAGTTCGCGGACCCGGACTTACTGGGGCACCGTAGAACAAGGCAACAGCCACCCCAGTGTCGGGAGACCCCCATGTCCAATCACACGTACCGGGTGACCGAGATCGTGGGCACGTCCCACGAGGGCATCGATCAGGCCATCCGCAACGGCATCGCGCGCGCGGGCGAGACCCTCCACCATCTCGACTGGCTGGAAGTCGTTCAGATCAGGGGGCACATCGAGAACGGCGAGATCGCGCACTACCAAGTGGGGATCAAGGTCGGCTTCCGTCTCGACGGCGCCGACGAGGCCTGAGAGCCGATCCCCGGGGCGGTACGGGCCCGCGGGCTCCCCGGGGCACCCGCGGTGCCCGCCGGGGTCGCCGCGGGCCCGGGCTCGCCGCAACGCCCGGAGCCACCACGGACGCCCGGAGCACCGCGGATGCCCGGAGCCACCGCGGACGCCCAGAGTCACCGCGGACGCCCGGAGTCACCCGGGGCGCGCCGGGCCACCCGGGCGCCCGGGTGGCCCGTCAGGTGCGCCCCTCGCCCTCCTGCGCGTCCTTGAGTTCCGGCGCGTCCGCCGCCCAGTTCGCCAGGACCACCCGGAAGCCCGCCGCTCGCGCGGCCTGGCACACCAGCTCGTCGTCGTCCACCAGCATCCGCACCTCGCGGCCCCGCGAGATCCGCCGCAGGACCTCCAGCTTGGTCGTCCGGGCGGGCCGCCGGTCCTGGTTCCCGCGCATCCACACCCGCCCCTCGGGCAGCCCGTTCCGGACGAGCCAGTCCTCCGTGTCCGCGCGGCACCGCTCCGGGCGGCCGGTGAGGTACGTGACCTCGCAGTCGGCCGCGCTCTCCACCGCGAGCGCGATCCCGCGGGCGAGGGGCGGATCGGCCGGGGCCGCCCCGAAGAAGCCGCTCCAGTCGCGCGGCCGGCGCTCCAGGAAGTGCTGGCGGTGGGCGGTGTCGGCCAGGGTGTTGTCGATGTCGAAGACGGCCAGGGGCCTTCGGTTCTGAGTCTCGGTCACTCCGCCAGCCTAAGCAGCCGGGACGGCCGGTAGGGTCCTGACCTGGTGGTCCCGGGGGAGGGCCCGACACACGGGGGTCACGGCACATGCCCACGCCGCAGGACATCTGGGAGGCAGCCGACCTGCCCGCGCGCCGGCTCGCCGGGGTGGCCCTCAATCCGTCCTCTCCGCAGGACGTGCTGCTGCGCCTGCTCGCCGACGGTCCGCCGGCCGTACGGATGGTGCTGTGCCGGGACCGGATCCTGCCGGACGCCGTCGTCGAGGCCGTGCTCCGGCACCCCGACACCCGTACCCGTAGCTTCTTCGCCCGCAACCCCCACGCCGATCCGGCCCAACGGGCACGACTGGTCGACGATCCGGAGTGGTTCGTCCGCGCCCACCTCGCCAATGGTCCCGAGCTGCCTTTCGGTAGTACGTGCAGGCCGCTGCCCGACGAGACCGTGGTCCGCATGATCGACACCTATGACGACGACAGCCTGCACGGCACCCTCTATCGCCAGATCTCCACCGCGCTGCAGCGGTCCATGCCCACCCACCCGGTCGCGAAGGTCCGCCGCTGGGGGATCGGCCGGTGGGACGCGCTGCCCGGCGAGATCCAGGCCGCGCTGCTGGCGGATCCCGACAAGGAGGTCCGGCAGAGCGCGCGGGACAGCGCAGAGCTCTCCGCGCAATCCCGGGATCCGGCGTGGGTGGAGCGCGAACTGCCCGGCCATCCGTGCCACGCACGCTGGAACATGCTGATGTACCAGGCCCTGAGCAGGACCGTCGTCGACACCATCCTGACCAACCCGGACGCCGGGGAGGAACGGGAGGCCATCGCCGGCAACCCCAGCCTGCCCGCCGACGTGGTGGTCCTCCTGGCAGGCGATCCGGCCCCCGCCGTGCGCGAGCGGATCGCGTACCGCGCGGACCTCGGCCCCGCCGAACGCCGCGCGCTCGCCGTGGACCCCGCTCCGGAGGTGCGCCTCGCCCTGTCCGTGCACCCCGAGTTGAGCGAGCGCGAACGGGCCGCGATCGACTACGAGGTCCCCGTGGACGGCCCCTTCCAAGCCTGGCCCGGGCCCCTGGAGCCCCGGGACCCGCGGGACGTGCGCCGCGACGCGAACTCCGGGCACCCGCTGATGCGCCGGAGAGCGGCCGAGGACCGCGCTCTGCCGCCCGACCTGCTGGAACGCCTGGGCACCGACGAGGATCTCGGCGTACGCGTCCTGCTGGCCCAGTACCATCCGGACGCCCCGGCCCCGCTCCTGCTGCGCAGCTTCCTCGAGTACACCGGCCACCAGCGCGCACACCTCACCACCCGGCCCAACTTCCCCACGGCCGGCCTGGCGGCCTTCGCCGACCACGCGGACCCCGAGGTCCGCGCCCTGGCCGCCCGCGACCCCGACACCGCGCCGGCGACCGTGGAGCGCCTCACCCGGGACCCGGACCCCGCCGTGCGCGGCGCGCTGGCACGCCACCCGAACCTTCCGCGAGCCCGGCTGGCGGAACTCCTCGACGACGAGGAACTGGCCCACGCGGCCGCGGCCAATCCCGCTCTGGATCCCGAGGTGATCGAGCGGCTCGTGGCCACGTTGGCGCCGTCGGTCGACCGCGAAGCCGGGACGGGCCGGTGAGCGCGTCGGACCCTTCGGTATCTTTGGCCTGACCTGGGCACACCTCGCCGGCCCGCACGGCGGGAGGACGGCTGATCCGCATGACACGTACCACGGAGCCACTGGCCCGCCGCCGGCTGATCGGCGCGGCAGCGGCGGTCCTCCTCGCCACGACGGGCTGCGCCGGCCGGGACGGGGCGGAGGGAACGGCCATGTCGTCGCAAGCGCGCGGATACCTCACCGGCGCGCTGGACGTCATGGAGGGCAACTCGCTCTTCGCGGCGGACATCGACTGGACGGCCGTACGCCGCGAGGCCTTCGCCCGCGCGGGAAGCGCGCAGGTCCCCGCCGACACGTACGGGGCCGTCAAGGAGGCCTTGCGGGCCCTGGGCGACCGGCACAGCCAGTTCATGACCCCGCAGGAGGCCGAGCGGGCGCTGAGCCCGGCACCCGGTAGCACCGAGGTGCCCATGGCGAAGGTGCTCGCCGGTTCCCTCGGATACCTGTCCCTGCCGGCGGTGTCCTCCGACCGGGCGGCGGCGGCCTACGTGCGCCAGGGCCGCAAGGCCGTCGCGCAGGCCGACGGACAGGGGGCCCTGGGGTGGATCGTGGACCTGCGCGGCAACCCGGGCGGGGACATGTGGGGGCCGCTGGCCGCGGCGGGGTCCGTCCTGGGCGACGGGGTCGTCGGGGCGTTCGTGGAGGCCGACGGAAAGCGGACTCCGTGGACGATCGAGAACGGTACGCCGCGCCAGTACCTCGCCACCTGGGGCCCCGCCGAGCCGCTGGCACATGCGGCGCCTCCCGTGGCGGTGCTCACCAGCAGCCGGACCGCGAGCGCGGCCGAGGCCGTGACCATCGCCTTCCGCGGCCGCCCCGGTACCCGCAGCTTCGGACAGGCCACCCGAGGCGTCCCCACGGGCAACGACTCCCACGCCCTCCCCGACGGCGCGCTCATCCTGCTCACCCAGGCCCGGGAGGCGGATCGCACGGGCCGGATCCACAACGGCCCCCTCCCGCCCGACGAGGAGGTCCCGGACGACTCCCGCGACCTCGGCAGCGGCCAGGACCGGACGCTCGAAGCCGCGGCCCGCTGGCTGCGCGGCCGGACCGCCGCCGGCCCGGCGCCCGGGGAACGCTGAGGCGAGGGAATCCGGGCGCCGGGAACCCTGGCGCCCGGAATTCCCGGCGCCCGGGGAATCCTGACGCCCTCCGTGCGTTGATCCCTGTGTGATCCGCTCCCTCTCGATACTCGACCGGTCCCGCACCCGCGCGGGGCACCCCGCGGCGCAGGCCCTGCGCGACACCGTGGAGCTCGCGCGCACCGCCGAGCGGCTCGGATACCGCAGGTTCTGGGTCTCCGAGCACCACAGCGTGCCCGGGGTCGCCGGATCCGCGCCCACGGTGCTCGCCGCGGCCGTGGCCGGGGCGACGTCCCGGATCCGGGTCGGTACCGGGGGCGTGATGCTGCCCAACCACCAGCCACTGATCGTCGCGGAGCAGTTCGGGGTCCTGGAGTCGCTGTTCCCCGGCCGGATCGACATGGGGCTCGGCCGCTCGGTCGGCTTCACCGGCGGGATCCGCCGCGCGCTCGGGCGGGACACCGCCGACGCCGACCGGTTCGAGGAGCAGCTCGCGGAGCTGCTGGGCTGGTTCGACGGCTCGCAGCGGGCGCACCCCGAGGTGCACGCGCTCCCCGCGGAGGGGACGCGGATCCCGGCGTACGTACTGGCCACCGGCGAGGGGGCGGGGATCGCGGCCCGCGCCGGACTGCCGCTGGTCGTCGGGGACCTGCGGAGCCGGGCCCGGGTCGCGGAGATCATCTCGGCGTACCGCGAGGAGTTCCGGCCGTCGCCCTGGGGCGCGCGGCCCTACGTCGTGGCCTCCGGCACGGTCGCGGTGGCCGCGACCGCCGAGGCCGCCCGGCGGATCCTGGTGCCCGAGGCCTGGGCGCTCGCGTACTCCCGCACCCGGGGCAGCTTCCCGGCCCTGCGCCCGGCCGAGGAGATCGAGGCCCTGCCCATGAGCGACAAGGAGCGGGAGCTGTACGAGGGCGCCCTGGCCGGCCACATCCACGGCACGCAGGAGCAGGTCGCGGCGGAGCTGTCCGAGGTCGCGGAGCTGACCGGGGCCGACGAACTCCTGGTCACCACGTCCACGTACGACCGGACGGCGCTGCTGGACTCCTTCGAGCGGCTCGCCGAGCTCGCGGGCCTCCCGGAGACCGGGACACTAAACTAGGGCGAATGCACCAGTCCGCCACCCCGCACGCCCATGATCCCTACGTCCGCGTCCGCGGAGCCCGGGAGCACAATCTGCGCGGGGTCGACGTGGACGTTCCGCGCGACGCGCTGACGGTGTTCACCGGGGTCTCCGGCTCCGGGAAGAGCTCGCTGGCCTTCGGCACCCTCTTCGCCGAGGCCCAGCGACGGTACTTCGAGTCCGTGGCACCGTACGCCCGCCGGCTGATCCACCAGATCGGCGCGCCGAAGGTCGACTCGATCACCGGACTGCCGCCGGCCGTCTCGCTGGAGCAGCGGCGCTCCTCCCCCGGCTCCCGGTCCTCGGTCGGGACGGTGACCATGCTGTCCAACTCGCTGCGGATGCTGTACTCGCGGGCGGGCTCCTACCCGGCGGGCGCCGAGCGCCTGGACTCCGACGCCTTCTCCCCCAACACCGCGGCGGGGGCCTGCCCTTCCTGTCACGGCCTGGGCCGTGTGCACGCCACCAGCGAGGAACTGCTGGTGCCCGAGCCCGGCCTGTCGATCCGTCAGGGTGCCATCGCCGCCTGGCCGAGAGCCTGGCAGGGCAAGAACCTGCGCGACATCCTGGAGGCCCTCGGCCACGACGTGGACGCGCCCTGGCGGGAGCTCCCGGCGGCGGACCGCGAGTGGATCCTGTTCACCGAGGAGCAGCCGGTGGTGACCGTGCACCCGGTGCGGGAGGCCGACCGGATCCAACGGCCCTACCAGGGCACGTACATGAGCGCCCACCGGTACGTGATGCGGACCTTCTCCGACAGCAAGAGCCCCACCCTGCGGGCCCGCGCCGAGAGCTTCCTCAGCCATGCGCCGTGCCCGGTGTGCGAGGGCAGGCGGCTGCGTCCGGAGGCCCTGGCCGTGACCTTCGCGGGCCGGACCATCGCTGAGCTGGCGGCCCTGGCACTGACGGAGCTGGACGGCGTACTGGCCGCCGCGAGTGGCGGCGGCGAGGCCTCGCGGGTGCTCACGGAGGACCTCCGCTCCCGGATCGGCCCGGTCACCGAGCTGGGACTGGGCTACCTGAGCCTGGACCGCGGCGCCCCGACCCTGTCGGCGGGAGAGCTGCAACGGCTGCGGCTGGCGACGCAGTTGCGCTCGGGGCTGTTCGGGGTGGTGTACGTACTGGACGAGCCGTCGGCGGGGCTGCACCCCGCCGACACGGAGGCGCTGCTCGGCGTCCTGGACCGGCTCAAGGAGGCCGGGAACACCGTGTTCGTGGTGGAGCACGATCTGGCGGTCGTGCGGCACGCGGACTGGCTGGTGGACGTCGGCCCGCTGGCCGGTGAGCACGGCGGGCGGGTGCTGCACAGCGGCCCTCCGGAGGCTCTGGCCGCGGTGGCGGAGTCGGCCACGGCCCCCTACCTGTTCGGGGGCCGCCGGCCGGACGAGTGGCGCTCGGGGACCCCGCGGAAGGCGACCGGATCGGTCCGGCTGAGCGGTGTCGACCGGCACAACCTGCGGGACGTGGCCGCGGAGTTCCCGCTCGGGGTGTTCACGGCGGTGACCGGGGTGTCGGGGTCCGGGAAGTCCACGCTCGTGGGCCAGGCGCTGGCCCAGGAGGTCCACGAGCGGCTGGCGGAAGCGGAGTTCCCGGTGCGCCGGCTGGTGGAGGTGGACCAGAAGCCGATCGGCCGGACCCCGCGCTCCAACCTGGCGACGTACACGGGGCTGTTCGACGTGGTCCGGCGGCTCTTCACGGCGGCGCCGGAGTCGAAGGCGCGGGGCTGGAAGGCGGGCCGCTTCTCCTTCAACGTGCCGGGCGGACGGTGCGAGTCCTGCCAGGGCGAGGGCTTCGTCTCGGTGGAGCTGCTGTTCCTGCCGAGCACGTACGCCCCGTGCCCGGAGTGCGGGGGCGCCCGGTACAACTCCGAGACCCTGGAGGTGCGTCACTCCGGACTGAACATCGCCGAGGTGCTCGCCCTGACGGTGGAATCGGCGGTCTCCTTCTTCGCCGGGGTCCCGGCGGCGGCCCGCAGCCTCGGCGCGCTGTCGGACATCGGCCTGGGGTACCTGCGGCTCGGGCAGCCCGCCACGGAACTCTCGGGCGGCGAGGCCCAGCGCATCAAGCTGGCGACGGAACTCCAGCGCGTGCGCCGGGACCACACCCTGTACCTGCTGGACGAGCCGACGACCGGTCTGCATCCGGCCGATGTCGCGGTGCTGCTCCGGCAGTTGCACGGCTTGGTGGACGCCGGGCACTCGGTGGTGGTCGTGGAGCACGACATGGCGGTGGTGGCGGGCGCCGACTGGGTCATCGACCTGGGCCCGGGCGGTGGTGCGGACGGCGGCCGGGTGGTGGCCGCCGGCACGCCCGCCGAGGTGGCCCGTGCCACGGGCAGCCGTACGGCCGCCTACCTCGCCCGGGCCCTCGACGCGCAGCGGTAGTTCAGGTGCGCTTGGCGTAGTCCCCGTATCCCTGCCAGTCGAGAACCACGCACGGCTCCTCGCCGAGCACCCACGCGTCGTGGCCGGGGGCGATCTGGATGAAGTCCCCTGCCTGTACCTCGGTGTCCTCTCCGTCGTCCATGACGATGTTCATCCGGCCGCTGACGACGTAGCCCACGTGGGGCGCCTCGCAACTGTCGGTTCCCGCGATGGGCTTGACGTGCTTCGACCACTGCCATCCGGGCTCGAACACGGCTCGCCCCACGAGTCCCTGCTCGGTTTCCAGCAGGTCGAGCCTGCCCATGCCGTCCTCGAACGGACGTGTCTCATCGGCAGCATCGAAAGCCCGCCGCACGATTCCTGACATGATCGCCCACCCTCCGGCGCACGACTGCCCCGAGTCCACTTCTCAGCGTACGCCCCTGCGGGGGCCGCTACGCGTCCCCGTGGAGCAGGTGCTGCGGAAGCTCGCGGAAGCTCCAGAGGCCCTGTCTCCGGCTGAGCATCCACACCAGGTCGTAGCGGTCGGGCCAGGCGGCCGGGAGCCCCAGTACGTCCTGGGCTCCGAGGCCCCGGATCAGGCGCGGCATCCCCTGGTGCTCCCAGCAGACCAGGACGGGCAGGTGCGCCGCCAGGACCGCCCTCGCCAGGGCGGCCTCGGCTCCGAGGGCGAACTCCGCGCGGACCGGCGTACCCAGCGCGGTGGCGAGCGGCTCGACGGTCTGGCGGCACCGGGCGGGCGCCCCTTCCTTGCCGCCGGCCGCGAAGACGGCTCCCGGCCGGGGCAGGGCGGCGCCCTTGGCCGGCGGGAAGAGGGCGGGCAGCTCCTGGGCGCGGCGCAGGCCCCGGACGGCGAGGGCACCGGGGGTCTCGTTGCCGTCGTCGTCCTCGCCGGTGTCTCCGGCGTACGGCTTCTCCGCATGCCGGATGATCATGACCAGTACGTCGTTGGCGGCCTCGGGGCCGGGGCGCGGCGCGGGGTCCCGTCCCTCCCCGGCGCAGCCGGCCGCCGCCAGCGGTGCGAGCGCGGCGGCCAGCACGGTACGGCGGCGCGGCCCGGGTCCGGCAGTGGCGTGAGGCATGCGCCCACTGTCACCCATGCCCGCGGGGGCGTCCGGGCACGGCGCGACGGGAACCGCTGCGATCATCCGATCGGCGGACCCGTCAGCGGGGACCCCGGCGGACGGCCCGCAGCCACTCCTTGTTCATGGCGGCGATCGACGGCAGCGGGATCCCCTTGGGGCAGGCGGTGGCGCACTCACCGGTCAGGGTGCATCCTCCGAAGCCTTCGGCGTCCATGGTGGCCACCATGTCCAGGACCCGGGTCTCGCGCTCCGGCGAGCCCTGCGGGAGGACGTTCAGGTGGTTGACCTTGGCGGAGGTGAAGAGCATCGCCGAGCCGTTGGGGCAGGCCGCCACGCACGCCCCGCAGCCGATGCACTCGGCGTGCTCGAAGGCGTAGTCGGCGTCGGGCTTGGGGACGGCCGTGGCGTGCGCCTCGGGCGCGGAGCCGGTCGGGGCGGTGATGTAGCCGCCGGCCTGGATGACCCGGTCGAGGGCGCCGCGGTCGACGACGAGGTCCTTGACCACGGGGAAGGCCGAGGCCCGCCACGGTTCGACGTCGATGGTGTCGCCGTCGTCGAAGGAGCGCATGTGGAGCTGACAGGTCGTGGTGCGCTCCGGCCCGTGGGCGTCGCCGTTGATGACGAGGCTGCACGCGCCGCAGATGCCCTCGCGGCAGTCGTGGTCGAAGGCGACCGGGTCCTCACCGCTCAAGATGAGGTCCTCGTTGAGGGTGTCGAGCATTTCGAGGAAGGACATGCCCTCCGAGATGCCGTCGACCTCGTACGAGGCCATCGCGCCGGGGGCGTCGGCGTTCTTCTGGCGCCAGACGCGCAGGGTGAGCTTCATGCGTAGCTCCGCTGGGTGGGGTGGACGTACTCGAAGACGAGGTCTTCCTTGTGCAGGACGGGCGCGGCGCCGGTTCCGGTGTACTGCCAGGCGGCCGCGTACCCGAACTCCTCGTCGCGGCGGGCGGCTTCGCCGTCCGGGGTCTGGGACTCCTCGCGGAAGTGGCCGCCGCAGGATTCGGCGCGGTGGAGGGCGTCGAGGCACATCAGCTCGGCGAGCTCCAGGTAGTCGACGATGCGGTTGGCCTTCTCCAGCGACTGGTTGAACTCCTCGCCGCTTCCCGGCACCTTGATCCGCCGCCAGAACTCCTCGCGGATCTCGGGGATCCGGGCGAGGGCCTTGCGCAGGCCCTCTTCGGTCCGGGCCATTCCGCAGTACTCCCACATCAGTTCGCCGATCTCCCGGTGGAAGGAGTCGGGCGTGCGGTCGCCGTCGACGGCGAGCAGCTTGGCGAGGCAGTCGCGGGTCTCGCGGACGGCTGCCGCGGCCTCGGGGTGGGTGTCGTCGACGGTGTCCCGGTGCGGATGGCGGGCGAGGTAGTCGTTGATGGTGGACGGCAGCACGAAGTAGCCGTCGCCGAGTCCCTGCATGAGCGCGGAGGCGCCGAGGCGGTTGGCGCCGTGGTCGGAGAAGTTGGCCTCGCCGATCGCGAACAGGCCGGGGACGGTGGTCTGGAGGTCGTAGTCGACCCACAGTCCGCCCATCGTGTAGTGCACGGCGGGATAGATCCGCATGGGGACCTCGTACGGGTTCTCCGCGGTGATCCGCTCGTACATGTCGAAGAGGTTGCCGTACTTCTCCGCGACCTTCTCCTTGCCCATGCGGCGGATGGCGTCGGCGAAGTCGAGGTAGACGCCCTGGCCGCCGGGACCGACGCCGCGGCCCTCGTCGCAGACGTTCTTGGCCGCGCGGGAGGCGATGTCGCGGGGTACGAGGTTGCCGAAGGAGGGGTAGATCCGCTCCAGGTAGTAGTCGCGTTCGGCTTCCGGGATGTCGGCGGCGGGGCGGGTGTCGCCCTTGGCCTTGGGGACCCAGATGCGGCCGTCGTTGCGCAGGGACTCGCTCATCAGGGTGAGCTTGGACTGGTGGTCGCCGGTGCGCGGGATGCAGGTGGGGTGGATCTGGGTGAAGCAGGGGTTCGCGAAGTACGCGCCGCGCCGGTGGGCCCGCCAGACGGCGGTCGCGTTGGAGTTCATGGCATTGGTGGAGAGGTAGAAGACGTTGCCGTAGCCGCCGCTCGCGAGGACGACGGCGTCCGCGTAGTACGTGTCGATCTTGCCGGTGACCAGGTCCCGGGCGACGATGCCGCGGGCCACGCCGTCGACGGTGATCAGGTCCAGCATCTCGGTGCGGGCGTGCATCTCGACGTTGCCGGCGGCGATCTGCCGCGAGAGCGCCTGGTAGGCGCCGAGCAGGAGCTGCTGGCCGGTCTGGCCGCGGGCGTAGAAGGTGCGGGAGACCTGGACGCCGCCGAAGGATCGGGTGTCGAGGAGACCGCCGTACTCGCGGGCGAAGGGGACGCCCTGGGCCACGCACTGGTCGATGATCTCGACGGAGATCTGGGCGAGTCGGTGGACGTTGGACTCGCGGGCGCGGAAGTCGCCGCCCTTGACGGTGTCGTAGAACAGCCGGTGGACGGAGTCTCCGTCGTTGCGGTAGTTCTTGGCCGCGTTGATGCCGCCCTGGGCGGCGATGGAGTGGGCGCGGCGCGGGGAGTCGGAGAAGCAGAACTGGACGACGTGGTAGCCCTGTTCGGCGAGGGTGGCCCCGGCCGCGCCGCCGGCCAGGCCGGTGCCGACGACGATGACGGTGTGCCCGCGCCGGTTGGCCGGGTTGACCAGCTTGGCCTCGAAGCGGCGGCGGTCCCAGCGCTCGGCGATGGGGCCTTCGGGGGCCTTGGCGTCGGCGATCGGGGCCCCGGTGGTGTAGTCGGCGTAATCGTTGCTCATGTCAGCTCACCACTCCGGTCATGACGGCGACGGGCACGGACACGAAGCCCGCGAAGAGGACGAGGGCGAGGGCGTTGGCCAGGAACTTCAGCGTCCTGTCCCGCCGGGCGTTGCCCGCGCCCAGTGTCTGGGCGGCGCTCCAGAAGCCGTGGCGGACGTGCAGTCCGAGGGCGGCCATCGCCACGATGTAGATGGTGTTGCCGTACCAGGTGGAGAAGGTGGCGAGGACGTTCTCGTACGGGTGCCCGGCCCAGGCCCGCTCGTTCACGGTGAGCGTGGTGAGGTCGAGCAGGTGCCAGACGATGAAGAGGGCAAGGATGATGCCGCCCCAGCGCATGGTGCGGGTGGCGTAGCTCGCGCGGCGGCGCTTGTGGGCGTACTTCACCGGGCGCGCCTTGATGTCGCGGCGGCTGAGCTGGTAGGCGCAGACAGCGTGTGCGACGACGGCCGCGACCAGCGCCACGCGGACGATCCACAGGGCCCACTCGTGGTGCAGGAAGGGCGAGCCGAGGGTGCGCAGCCAGTGGGCGTAGCCGTTGAACTCGTCCGCCCCGAAGAAGATCTTGAGGTTGCCGAGCATGTGCACGACGAGGTAGCCGAGCATGATCAGGCCGGAGACGGCCATCACGGACTTCTTGCCGACGGAGGAGTCCCAGAGCGTGCGCGTGGTGGACGGCCGTCGATCCGTCCGCGTTGCCAGAGCCATGACACCGACGGTAAGGACCAAGGTCCCGAAAGGTCCAAGACATGGCGGAGCTGAAGTCGATAGCCTGCACCTATGCAGGCGCTAGCCTGGGGTGATGCAGTTCCAGCAGCTGGTCTACTTCGTCGCCGTCGCCGAGACCCGGCACTTCACCCGCGCGGCCGAGCGCGAGCATGTGGCGCAGCCCTCCCTGTCGCAGCAGATCAAGGCGCTCGAACGGGAACTGGGCGCCGAGCTCTTCAGCCGGGCGCGCGGGAACATCACCCTCACCGACGCCGGCGAGACCCTGCTGCCGCTGGCCCGGCGGATCCTCGCGGACGCGGACACGGCCCGGCTGGAGGTGCAGGAGCTGGCGCAGCTCCGGCGCGGCCGGATCCGTCTGGGCGCCACCCCCAGCCTGTGCACCGGCCTGCTGCCGGGCGTGCTCCGCGCCTTCCACACCGCCCATCCGGGGATCGAGCTGCTGATCGAGGAGAGCGGTTCGCTGGACCTCGTACGGGAGCTCGCGCGCGGGTCCCTGGACCTCGCGCTGATCGCCCTGCCGCTGCCCCCCTCGGCTCCGGCGCTGACCACGATGGAGCTGCTGACGGAGGACCTGGTGGTGGTCTCCTCGGCGGCCCTGCCGCCTCCGGCGGGCGGTGGTCCGCTCACGGTGGCCGCGCTGCGCGACGAGCCGATGGTGATGTTCCGGCACGGCTACGACCTGCGGGACCTGACGGTGGCGGCCTGCCGGGCGGAGGGCTTCGAGCCCGCGTTCACGGTGGAGGGCGGCGAGATGGACGCCGTACTGGGCTTCGTCCGCGCGGGGCTCGGCATCGCGGTGGTCCCGGCGATGGTGGTGGGCAACGCGGGCTCCGGGCTCCGCTCCACCCCCCTGGCGGGCTCCCCGCTGCGCCGCACGATCGCCCTGGCCCACCGCACGGACGTGGCACCCCCGCGGGCGGCCCGCGAACTGAAACGCATCCTGCTGGGCTGACCACGCCGAGGGACGGTCAGCGCGCGTGGCCGTCCTCCGGCACGGAGGAGGGATCCTCGGTGGCCCAGGCCAGCAGCATCCGCAGGGCGTCGTGCGACGGGGTGCCCGGCTCGGCGGCGTAGGTGATCAGGGCCTGATCGGGATCGTCCGTCGCGCGCAGGGTCTCGTAGGCCAGTTCCAGGTCGCCGACCACCGGATGGTGGAACCGCTTGGTTCCCGAGGTCTTGTCCTGCACCGGATGCTCGGCCCACCAGCGGCGGAAGTCCGCGCTCTTCATCGACAGTTCGCCGATCAGGCTCGCCAGCCGCGGGTCCTCGGGGTGGCGTCCCGCGTCCATGTGGAGGTAGGCCACGTTCTCACGGGCGCAGGCGGTCCAGTCGGCGTAGAGATCCCGCGACGCCTCGTCGAGGAAGGTGATCCGGGCGATGTTGCGCTCGGACCGGTCCAGGGGCGCGTAGTCGCCGAAGAGGGCGGCCGCCGCCGGGTTCCAGGCCAGTACGTCCATGCGCCGGCCCATCACCATCGCCGGCATGTCCACCAGATCGTCCAGCAGCCGCTGGAGCATGGGGCGCACGAGCTGCGGCCGGTCCTGGCTCCGGGGAGCGTGCCGGGCGGAGGGCTCAGGCCGGGCGAGGCGGTGCAGGTGCCGTGCGGCATCCCCGTCCAGCCGCAGTGCGCGGGCCAGGGCGTCGGGCACCGCGCCCGAGGGGTTGGGTACGCGGCCCTGTTCCATCCGGGTGTAGTAGTCGACGCTCACTCCGGCGAGTTGCGCGATCTCCTCGCGGCGCAGGCCCGCGACCCGGCGCCGGCCTCCGAAGTCCGGCAGGGCCACGTCGTCGAGGTGGAGGAGGGCGCGGCGGGAGCGGAGGAACTCGCCCAGGTGAATGGCTGTGCTCATACGAGGATTGTGGCCGGTCGGGAGGGATGGCTGCCTGGCCCTGCCAGGGCCAGGCACACACCGGTCCGACAACCGGGGCCTCCCGGGCCCCGTTCCGCGGGCAGCCGCGGACCGGTGAAGTCCGGCGAATCCGGTGAATCCGGTGAATCACATGAATCCGGTGCAGTCCGGTGCAGTCCGGTGATGCGATCCACTGGACCGGTTCGCGGGACCGGTTCGCAGGCGGCGCGCCGTGGCTTCAGTGCGCCCGGCGGGCCGGGAGGGTGCGGTCCAGGCCGTCGGACAGGAGGGCGAAGGCGCGCTCCGCGTCGGCCACGGCGGCCGGGTGGGCCTCGTCGGCGCTCCGGCCGGCGTCGATGCGGCGCCAGTTCTCCCGGCCCAGCTCCTGACGGGCCGCCACCAGGTATCCGGCCGACAGGCGGGCGGTGAGCGGGTCGACCGCTTCGGCTTCGAGCACGGCGGCGAGCAGCTCCACCTCGCGGGCGGTGTAGTGGGCCAGCCGGGATTCCAGGCTGGCGGTGCCGTAGAGCAGCCCTTGGAAGGCGAGCACGTTCGGGTGGTCGCAGAGGCCGGTGATCGGGTCCCGCTCGGCGAGCGCCGCAAGGAAGTGGGCGCGCACGGCCGCCACCGGGGTCTGGCCCACGGCCCGGTCGCGCACGATCCGTGCCGCCTCGTCCTGGTGGTCGGCGAAGCGGTCGAGGACCAGGTCCTCCTTGCTCGGGAAGTAGCGGAACAGCGTCGGCTTGGAGACCTCCGCCGCGGCCGCGATGTCCGCCACCGAGACGGCGTCGAAGCCCCGCTCCAGGAAGAGTTCCAGCGCCGTGGCCGCCAGCTGGCGGCGCGTACGGAGCTTCTTGTTCTCGCGCAGACCCGACGTGTTCTCCATGGGCAAAGCATAACACGAATGAGTGACCCAGTTAAATTCGTAACCGGGTTGCATTTTCTGTCATGACGCGCTTTCCTTGAGACATCGACGACGAGGGGACATCCGATGACGACCGACACGAAGCGACGGCAGGGTCCGGTCCGGCCGCCTGAAGCACCGGACGTACTGGTCGTGGGCGCCGGGCCGACCGGGCTCACGCTCGCCTGCGACCTGGCCCTGCGGGGCATCGCGGTACGGGTCCTGGAGAGCCGGACCGCACCGCACCGCGAATCGCGCGGCAAGGGGCTCCAGGCCGGCAGTTTCGGCGTCTTCGAGGAACTCGGTGTGGCCGCGGCCGTGACCGCCAGGGGGCGCGAGCGCGTGGTGCTGCGCAAGTACTTCGACGGGGAGCACGTCAGGGACACGGCCGTCGAGGGAGGCCTGCTCGTAGGGCAGTGGCAGGTGGAGGAGGTCCTGCGCGAACGGCTGGCCGAGCTCGGCGTGCGCGTCGAGTACGGGTCCCGGCTCACCGCAATCGCCCAGGACGCGGCCGGCGTCCGGGCGGATCTGGAGGACGGCGCCACGATCCGGGCCGGGTACCTGGCGGGATGCGACGGCGGGCACAGCTCCACCCGGGGGCTCCTCGGCATCCCCTTCGAGGGGAGCGGGGAGGTGGAGCCGGCGATGGTGCTCGGGGATGTCAGGGCGCCGGGGCTCAGCCGCGCGTTCTGGCACCAGTGGTTCACGTCGGACGGGGGCGGGATCCTGCTCTGCCCGATGCCGGGGACGGACACCTTCCAGTTGCAGGCCCCGCCCGAGACGGACGATCGGGGCGAGTCGCTGCCACCCTCGCTGGAGAGCTTCCAGCGGCTCTTCGACCGGTATGCGCGGATGCCGGGGATCCGGCTGGCCGAGCCCACCTGGCTCTCCTCCTGGCGGGTCAACGTCCGCATGGCCACCCGGATACGGGAGGGCCGGGCCCTCCTCGCGGGCGACGCGGCACACGTCCACCCCATAGCCGGCGGGCTGGGGATGAACACCGGCATCCAGGACGCCGCCGCCCTCGGCCGGGCCCTGACCGCCGTCCTCTCCGGGGCGGCCGGGGAGGAAGCGCTCGAGGCGTACCAGGCGGAGCGGCTGCCGGTGGCCGCCGAGCTCCTGGCCGACACGGCACGGCGCTACGAGCGGGTCGTGGCGGCCGTCCGTGAACCGGGCCGGGGCACGGAGGCGGGCCTGGAGTGACCCCGGAACGGCCCACGGACCCCCTGCTCACGGACACCCTGTTCACGGACCCCCGGCTGCTCACGGACCGCGCGGGCCGGGCCCGCCCAGGCCGGCGGGGCGTGCGGGAGTCGGCGGCCGGCCCGGGACGGGGTCAGAGGGTGGGCACGGCGTCCGACAGCGACAGGGTGTGGATGCGGTCCGCGGCGCCCGGGCGGGCGTAGTACCAGCCCTGGGCCGTATCGCAGCCCAGCGCCCTGAGCTGGGCGGCCTGGGCGCCGGTCTCCACGCCCTCGACGGTGACGGCGAGTTCGAGACTGTGGGCCAGGGCGACTATGCCTTCCACGATCTTGACGTCGACCGGGTTGGCCGGGTGCTGCTGCATGCCCTTGGTGAAGGAGCGGTCCAGCTTCAGAACGCTGACGGGCAGGCGGCGCAGATTGGCCAGGTTCGAGTAGCCCGTACCGAAGTCGTCGAGGGCGATGTCCACGCCCAGAGCGGCGAGCCGGCGCAGCGGTTCCAGGAGTTCGTCGTCGGCGCCGATCAGGGCCGACTCGGTGACCTCCAGGCACAGCGTGCCGGGAGACAGGCCCGAGGACTCCAGGACGCGGATCGTGTCGGCGACCAGGCCGGGATGGTGCAGCTGGGTCGGTGACAGGTTGACGTTGATCCGCAGGGTGGCGCCGCCCTGCTGGTGCTGCCAGGCGCGGGCCTGGCGGACGGACTCCTCCAGGACCCAGCGGCCGAGCGGCACGATCAGTCCGGTGCGTTCGGCGAGCGGAATGAACCGGTCCGGGCCGAGCACCCCGTGCTGCGGGTGCGACCAGCGCACCAGCGCCTCGGCGCCGTGCACGCTGCCGTCGTGCATGTGGACCAGCGGCTGGTACTCGATGAAGAACTCGCCGCGTTCCAGCGCGGCGGGGAGGGCGTTGGTCAGCCCGTGCCGGGTGATGGCGCGCGCGTCGGCGGCGGCGTCGGCGAACTCGAACCGGTTGCCGCCGGCCGCCTTGGCCCGGTACATGGTGATGTCCGCGCTGCGCAGCACCTCCGCGGGGGTGCGCTCGCGGGCCGGGCCCTCGACGATGCCGATGCTGCCCCGGACCGTCAGCTCGCGGCCCTCCAGCCGGATCGGGACGGACAGCGCGGAGAGGATCCGGACGGCCAGTTCGGTGGCCTTCTCCTCGGTGTCGGGGCCGGTGGTCAGCGCCACGAACTCGTCACCGCCGAGCCGGGCGACCACCTCGCCGGGTCCGGTCGCGCAGCTCTGCAGCCGGTCGGCGACCTCCACCAGCAGCCGGTCGCCGGCCGAGTGGCCGAGGCTGTCGTTGACGGCCTTGAAACCGTCGAGATCGAGGTAGCACAGGCCGAAGCGGGAGCCGCCGGCCCCGCTCAGGGCCTTCTCCAGGCGTTCGAAGAAGAGCGTCCGGTTGGGCAGGCCGGTCAGGGCGTCGTGGGTGGCCTCGTAGCGCAGGCGCAGGTTGAGCAGCCGGCGCTCGGTGGTGTCCTCCATCAGGGCCAGCTGGTACTGCGGCACGCCATCGGCGTCGCGCAGCAGCGACACCGTCAGGTTGGTCCACAGCACGGTTCCGTCGTGCCGGTAGTACGGCTTCTCGACGCGGTAGCTCTCGCGTTCGCCGCGCACGAGCTCCCCGTACATCCGCCACACGTGCGGGGTGTCGTCGGGATGGCTCCACTCGCTGACGTTGCGGCCGCGGACGTGCCCGTCCATGCCGCCGAACATCTGCAGCAGCGCGTCGTTGATCTCCAGGACGTTGCCGTCCAGATCGGCGATGCCGATCCCGATGGCCGCCCCCTCGAACACCGCCCGGAAGCGGGCCTCGCTGGCGTGCAGCGCCTGCTGGGCGTCGGCGCGGGCGGTGAGGGCGGAGCGGGCGATGGCCTCCTGCTCCTTGAGGGTGCGTTCGCGCAGGGCGCGGGCGAATCCGGCCGCGATGCCGTGCTGGAGCCGGGCGCAGCGGGACCGGTACTCCTCGGTCCCCTCGACGCTCTCGGCGTCGGGGCCGCCGGGACCGCAGTACAGCACCAGGTAGGACTCGACGACGCCGAGGGTGCCGGCGAGCGCCTCCGGGTCGGTGCAGTGGACCGCGACGAGCTCCTCCCCGACCCGCTGGCCGGCGGAGGAGTCGAAGGGCCGGGCCCGCAGGGCCTCGACGAGGGTGCGGGTGAGCGGTACGAGGTGACGTTCGAATTCGGCACGGGTGAGCGAGGTCGCGGTGACCGGGAAGATGGCTCTTCCCCAGATCGTCGCGAACCGCCCGATCCGGTCCTCCAGACCGCCCTGTGGCGCGGCCGGGTCCTCCGCCGTCTGCGTCGGCAGTCTCACGCCTTGCGTCCCACGCCCGCGAATCCCGAGAAGGCGTAGGGGTCTTCGTCCGCGGACTCGCCCTCCTGCCCGCCGGTCGTGTCGGGCCGCCAGTTGGGCATGGAGACCAGCCCGGGCTCGATCAGGCCGAAGCCGTCGAAGAACCGCCGGATCTGCTCCGCGTCCCGCATGACGAGCGGGTTGCGGATCTCGCGGTAGACGCCGACGGTGCCGCTCGCGACCTCTTCCGAGAGGGGGATCCCCTCGTACGAGGCGTGCGTGAGGATCAGCAGGCTGCCGGGTGCCAGCGCGTCGCACAGCTCGGAGACCGCCGCGTAGGGCTCGTCCGAGTCCTCCAGGAAGTGCAGGACGGCGACCAGCATCAGCGCGACCGGGCGGCTCAGGTCGAGCCCCTGCACGACTTCGGGGGCGGCCAGGATGTCCTGCGGCTTGCGCAGGTCGGCGGCGACGACCCCGGTCCGTTCGGTGCCGGCCAGGACGGCCTGGCTGTGGGCGACGGCCACCGGGTCGTGGTCGACGTAGACCACGCGCGCCTCCGGGCAGGCGGCCTGGGCGATCTCGTGGACGTTGCCGAAGGTGGGGATGCCGGAGCCGATGTCGAGGAACTGCGTCACGCCCTCGGCGACGGCGTAGCGGACGGCCCGGCGCATGAATGCCCGGTTCGCCTGCATGATCTTGGGCAGGCCCGGCATGAATTCCATGGCCCGACGGGCTGCCTGCCTGTCGACCTCGAAATTGTGGGAGCCGCCCAGGTAGTAATCGTAGATGCGGGACACGCTCGGCACCGTTATGTCGATGCCTGGCGGGGCCCAGGCGGGGCGCTCCATCGGGGTCTCCAAGCCGTAGTCCTGCAGCGGTCCGGACGGATCGGACTCCTGTCCGAGCCGAATGTACTGATCATTGCCCAACGGAGCGAGCGAAAGCGGAAATTGGCGATCCGTTCTTCGTCACACGTCAAAGACCGGACGGCCGTCGCCCAGGGAATGATCGAAACCGACAAATACCTTTTGAGAAAAGGTCGATGAACGATCGGAGGCGAAGCGAATCTGGCTCAAACCTCCGTAGCCAAAGCCTCACCCGTTCAGGCGAACCAAGGGCAACCTTCCCGCGCGCGGGCGCGCGCGACCCCATGATCCCCGGGTGAAAAGAGCCTCTTCCAGGCGTCTGCTGGCCGTACCGGTCCTCCTGTGGGCGGCCCTGTCCACGACACCGGCCATGGCCGATAGCAGCGCATACGCGACGATCGACCCCGGCGACGGGACGGCCGCCGTCCGGCAGGCCCTGTCCGCCCTGGACGGCGCGACCGGGGGCATCCGAGGTGGCGGACGTCACGGTGACCGGGCCGGCCAGGGCGGCCCGGGCGACCACGGCAACCGGGGCAACCAGGACGGCCGGGGTGATCGCGACAACCGGGGCGGATCCGGTCAAGGTCATGGTCAAGGCCATGGTCAAGGCCACGGCGGACCCGGCGGCGGCCACGGCGGCGGGCACGGCCACGGTGGTGGGCACGGTGGCCACCACGGCCACCCGCCCTGCCCTCCGCCCCCGCCGCCTCCCCCTCCGTGCCCGCCCAAGCCCACACCACCTCCTCCTCCCCCGCCCCACCCGAAGCCCACGCCCGTCCCGACCCCGCCACCGCCTCCCCCACCACCGCCACCCCCCGCTCCGAAGCCGGTGCCCGAACCCCCCGCACCGGCCCCGCCCCCCGCGCGCCCGGCCCCCGCTCCCCCGGCCGCCAAGCCGGCCCCGAAGCCCGTTCCGAAGCCGGTTCCGAAGCCGGCCCCGAAGCCGATTCCGGAACCCGTCGCGGAGCCACCGGCTCCGCCGCCCCCGGTGATCAACGTGGCCGCGCCCAAGAAGCCGGTCGCGCGCCCCGCTTACCACGCGGCGGCCCGCAAGCCGCTCGAGCACCACATCTCACCGGTGACCTTCACCTTGATGACCGCGGCCCCCGCGGTGCTCGCGATCGTCGCGCTGCGCCCGCGCTAGAGCCGCCGCATTCCACCCCCGTAATCGATTGGGAGTCATCTTGTCGGAATGGCTCGTCCTGTCCCTCGCGATGGCCGCCGCGTGTGCCGTGGTGCTGTCCATCGCCTTCTTCAACCAGCGCCGGATCGGCGAGGACGACGATCCCAGCGAGACCCCGGACGTCATCGAGTACATGACGATGATGATCGGCGTGATCTACGCGATCGTGCTGGGCCTGGCGATCGCCGGCGTCTGGGAGGGCCGTGGGGCCGCCCAGGAATACGTGCGCCAGGAATCGCAGGCCCTGCACGAGATCAGCGTCCGCTCCGAGGTCTACCCGGCCGACGTGCGCAAGAAGATCAGGGCCGACGTGGACGCCTACGTCAGCTACGTCGTCGACACCGAATGGAAGGAGATGGCCGAGAACGGTGAGCTGACGGACCGCAGCGGGGAGCTGCTGGAACGCATCCGCCGTGATGTGACGGACTACGAACCGCGGACCGACCACGAGGGCCAGGCGTACCAGCCGCTCGTGGACCAGGTCGCCGTGGTCGACGACGCGCGCAACGCGCGCGGCCAGAGCGCCGGGGCCACCATGCCCGGGGTGGTCTGGTTCGGCCTGATCGCCGGGGCCCTGGTAACGGTGGGGCTGATCTTCACCTTGCAGATCAGGCGCTCGTTCCGGGAACTGCTGCTCGCCGGGCTGTTCAGCGCGCTGATCGCGTTCCTGCTGTTCCTCATCTGGGACTTCGACGCACCCTTCGGGCGGGGCATCGCCGCCACCGCCGAGCCGTTCCTCTCCCAGTTCCCGCATCTGGGCCTGGGCGACTGACGCCACGTCGCCCCGGCAGGGCCCGGCGGCGGCAAACCGGCGACGGCAAACCGGGGACGGGCCTCCCGTCCCCGGTTCGGCCTACGGCCATGCCCCATTCGCCCGTTCCTGATCGCGGGTCGCCGCGCCCGGACCTAGCGTGGCGGACATCGAGGCGCACGACCCCCCACGTGCGGAAACCGTTCCGCGGCTGCTCCTCGGGGATCCGGAGAATCATCCATGGGCGCGATACCCACCTCCCCCACAGCCCTGTTGGGCGCCGCCGCGGCGGGCGCCCTCCTCTTCTGCGGCGCAGTGGCCGCCCCCGCCGCGCGTGCGGCCGAGGCCGCGCCGATCACTTCCTTCGGTTTCGCCATCACCCCTTCGACGGTCGCCCCCGGCGGCCAGGTGGTGCTGTCCGTCACCGGCTGCAACGCCGCCTTCGCCACCGTCTCCTCCGGCATCTTCGACACCGTGAGCATCGAACGGGGCAAGACCGCACGGGTCACCGTGGACCGGGACGCGCGGCGCGGAGCCCAGTACTCCGTCTCCTTCACCTGCGCGGGCGAAACCGGCTCGGCCGACCTCACCGTCTCCGGCGGCACGGGCAGGCCCACGACCAGCTCCACCGTCGGCGCCCGCAGGACCCCGAGCGCGAGCACGGCAGCCGGTACGCGCACAGGTACTGGAACCGGCACCGGTACGGGCGCTTCGCGCGCGGCCACCCTCGGCGTACGCGGCGGCCTCGGCGGCAGCATCGCCCGGCTCGATCCCCTGGAACTCGGCGCCGGAGCGGGGCTCGTCCTCGGCGGGCTGGTCGGTCTGGGCTACGCCCTGCGCCGCCGGGACATCCGCCGCATCCACTGAGCGCCCGAAATCCACTGAGCGCCCGAAATCCACTGGGCACCCGAAGTCCGCTGGGCGCCCGAAGTCCGCTGGGCGCCCGAACCGCATCTCCCCCGGAACGCCGGTCGCCCCGTGTCCTGGCCCGGTCAAGGGGGGGCCCGCGGGTGTGCGGGG
>NZ_JBSFDF010000059.1:0-44275 GCF_053593795.1 Streptomyces sp. NPDC002104 | reverse complement strand
CGCCAGGCAGTCCCGTGAGCACGCTGGAAATCTGCCCGGGCTTGGCCCGTGAAGAGCCCCGGGGGCGACGGGGCCGGGAGGACGATGACGGGCGGCTGGATCGCCTATCTGATCCTCGGATGCGCCCTGCTGGTCTCGGCGTTCCCCTTCTACTGGACGATCGTCGCGGCGAGCCGGTCCAACGCGGACCTGGCGCGGGTGCCGCCGAGCCTGCTGCCCGGCCCGAACCTGATGAAGAACGTCGAGGCGGTCCTCGAAGAGGCCGACATCGGCAAGGCGCTGCTCAACTCGCTGATCGTCTCCGGGTCCGTCACCGTGGGCACGGTGCTCTCCTGCACGCTCGCCGGCTTCGCCTTCGCCAAGCTGAGGTTCCGCGGCCGGGGCGCGCTCCTGGCGTTGACGATCGGGACGATGATGATCCCGCCGCAGCTCGGGGTGATCCCGCTGTTCATGCTGATCGCCGAACTCCACTGGGTGAACCAGCTCCAGGCGGTGATCCTGCCGGGTCTGGTGTCGGCGTTCGGGGTGTTCTTCATGCGCCAGTACCTGATCCAGTCGTTGCCGGACGAACTGATCGAGGCGGCCCGCGTGGACGGGGCCTCCACGGCGCGCATCTTCTGGTCGATCGTGATCCCGATCGCGCGGCCGGGGATGGCGGTGCTCGGGATGCTCACGTTCATGGCGGCCTGGAACGACTTCTTCTGGCCCGTCATCGCGCTGTCCTCGCAGGAGCCGACCGTGCAGGTCGCCCTGCGGCAGCTCGGCGGCGGATACGTCAACGACCAGTCGGTCATCATGGCCGGCACGCTGCTCGGCACGCTTCCCGTGCTGCTCGTCTTCGGCCTGCTGGGCCGGCAGATCGTCGGCGGCATCATGCAGGGAGCCGTGAAGGGCTGAAGCCTGCCCGCCGGCCCGGCCGGCTCTCCCTCCGATCCGCCCTCCTCTTCCCCTACTTCCTGGAGTGTCCGTCCCATGACCGCTGTCGACGCCCGCCCGGCGACCTCCACGGGCACCCGCCCCGGGACCGGTACGGGGCTCCTTTTCCCCGCCGGATTCCGTTGGGGCACGGCCACCGCCGCCTACCAGATCGAGGGGGCGGCCACCGAGAACGGCCGGACGCCCTCCATCTGGGACACCTTCAGCCGCACGCCCGGCAAGGTCCGCAACGGTGACACCGGCGACATCGCCGCCGACCACCTGCACCGGATGCCCGACGACGTGCGGCTGATGAAGGAGCTCGGCGTCACGGACTACCGCTTCTCCGTCTCCTGGCCCCGGGTCCAGCCGACGGGACGGGGCCCGGCCGTGGAGCGCGGCCTGGACTTCTACCGGCGTCTGGTGGACGAGTTGCTGGCGAAGGGGATCAGGCCTGTCGTGACGCTCTACCACTGGGACCTCCCGCAGGAGCTGGAGGACGCGGGCGGCTGGCCCGAGCGGGACACCGCACACCGGTTCGCGGAGTACGCGGACCTGGTGGCCCGCGCCCTGGGCGACCGGGTGACGACGTGGACCACGGTGAACGAGCCCTGGTGCGGGGCGTTCCTCGGGTACGGGAACGGGGTCCACGCCCCCGGCCGCACCAGCGACCTCGCCGCACTGCGCGCCGCCCACCACTTCAACCTCGCGCACGGAGCCGCGGCCCGCGTGCTGCGCGAGCGCCTCCCGTCCACCGCCGAGATCTCCCTGACGCTGAACCTCCACGCCCTGCGCCCGCTGACGGACACCGCGGCGGACCGTGACGCGGTGCGGCGGATCGACGCGGTGGCGAACCGGATCTTCGTGGACCCGGTCTTCCACGGGCGGCTGCCGCAGGACCTGGTGGAGGACACGGCGGGGATCACGGACTGGTCGTTCGTGCGGTCCGGCGACTTGGAGGTCACCTCCACCCCGATCGACTCGCTGGGCATCAACTACTACTCCCCCAGCGTGGTTTCGGCGGGCTCGTCCGCCTCCCCCGCCCCCTGGGCGGGCGCCGAGGAGCACGTGGCGTTCAGCCCTGCGGCGGGCCCGCGCACGGCGATGGACTGGCCGGTGGACGCGGACGGCCTGTACGAGCTGCTGACCCGGCTGCGGGACGAACTCCCCCACCTGCCGCTCCTGGTGACGGAGAACGGGGCGGCGTACGACGACTACGCGGACCCGGAGGGGCAGGTCCACGACCCGGAACGGGTGGCGTACCTGGACGCGCACCTGACGGCCGTGCACCGGGCGATCCGGGACGGCGTGGACGTGCGCGGCTACTTCCTGTGGAGCCTGCTGGACAACTTCGAGTGGTCGTACGGGTACAGCAAGCGGTTCGGCATCGTCCACGTGGACTTCGCGTCCCAGCGCCGGACGGTGAAGGACAGTGCGCGCTGGTACGCGGACGTCATCGCGCGGGGCGGGCTGGCGCGGGAATGAGGGGCTCCCTCCCGCTCGCGGCGTCGTAGTCTCGGGCGGTGCACGAAAACGAGATCAAACTCAAAGCCATCGCCGCACTGACGGCCCTGCGCGCGGACGTCGGCGAAGGCCTCGCCTCCGAGCTGCTGGCGGAAGTGACCCCCGGTCACTTCCTGGTGCCGGAGGGAGCCGCCCCCGAAGAGGTCGGCGGCGCCGTGCTCGATCAGCTCTCCGCGCCGCTCAGCGCTCTGGTGAACGGTTTCATCGCCGCCTTCGCGGCAGTCGCCTACGCCTACGACCAGACCGGCGCGGAGCCCGGTACCGACGCGATCCTGCAGGAACTCGCCCTTCGCCTCGCCCGCGAGGAGGGCGGTCAGGAGTCACCCTGACCGCCCTGCACGGCAGCCCCGGCCGGAGATCCTCCCCACCCACCGCCAGATGTGCCGCGTACCGCGTTTCGGCTCGCACACGGGCGCCCTTTGGGCGACGGTGGACCTTCACTGCACCATTCGTGTTCCGAGGAGATCCGTCATGAACTGGACGCTCGAAGTGGTTCCGGTCCCCGTCACCGACATGGACCGGTCGAAGGAGTTCTACGCGGACAAGGCCGGCTTCACCGTCGACCTCGACAGCGAGGTCGCGCCCGGCATCCGCATCATCCAGCTGACGCCGCCCGGCTCGCGCTGTTCGATCGCGCTGGAGCACGGGATGCCCCCGGCGCCCGGCACGCGCCAGATGGCACCGGGCACGCTGCAGGGCCTGCAGCTCTGCGTCACCGACATCGAGGCCGCTCGGGAGGAGCTGACGGCGCGCGGGGTGGAGGTGTCGCCGGTGCGGCACATCGGCGAGAAGGGCTGGGAGGACGGCAAGGGCGACACCTGGAACTCCTTCCTGACCTTCAGCGACCCGGACGGCAACGGCTGGGTGGTCCAGGAAGCGCCCTCGGAGCTGTCGGAACGCTGACGGGTCCGACGCCCCAGCGGTCCGCCCCGCCCCCCACGGCCTCCAACGCGGAGGGACACCCCTGCGGCGCTACGCCGGGCCCGGGGCCGGGCTCGGGTCCTGTTCCCGGATCGCCCAGGGGGATCCGTACGCGGTGAGCAGGTCGAGGAAGGGGCGGGGCGGCAGGGCCTCCGGGCCGAGGACCCCGGACCCGGACCACGCCTCGGTGGCGAGCAGTTCGAGGGCGACGACCGGGTTGACGGCGGTCTGCCAGACCACGGCCTGCGAGCCGTACTCGCGCATGGACCACTGGTTGTCGACCACGTGGTAGAGGTACACCTCGCGGGGCAGGCCGTCCTTGGTGCCCTTGACCCAGGTCCCGGCGCAGGTGCGGCCGGTCATCCGGTCCCCGAGGGTCGCCGGGTCGGGCAGGCAGGCCGCGACCACGTCGCGCGGTGAGACGCGGACCGGGCTGCCGTCCTCGCCGCGCACGGTGACCGGTTCGGTGGAATCCAGGCCGAGCGCGTGGAGCGTCTTGAGCTTGCCGATGAAGTCGTCGCCGAGGCCGTACTTGAAGGTGACCCGGCGGGCTCCGACCCAGCGCGGGACGAGGAGGACCTCCTCGTGCTCGACATTGACGCACTCCACGGGCCCGATGCCCTCGGGGAAGTCGAAGACCTCGGGCTCGCTGAAGGGTTCGGTGGTGAACCAGCCGCGCTCGCGCTCGTACACGACCGGGGGGTTCAGACACTCCTCGATCGTCGTCCAGATGTTGAAGGACGGTGCGAACTCGTATCCCTCGACGGACAGATCGGCCCCGTCCCGGATGCCGATCTCCTCGATGTCGTCGAAGAGCTCATCGGCCGCGTAGCGGGCGAAGACGTCCGAGAGCCCGGGCTCCACCCCCATGCCGACGAGGGCGAGCCGGCCCGACTTCTCCCACTCCGCGGCCCGTTCGAACTGCTCGTCGCCGAGCTTCACCCCGCAGGTGCCGTACGGGTCCTCGGCGTGCGGCCGGGACAGGGACATGGCCATGTCCACGTAATGGGCGCCGGCCGCGAGAGCGGCATGGAACAGCGGCATCACGAAACGCGGGTCGGTGGCGTTCATCAGGACGTCGCACCCGTGCTCGGTGAGCAGCCGGGCGACTCCCTCCTCGTCGGAGGCGTCCGCGCGGCAGGCGGCGAAGCGCTGCTCCGCACCGCCCAGGGCGGCGACCGCGGCCTCGGCGCGGGCCAGGTCGTAGTCGGCGACGACGAATCGGTCGAAGAAGCCGCGGCGGGCGGCGATCTTGACGATCGCGCTCCCGACACCGCCGGCGCCCACAAGCAGAACACGCATGACGAGGTCCTTTCTCGGTGGGGCGTGCGCCCCAGGGGGCTGATGGAACCGCCTGCGAAGAGTTAAGGTCAATGGTGTTGGCATAAGGCCGCGGCCTGCGGCCGCAACCGCGGCCGGGGCACCGAACAGTCCAGGGGGCGAGTCCGCGATGCCGAAGGACGTGGTTCCGGAGGAGGCCCGCCGGCGGCGGCGTCCGACCCGGCAAGGCACGGTGCTCACCGAGCGGCTGATCGTCGAGACGGCGCTGCGGATGGTGCGGGAGCACGGAAGCGCGGGCCTGACCGCCCGGCGGCTCGGCGCCGCCCTGGGCGCGGACCCCAGCACCCTCTACCGCTACTTCGACGGGATGGACGGGCTCACGCTGGCCATCGGTGAGGAGCTCATCGGCCGGGCCCTCGCCGGCTGGGTCCCCACCGGGCACTGGCGCGAGGACCTGCGTTCCCTGGGCCTGCGCATCCACGGCGCCTACCTCGCCCATCCCCAGGCCGCCCTGCTGACGGCGAGCCGGGTCAGCGGCCGGCCCCGGGAGATCGCGGCCGACGAGGCCATTCTCGGCAGTCTGCGCGGCGCGGGGTTCGGTGACGAGGGCGCCGTGCGGATCTACCACGCCTACATCGACCAGTGCCTGGCCTTCGCGGCGCTCGACGCGGGGTCCCTGGCCTTGACCGAGCAGGCCCGGGAGTCCGACGAGGAGCGGTGGGAGTCGACGTACGCCCGCCTGCCGGCCGGGACGTACCCGAACATCGCGGCCACCGCCGGACTCCTCGCGGCCCGGATGCCGCACAGCGCCTATCCGGTCGCGCTGGACATGCTGCTGGAGAGCGCCGAGCGCGAGCTGGCCGGAGCGGGCGGGGGCTCCGGGGTCAGCCGTGCTCGGTCAGCGGGCTCCGCAGGAGCTCGGCGCCCAGCGGAGTGACGGTGTGCACCACCGATTTGCCGCGTCGGCTGGTGGTGATCAGATGGGCGTTGCGCAGGACGGTCGCATGCTCGCTCGCCGCCGCGATCGACACGTTCAGGCGGCGCGCCAGCTCGGTGGTGCTGCACCCTTCGGTGGCCACCTTCAGTGCGGCGGCCCGGGTGCGCCCCAGCAGCGCGCCCAGCGACTGGTCCGCGGCCCGTGCCGCATCCCACAGCGCGGCGGCCGCCGCCGCGTCGCCGAGGGTGGGTATGGCGAGGGTGGGCGCCGCGGTGCCGTCCTGGGTGTCCCACAGCAGGGCCGCGCTCCGCCACAGGAAGACCGTCGGCGCGATGACGAGTCCGCGGCCCCCGAGGTGGGCCTCGACGTGCCGGTGGTACTGCACTTCGAGTACGGGCGGCCGCCAGCGCGCCAGGGGGGCGCACATGCTCTCCAGCAGGCGTTCGATCCCGCCGTCGAGCACGGTGCGGGCGAAGGTCGCCCGGACGCCCTCCACATGGGATCTCGCGCTGTTCCAGTAGGGGGCGACGAGCGCCTCGTGGCAGGCGGCGAGTCCCGCGGCGTAGTCCTTGCGGGCTTCGAGGTCGCCTCCCGCCAGGTTCCGGGCCCATGCCAGCTGGGCGGGATGGAAGTCGATGTGTTCGAGCTCGGTCAGCAGCATGGCCGGCGATGCCCGGAGCAGGTTCTCGATGCCCTCCTCGACCGACGGAGTGTCGCCCATCAGCACCGTCAGGTCGATGTCCGGGCCGTCCAGGGCCAGCAGGCTCGTGAACGGGCGGGCCCGCGCACCCAGCCGCCCTCGGACCGCCGCCTGCCAGGGGTGGAAGGGCAGGGCCGCGGTGGCGCAGTCGCGCAGCAGCCTCAGGCTGTACATCGTCTCGGCGGCCACGCCGACCGTCACGGCCACGCGGGTCCGGGCGAGATCCTCGGCGGTGAAGTGAATGCGCAGCACCGAGCATCCCCCCACCCTGTCCGCTCCAGCACCACGTGATCGTCCAGCGCAGTCTGTGCCCTGCCGGAGGCTCCGTCCAGCACCCATTTCAGCCAAGCCCGATGGTCCGCGCGCGGACAACACCCCGGCCCCGCGCGGCCGGCCCTCGCCGGAGGTCGTGCCGCGGGAGGATGTCGAGAACGCGCCACCGGTTACGTCCCAGGGGTGTCAGTGGCCGCCCCCGGCCGCACGAGGAAGAGGAGAAGCCCGCATGGCGATTCAGCGGATGGACAACGTCGGGATCGTCGTCGAGGACTTGGACGCCGCCATCGCGTTCTTCGTGGAACTCGGTATGGAGCTGGAGGGCAGGGCCGAGATCGAGGGGCTCTTCGCCGACCAGTGCACAGGGCTCGACGGTGTGCACTGTGACATCGCGATGGTCCGGACGCCCGACGGGAACAGCCGGCTCGAGCTGGCGAAGTACCGCAGCCCGGCCGTCATCGGCACCGGGCCGAGCAAGCGGCCGCACAACGTCCTGGGGACGCACCGCGTCATGTTCGCCGTCGACGACCTCGAGGACACCGTGGCCCGTCTGCGTCCTCACGGCGCCGAACTCGTCGGTGAGATCGCCCGGTTCGGCGACAGCTATCTGCTCTGCTACCTCCACGGCCCGGAGGGGATCATCATCGGGCTGGCCGAGGAGCTGAGCTGAGCCGGGGCCTCGCGCTTCAGCCCCGTAGGCCCACCCGCCGCAGTGCGACGGCGGCGAGATCGGCGATGACGGGCTCGTCGCCGCGGCGCCAGGCATCGGCGAGCCCTCCGGGCGGAACGGGCAGCGCGGCGAGATCGCCCAGCGGGCCCGTCAGGGCGCGCAGCGCGAGCAGGTCGGCGCCTCCCGGGGCCTCGAGCAGGCGGCGCGTGGCGGCGCTGCGGCGGATCCAGCGCAGCCGCGGCGGGAGCCACAGCAACAGCACGAAGGCGACGGGGATGACGATGAGAGCCGTGGTGGTGAGTGTGGCGACCTGGGCGACGGTGTCCTGAAGCGACTGTCCGGCGTCGGCGAACCCGGTGCTCGCGTCGGCCGCGGACTGCAGTGGCGTCTTCAGCAGGTCACCGACGAGCGGCACCTTCGAGGCCGCGTTGCCGGCGTTGCCCAGTTCGGTGGCCAGGCTGTCGCCGGAGCTCTCGACCTTCCGCCCCGGCTCGGCCAGCAGCATGATCGTTCTGCGGACGGCGAGGGCGAAGGTCACCGCCGCGGCCATCAGGAGGACCGCGATCAGGTCCGCGAGGATCTGGCGGTTCCGACGCGCCGGGGTCTGGGCGTAGATGCGCATCGAGGGAACTCCCGTTCACGTCGCGGTGGCGAGGGGTGCGGTTGCGGTCCCCCGGCCGGGCAGGAACCGCCGGTCGCCCACCTCGCACTCGACTCTTCCACTGCACGGCGCGGCCAAACCCCCGACACACGCTGTACGCGGCGACGACGGCGACCCGTTCGGCGGTGGCGGGGGCCGGCTCCGTTTTTCGCCGCACCCTACGAATTCACGACACCATCGCGGCCATCGAGACCGCGCCACGCCAGGCCCGAGGCTAGAATCCCTGCGGCGCCCTCGGCCTTCACCGGGCGCGGCATCATGGGCAGCGGTTTCGGAACGGGGAGGGGAGCCGGGCCCGCCGGGGTGAGGTCTCGCACGGGGCCTCGCCCCTTCGCATGCCTGGGACGCGGCTCACTTCCAGGTGGTGCAGATGTGCACAGCAGTCCAGAATCCACCAGCAGAATGCGATGGACCCATGGCCCAGGCCGCAATAAGACCGACCGAGGGGCATGTTCCGACCACGCCCGAAGCCTCCGGCCCGGCGCCCGCAGAGACGGCCGGGCGCAGATCCACGCCCCGCCTGTACGCGCTCGACGGGCTGCGATTGATCGCCGCCCTCGCCGTTCTGGCGTTCCACTGGACGGCCTTCGCGGGGGTGCCCCAGATCTGGGGCGGCAAGGTCCCGTCCGACTTCATGCCGCACATCGCCCGGTTCACCTCGTACGGCTGGCTCGGCGTGCAGCTCTTCTTCATCATCAGCGGCTTCGTGATCTGCATGAGCTGCTGGGGGCGCAAGCCCGGCGACTTCTTCGTCTCACGGGTCATCCGGCTCTTCCCCGGCTACTGGGCGGCCGTCCTGCTGACCGCGGGCGTACTCCTGCTGGTGCCGCACCTCGGCCGGCCCAAGGCCCGGGCCGGCCTGGAACTCCCCACCGTGCTCGCGAACTTGACCATGTTCGTCGACCCGCTCGGCCACAAGTACATCGACGGCGTCTACTGGACGCTGTGGATGGAGCTGCAGTTCTACCTGCTCTTCGCCATCGTCGTGACGATGGGCCTCACCTACCGCCGGGTCGTCGCGTTCTGCGGCATCTGGGCCGCCGCGGCGCTCCTCGCCCCGCAGACGAAGATCCCGCTCCTGGAGAGCTTCGCCATGCCGCAGGAGTCCCCGTACTTCATCGCGGGCGTGGCCATGTTCCTGATGTACCGGTTCGGGCCGAACCTGCTCCTGTGGGGCATCGTCGGATTCACGTGGCTCGTCGCGATGAGCCGAATAGAGGGGATGAAGCACGCCTACGAGAAGGCCACGGGGCACCCGCTCTCCTGGGCGGTCGTCGCCACCGTCATCACCCTCTGCTACCTGGTGATCATCGTGGTCGCCCTCGGGTACCTGGACCGGGTCCAGTGGAAGGGGCTGACCGTCGCCGGCGCCCTCACGTATCCGCTCTACCTCATCCACCAGGAGGCCGGCTGGACCTTGATCCACTGGCTGCGCACCCTCGGGATCGGATCGGGCGCCGCCCTCGCCGTCTCCCTGGCCGTCGCGCTCCTCACCGCCTGGCTCATCCACCGCCTCGTGGAACGACCGCTCAGCGGTCTGATGAAGCGCGGGCTGGACAAGTCCCTCGCCACGATGCGTGCGGCGTCCGACCCCCGCGAGCAGCAGCCCCAGCATCCCCAGCGGCAGCAGCACTAGCGCCGGCGCTTCGCGCCGCGCGCCGCGCGGGCGCCGTCAGCAGGTCTTCCGGTACGGGAGGTCCGGGAGGTAGGTGCGCCAGTCGGCCCGGGACAGTCCCGTTCCGGCACGGGTGCAGACGGACTCCGCGAGCCGGGCCGGAGCCACCTGGTGGGTGCGGACGGTGCTGTGCTCGCCCGCGCTGTACAGGGTGCGGCCGTCGGGAGAGAAGGCGACGGCCACGATCCCGTCGCCGGGGGTCGGCAGCGGGGATCCCAGGGGCCGGCCCGCGTCCACGTCCCAGAGCCGGAGCGTGCCGGAGGCGGCCGCCACGGCCAGGGTCCGGCCGTCCGGGGAGAAGGCCAGGGCGGTGACGGCCTTGACGGCGTCGGAGCCGACCGCGTCGAACCCGGCCGCGTCGAACCCGCCCGGGAGGGTGGCCAGTCGCCGTTCGGCCTGTCCGTCCCACAGGGTGACCCCGCCGGCCGTGTCACCGACCGCGAGGCGTGCGCCGTCGGGACTGTAGGCCATCACCCCGCCGCGTTCCACGGCCGAGCCCCGTTCGGTGCGCCGGCCGGTGGGGATGTCGTAGGTGGTCGAGGAGGTCGCGAGGAGCCGGCCGTCGGGGCGGACCGCGACCCGGGAGGACCGGTCGCTCCGGAGGAGTACCACCGGGGAGTTCCGGTCCTCGGTGGGGCTCTGGGGCAGGGTCCGGCGGCCGCTCGCCAGGTCCCGGACGTCCAGGGCGTCCACGCCGGCGCGCGTCGTGAGCAGGGACCGGCCGTCGGGTGAGATGGCCATCGCGGTGATGGGCATCCGGGCCGCGCGCGGAGGTTCGGGGTCCGCGGGGAGCGGGCGGGCCGTGTTCGCCGGTATGTCCCACAGCGCCGGCTCCTCGGCGCTCTCGCGCCGTTCGGTGGCGGCCTCCGGGCCTTCGGCGAAGTCGGTCCGGGCGTGGGCGAGGGTGTGCCCGTCGGGGGTGAGGGCCAGCAGGACGCGGCAGTCGTGTTCGGTGGGCGTTCCCGTCGGCGATCGCGTGCCGGCCTCGGTGGACCCCGGTGCGGTTGTCGGGCAGTCGGCCGACGGGGTGCGGGCGGTGCGCCGGCCGTCGGCGACGGCGTAGGCCTCGGCCCAGGTGCTGTCGCCCTGCCGTCGGTCGACCGCGACCGTCGTGGCGTCGGCGCTGAAGGTGCCCGTCGATGCCGGCGCCGCGGTCCAGGCCGGTGTCGTGGCCGGTCCGTAGGAGATCGTCCGCACCACGGTGTCACCGAGCCGGCGTTCGGTCAGGTACCTGATGACCCCGTCCTGCGGGTCGATCCGGAGCTGGGAGGCGGCCCCGTTGGCGAGGGAGTACCGGAACACCGGCCGTTCGGGCGCGGCGAGCCGCCACATCAGGATCTCCCGGCCGTCGACGGCCGCGGCGAACCGGCCGTCGGGGCTGGTGGTCATCTCGGTCAGGCCGGGGTGACCGATCCGGACCGGTTCCCCGCCCGTGATCGGGTCCCACACGCTCAGGCCGTCCGGCGCCTGGACCATGAGGCCGGCGCCGTCGCCGGTGAAACGGAACGATGCGACGGCGCACCCGCCCGGCCGGGTGGCGGGCAGTTCCGTGCCCCGGGCCACGTCCCACACCCTCAGGGGCACGTCGGCCCGTGCGAAGGGGCTCGCCGCGTCCCCTCCCCTGGCGCACACGGCCAGGTGGCGTCCGTCGGGGCTGAGGGCCCACATCGGATGCCGCCCGGTCGGCACCTCCAGCAGGGTCCGGCCGTCTCGTACGTCGCGGAGCGAGAGCCGGCCGGCGGCGCCGTCCATGTCCATGTTCGCGACCACCTGCTCGGCGGCCGTCCAGGCGATCGAGGCACCCGCCCGCCGGGGCGAGGCGTCCACAGCCGTCCCGGACACCAGGTCCAGTCGACGGGCCCCGGTCCCGCCTCCGTGCTCCACGTCCTCCCCGCCGCCCTGCAGCAGGGCGGTGCGGCCGTCCGGGGAGATCCCGCGGAACAGGGTGGTCCGGTCGAGGGCCGTCGCCGGTCCGATCGCCGTCCTCTTCCTGACGTCCCAGGCGCGTACGGAGTCGACGTCGACGGTGACCGCGGTGCGGCCGTCCGCGCTCAACCGGACCGGGAGCGCCGGGTGGGAGGTCCAGGGGCCCGCCTCGTCCGGCACGTCGTAGGCGTCCGTCTCGGCCTGGACGGAGGCCGCCAGCAGCGCCGACCGGGTCTCGGCGGTCTCGGCGACCCGCCAGGCGGCCAGGCTCAGCCGCATCGCCAGCGCGGGGTCGGAGCTCCGTAGCCCCTCGGCCACGGCCGCCAGTTGACCGGCGGCCAGCTCCTCCCCCTTGACCCGCCGGATCTCGGCGTCGACCCGCTGGCGGACGTTGTCGCGGCCCTGCTGCCAGGCGGTCGTGCTCGCCACCGTGAGGAGGACCAGGAGGAGGGCGACGACGGAGGTCACGCCGCGGCGGATGCGGCGCGCACGGGCCCGGAAGGCGAGGCCCGCGCGCAGGAACTCCCGCTCCGGTGTGACCAGTTCGGTGGAGCGGGCATTTCCCTCCGCGAACGTGCTCTCGGCCTCGGCCAGTTCCCCTCCGCGCAGGAGCGCTCCGGTGTCGCGTCGGCGGGTCAGCCAGTTCTCGGTGGCCTGGGTCAGCCGGCGGTGGCGGCGCAGCCGTTCGCGGTCGGTGTCGATCCAGCCGCTCAGCCGCGGCCATGCGGTGATCAGGGCCTCGTGCGCCAGGTCCACGACGTCGTGGTCGAGGGTGACGAGGCGGGCCCGGGCCAGCCGGTCGAGCACGGCCCCCGCCTCGGCGGCCTCCGCGGAATCCGGGGGCACGAGGGTGTCGCGGGGTACGGGCCGCCGCGTGTCGGGGGTTCCATGGCCGGGGGTTCCCTCTCCGGGGGTTCCCTCTCCGGGGGCTCCGTCGCCGGGGGTTCCCTCGCCGGGGGTGATCAGGTTCAGCAGGAGGCGCCGCGCGACGGCGGCGCGGTCGGGCCCGAGTTCCGCGTACACCTCCTCGGCGGTCTGGGCCAGGGCTCCGCGCAGCCCACCGGCCGCCTCGTGGCCGGCCAGGGTGAGCGTGCGTCCGCGACGGCGGCGCCAGGTCTCCAGCAGGGCGTGGGAGAGCAGCGGCAGGCTGCCGGGTTCCCGGGTGACCTCTTCCACGAGCCGGGCGGTGAGGGCGCGTTCGACGGTGAGGCCGGCCGCTGCGGCGGGGCGCACGATGGCGCCGCGCATCTCCTCGGCGGTCAGCGGGCCCACGGGGAGGGTCGCGGCCCGGGCGGCCTCGGCGAGAGCGGGGTGGGCCAGGCAGTTCGCGTAGAAGTCGGCGCGTACGCCGAGCACCACGCGGATCCGGCTTCCGGGGTGGCGGGCGGCGAGGAGGGCCGCGAGGAACTCCTCGCGTTCCTCGGGGTCCGCGCAGAGCGTGAAGACCTCTTCGAACTGGTCGACGATCAGCCAGGTCTCGCCCTCTGCGGCGGCCGGGGCGAGGACCGGCGCGTGGGTGCGCATCGGGTGTTCGCCGGGGGTGAGGACGCGCAGGGCCGCGGCGGGCGGCAGCGGCGGCGCCGAGCGGCGCAGCCGCGGGATGAGACCGGCCCTCAGCAGGGAGGACTTTCCGCTGCCGGAGGGGCCGAGGACGACGGCGAAGCGGTGTTCGGCGACCAGGGCCGTCAGTTCGGCGGTCAGGCGTTCCCGGCCGAAGAACACCGGCTCGTCCTCGGGTTCGAACCGTGTCAGGCCCCGGTAGGGCGGGGTGCCGCCTCCCTCGGCGCCGCGCGCGAGGGAGGCCAGGGCTCCGGCCTCGGCCTCGGCCTCGGCTTCGGCCTCGGCTTCGGCCTCGCGCCAGCGTCGTTCCCATTCCGTCCGGGCGCCGCCGCAGACCTCGGCGTAGGCCAGCGTCACGGGCAGGCTCGGGAGCCGGTTCCCGGCGGCGGCCTGGGAGAGCGCGGTCACCGAATAGCCGGCCCGCGCGGACAGTTCCCGGTAGGGGACGGAGCCGGCCTCGCGGCGCAGTGCGCGGAGCTCACCGGCGAACCGGGCCACGGGACCGGCCTGTGGATCGAGCGCCTTCTCAGGCCTTCCCGCGCCGCTCCCCATGCTGTTCCCCTCCCCACCGATCAAGATCCTTTCCACCGTAGGAGGGGAACCCCGGCAGCCACAAGGGCCTCGTCAGCCACGGAAAACAATTGTTCAGCCGCCCGGATGGAGGCTGCTGAACAATCCGCGAGCCGGTGGACTGCTGTCGTACCCCGGTCGCCGAGCGGCCCGGACGGCTCGCCCCGTCCGCCCCTGCATTCCCCCTGGGGGCGGGTGGGACACGGGTCGTCCGGGCCCCGGCGGCCGGCGTCACCCACGCCACGCACACACCGCGTACGCCTCGTACGCCACACGACGGGATGCGTGCCGCGGCTCAGGCCGCCGTGCACGCCTTCCACAGGAGCAGAGTTGTTCATACGGACACGCACGCCTCGACGCGCCGCCGGGGCCCTCGCCCTCGCCACGGCCGTCGTCGCCCTCAGTACGGGACTGACCGGCCCCGCGGGGGCGGCATCCGCCGCCTCCTGGGCACCTGGCGCCCCGGCCACCGCCACCACGGGTACCCCCGTGACCGTCACGCTGATCACCGGCGACCGGGTGACCGTCGACGGCAGCGGCGCCCTCGTGCGCTTCGAACCCGGCAAGGGCCGTGAACGCGTACCGGTCGAGATCGAACGCGCCGGCGGCCGCACGCTGGTCCTGCCCGCCGACGCCCGGGCCCTGCTGGCCTCCGGCAAGCTGGACCGTCGCCTCTTCGACGTCGCCGCGCTCGCCGACCCGACCCTGCGCAAACTGCACCGCGGCGGACTCGGCCTGATCGTCCAGTACGAGGGCGACGCCGCGGCGGCGCGCACGGAACTGCGGTCCGCGGCCGGCAACGCGGCGCAGCACGTCCTGCCGACCGTCAACGCGGAAGCCCTCGTGGCCTCGCCCGCCGATGCCACGAAGGTCTGGGAGGCGCTGACGAATCCCACGGCGCGCGGGGCCCGCGCGGCCGGAGCCGGCATCGGCACGGTCTGGCTGGACGGGGTGCGCAGGGCGAGCCTGGACAAGAGCACGAAGCAGATCGGCGCCGACCGGGCCTGGCAGGCCGGGTTCGACGGCAAGGGCGTGAAGATCGCCGTCCTGGACACCGGCGTCGACAAGACGCACGCGGACCTGAAGACCCAGGTCGTCGGGGAGAAGAACTTCTCGGACTCCCCCGACGCCGCGGACCGCGTCGGCCACGGCACCCACGTGGCCTCCATCGCGGCCGGGACCGGGGCCGCGTCCGGCGGACGCCTCAAGGGCGTCGCGCCCGGCGCCAAGGTGATCAGCGGCAAGGTCCTCGACGACAGCGGCTACGGCAGCGATTCCGCGGTGATCGCGGGCATGGAGTGGGCCGTCGCCGAGGGCGCCGACATCGTCAACCTCAGCCTCGGCAGCCGGGACTTCCCCGGCGTCGACCCGGTCGAGGCCACCGTCGACAAGCTGTCGGCCGAGAAGGGCGTCCTGTTCGCGATCGCCGCCGGCAACGACGGCCCCGGCGCGTCCACGGTCGGCTCGCCCGGCAGCGCCGACGCCGCCCTGACCGTGGGCGCCGTCGACGGCAAGGACGTCCTCGCCGGCTTCTCCAGCCGGGGCCCGCGCGTCGGCGACGGCGCCGTCAAGCCCGACCTCACCGCGCCCGGCGTCGGCATCACCGCCGCGGCGGCCGCGGGGAGCAAGCTCGACACCGACCCCGCGGCCCAGCACCCCGTCCCGGGTTACCTGGTGCTCAGCGGCACCTCCATGGCCACCCCGCACGTGGCCGGAGCGGCGGCGCTGCTCAAGCAGAAGAACCCCGGCTGGACCGGGACCGAGCTCAAGGGCGCACTGACCGCGTCCACGAAGGACGGCGCGACCGGCGTCCAGCAGCAGGGCACCGGCCGCGTACAGGTGGACAAGGCCCTCACCCAGACGGTGATCACCGAGCAGCCGTCGGTGTCCCTCGGCACGGCCCAGTGGCCGCACGCCGACGACAAGCCGCTCACCAAGAAGATCGCCTACCGCAACCTCGGCAAGAGCGCGATCACCCTCGACCTCGCGGTGGCGGGCACCGACTCCCGGGGCAAGCCCGCCCCGGCCGGTTTCTTCACGCTCGGCGCCAAGAAGGTGACCGTGCCCGCGGGGGGCCGGGCCGAGGTCGCCCTGTCCGCCGACACCCGGCTCGGCACGGTCGACGGCGACTTCTCCGCCTACGTCACCGCCACCGGCGGCGGCCAGTCGGTGCGCTCGGGCGCGGCAGCCGTCCGTGAGGCCGAGGCGTACGACGTCACCATCACGACGGTCGACCGCGACGGCCGCCCCGCCCGCGAGTTCTCCCATTCCCTGTTCGGGATCGGCGGCGCCGCCGACGGCATCTGGGAGGGCGTCAGCAACGAGACCGGCACCCGCACCCTGCGCCTGCCCAAGGGCACCTACGCCCTCCACGGCGCCGTGTACCAGGACGGCTCGGACCTCACGAAGGGCGTCGACTGGCTGGTCCAGCCGCGACTGGAGGTCGCCGGTACCACCAAGGTCAAGGTCGACGCGCGCACCGCGAAGCCGGTGGACATCACCGTGCCCGGTCTGGCCACGGCCGACTTCGCCCTTCCGTACTACGAGCAGAAGGTCGGCGTGGGCCACCTCGGCAACGGCTGGGTCCTCCCGAAGGGCTACACCGGGTTCCGCTCCGCCCACATGGGTCCGGCCGTGACCGACGGCTCGCTCACGCAGAGCTGGCTCGCGACCTTCCTCAAGGCGCCGGCCTCCCAGTACAACGTCGCCCTCGGCGGCGCGACGAACCGTCTCGCCACCGGCTACGTGCGGCACCTGAAGGCGACGCAACTGGCGAAGCTCTCCGTGGAGATGGGCTCGCCCGCCCGCGGCAAGTCCGGCTACGCCTACGCCGCCCCCACCCTGCCCGGCATGTCCCAGGGCGACTTCTACGGGGCGGTCCAGCCCGCGCCCGGCACCCGTACCCTGCTGCTCTCCGCCCTCGACGGTGCGACCTGGCGCAGCGGGTTCTGGCAGCTCGGCGCGCCGAACGCCGACGGTGACCAGCGCGTCGAGGCGGACCAGGCCTCCCTGCAGCCGAAGCGCTACAAGGCCGGCTCCTCGTACCGCGAGACCTTCAACACCGGGGTCTTCGGACCGGTCCTGGGCAAGGGCCTGGGCGTGTTCCGCAGCGCGCCCGACCCGGAGACGGGCAAGCAGACCCTCACCGGCGCGGTGCCGCTGTTCGGCGACGGCTCCGGCCACACGGGCTCGTCGGCGCTGACCAAGACCGCCACGACCCTGTACCGCAACGGTGTCAAGGTCGCCGAGAACGAGGACGCGCTGAGCGGCTGGGAGCCCTTCACCGTCGACGGCGCCGACGCGAAGTACCGGCTGACCACCTCCGTCGAGCGGTCCAAGGACGTCTCCGCCGTCTCCACCCGCATCGACACGAGCTTCACCTTCCGCTCCGGCCAGGTCGCCGCGCGCACCGCGCTCCCGGTCTCCACGGTGCGCTTCGACGCTCCGCTCGACCTCGCCTCCCGCGCTCCGGCGGGCAAGGTCACCCGGATCCCGGTGACCGTGCAGGGCTCGGCCTCCGGAAAGAACCTCGCGTCGCTCACGGTCTCCGTGAGCCTCGACGGCGGCGCGACCTGGAAGCAGGTCGAGGTCACCGACGGCGCGTTCTCCGTCCGGAACCCCGCCAAGAACCAGGGGATCTCCTTCCGGGCCAAGGTCAGCGACAAGCAGGGCAACGTCTCCGAGGTCACGATCATCAACGCTTACCGGGGCAAGTGATCCCGCTCCCGCTCCTGCGCCCGTCTGCCCGCCACCTCGTGTGGCGGGCGGGCGGGCTCCTTCGCGTCCGCCCGGAAGGCCCGCCGGTAGGCGGCGGGTGTGGTGCGCAGGGCCTCGTGGAAGCGCCGGCGCAGGTTGACGGCCGAGGAGAGGCCGACCCGGTGCGCGATGGTTTCCACGGGCAGGTCGGTCTCTTCCAGCAGGGCCCGGGTGGCGGCGATCCGCCGGTCCAGCAGCCAGCGTCCGGGGCTGATGCCCAGCTGGTCGGTGAAGCGCCGGGTCAGCGTGCGGGCGGAGACCTGGGCGCGGACCGCCATGTCGTCGACGCTGACCGGCTGGTCCAGCCTGCCGGTCAGCCAATCCAGCAGCGGGGCCAGCGAGTCGGCGACCGGTCCGGAGGTGGGAAGTTCGGCGTACTGGAGCTGGCAGCCCTCGCGGTGCGGGGGCATCACCATGTGGCGGGCGATCCGCATCGCGTACGCGGCGCCCTGGTCGGTGCGCACCAGGTGCAGGCAGAGGTCGACGCCGGCGGCCGATCCGGCGCTGGTCGCGACGTCGCCGTGGTCCACGTACAGCACGGCGGGGTCGACCTGGACCCGCGGGAACCGGGTGGCCAGTTCGGGGGCCTGGGCCCAGTGGGTGGCGGCCCGCCGGTCGTCCAGCAGTCCGGCGGCGGCGAGCACGAAGGCGCCCGAGCAGATGCCGACGATCCTCGCGCCGCGGCCGTGGGCCTGCCGGACCGCCGCGATCAGGGTGGGTGACACCTCGGTTCCGGCGGGCTGTTGCCAGCCCGGGACCAGTACGGTGTCCGCGCGCTCCAGGGCGTCCAGGCCCGTCGTGACCAGGAGGTCGTAGCCGGCCTGGGTGCGCACCGGGCCGGGGTGCTCGGTGCAGACCTCGAACGCGTAGCGGGTGGGGATGGCCGGGCTGTGATCGGCGAACACCTCGGTCGCGCAGGCCAGCGGGAAGGTCGACTGCGGGGGCTGCAGGACGGCCACGACCCGGTGGAGTGCAGGGGACTTGGGCGGCGTACGAGACGTCATGGCGCGAAAGTACCCCATCGTGTCGGTCAGGACACTGGAGCGGGGAATTGGTCTAGTCCAGCATCGTTCTGTGACGACCGTAGAGAAGCAGAAGCAGAAGCAGACGCAGACGCAGACGCAGACAGCGCAGGCAGCGCCGCCGACCGATCCGCCAACCGCCAGGCCCTCCCTGTGGGACCGCCGGTTCACGCTCTACTTCACCGCCCGTGCGGTCTCCCTCGTCGGCGACGCGATGATGCCGGTGGCCGCCGCGCTCGCGGTCGGCCCGCTGTACGGGATCTCCGGAGTCGGCCTGGTGCTCGGCACCTGGACGGGCACGTTCGTCCTCCTGGTCCTGTTCGGCGGGGTGTTCGCCGACCGGGTGGGAGCCCGCCGGATGATGGTGGGGGCGGACCTCGTCCGGGTGGTCACCCAGGGCGTGCTGGCTGCCGCGTTCTTCGCCGGGACACCGCCGTTCTGGCTGCTGGTGACCATGGCGGCCGTGGCCGGCGCGGCCGTCGCGATGTTCCAGCCGGGCGTGAACGGCATGGTCCCCCTGGTCGCACGGGAACCGCAGCGGGCCAACGCCACGCTCAAGGTCGCCGACGCGCTCGCCCAACTGCTCGGCCCCGCCCTGGCGGGACTGCTCATCGTGCTCACCGGCGCCGGGACGGTGTACGCCATCGACGCGGGCACCTTCGCGCTCAGCGCCCTGTGCCTGGGGCTCATCCGCTTCTCCCCCGCGCCCGCATCCCCGGGAGCATCGGCCGACGCCGCCGCCCCGAAGCCGGCTTCGCTCCGGCGCGATCTGCGCCAAGGGTGGCGGGAGTTCCGCTCCCGTACCTGGATGTGGGCGGTGATCCTGATCTGGGTGGCCTACGGCGTACTGCTCTTCGGCCCGATGGTGCCTCTGAGCTCAGCGGTGATCGGCGCCCGGCTCGGCCCGAACGCCTACGGCCTGGCCGTTTCCTCCCTCGGCGTCGGCACCGTACTCGGCGGTCTGCTGGCACTGCGACTGCGTCCGGCCCGGCCGCTGGCGGCCGGCGCGCTGGCCATGACGCTGTTCGCGGTGCTGCCGCTCTGCGTGGCGCTGGGCGCCGGGCTGCCGGCGCTGCTGGCGGGTCACGTCATCGGCGGCGGCGCCTGGGCGTTCTGGTCGGTGATGTGGGCGACCAGCGTGCAGACCCACACGCCGCCCGAAGTCCTCAACCGGGTCACCGCGTACGAGCTGGCCGGCTCGGTGTCCGGCATCGCGCTCGGCCAGATCCTGGCGGGCCCCGCCACCGGGCTGGCCTCCCCGGAAACACTGCTGCTGGTCTCCGCCGGCACCTGCCTGGCCGGCTGTGCGGCACTGCTGTCGATCCCTGCCATCCGCACCCTGCGCCGCGTCCACCGCGGCGTCAGCACGGACGGCGCCGACAGCACCGATCGATAGGCTGCGAGGTCCTCGGACGGACCGACCGGAGAACGTGATGGACCTGATCCTCGACCCGCCGAACGGTGTGCACCCTTTGCGTTTGGGCATGTCCTTCGGCGAGGCCATGGCCGCCGTGGCTCCGTGGGGCGAGCCGCGGGTCGTCGGGCCGCGCCCGGCACGCCCGCAGCGGCGGGCGCTGGGCTCCTTCGACGGGGTGGGCTACACCGCCTTCTTCGAAGCGGACGGGCGCCTCGACGCGGTCGAACTGTGGTGGCCGGGCGAGGGGAAGGCCACGACCACCCGGGTCCTGTTCGACGGCCACGACGTGTTCGCCGACCCCGCGGAGAGGATCCTGCGCCGGGTGCGCGAGCGCGGCTGGAGCGTGACGGCCCCGGACACCGGGAGCCTGGCCGTGCCCGGCGTCTCGCTCGGCTTCACCCGCCAGACCGCGCAAGAAGTCCCCCGCGACGCCGCCGGACTGCCCCTCTCCTTCACATCCGCGCTCGTCGCGGGCGCCGGCCACTACGACTTCCTCACCGCTTCCTGAGCCGTACCGCCGGAGCTTGCCGACCGCAGGAGCGGTCCGGCGTCGCCCACGCGAGCCTGCGCTGCGGACATTTATTGCGGCCTCGCGTCTGTTTTTTGCGCAGGATCATAGACTTCCTCCATGTGGAGTCGTAGCGTCCCGGGTTGAGCCACTTCCGCTCCCGCCGATCGAGCCGCAAGGACGTGCGTGCCCGTGCCTCAGCCCCCACAGAGCAGTCCCCCGACACCCGAGCAAGTCCGCTCCCTCAGACGGCGGGCCAGCGCCGTCTTCCTGGCCCTCTCCCTGACCGGAAGCGCCGCCCTGACCGCCCTGACCTTCGGCGCCGCCCCCGCGGCGCACGCCGCGGGGGTGCCCGCACCCTCTCCGATCGGCATAGCCGGGCGGGGGGCGAGCGTGCCGTTCACCGAGCTGGAGGCCGAGTACGCCGCGACGAACGGGGCGCTCATCGGCCCCGACCGGCTCTACGGACACCTCCCCTCGGAGGCGTCCGGCCGGCAGGCCGTGACCCTGAACGAGGTCGGCCAGTACGTCGAGTTCACCCTGACCAAACCCGCCAACGCGATGTCCCTGCGCTACAGCCTCCCGGACACCGGCGACGGGAAGGGGCGCGACGCGACACTGGACGTACGGGCGAACGGCCAGTCGGTGAAGACCCTTCCGGTCACCTCGAAGTACAGCTGGTACTACGGCGGTTATCCCTTCAACAACAACCCGGGAGACACCAACCCGCACCACTTCTACGACGAGTCCCGCACCCTGCTGGGCTCCACCTACCCGGCGGGCACCAAGATCCGCGTGCAGGTCACCTCGACCGCGCAGTCGCCCTCCTTCACCATCGACCTCGCCGACTTCGAGCAGGTCGCCCCCGCGACCGGCAAGCCGGCCGGGGCGCTCGACGCCGTCGCCGACTTCGGCGCGGACCCGACCGGCGCCACGGATTCCACGGCCCGCATGCAGGCCGCCGTGAACGCGGGACAGGCGCAGGGCAAGACGGTCTACGTCCCGCCGGGCAGCTACACGCTCTACGACCACGTCGTCGTGGACGGGGTCACGGTCCAGGGCGCGGGCCCCTGGTACTCCGTCTTCGGCGGGCGCGACCCGGTCAACCGCAACCGCGCCGCCGGCTTCTACGGCAAGTACGTCCCCGGTGGCGGCTACACGGGCCCGGTCCGGTCCCACGAGGCGAACGGGCCGAGCAGGAACGTCACCCTCAAGGACTTCGCGATCGTCGGCGACATCCGCGAGCGCATCGACGACGACCAGGTCAACGCCCTGGGCGGGGCGATGTCCAACTCCACGGTGGACAACCTCTGGATCCAGCACGTGAAGGTCGCCGCCTGGATGGACGGCCCGATGGACCGCTTCACCATCCAGAACAGCCGCTTCCTCGACATGACGGCCGACGGCGTGAATTTCCACACGGGTGTCACGAATTCTCGCGTCACCAACACGTTCGTGCGCAACGCCGGTGACGACGGTCTGGCCTCCTGGCCGCAGGACAAGCCGAACACCAACATCAGCTTCGACCACAACACGGTCGTGCTGCCGATCCTCGCCAACAACATCGTCACGTACGGCGGCAAGGACTTCACCATCTCGGACAACGTCATGTCCGACACCATCAGCAACGGCGGCGGCCTGCACATCGCCAACCGCTACCCGGGGGTCAACTCCGGCAAGGGCACCGCGGTGGCCGGCACCATCACCGCCGCGCGCAACACCCTCATCCGCACCGGGAACAGCGACTTCAACTGGAACTTCGGAGTCGGTGCGATCTGGTTCTCCGGGCTGAACGAGGCCGTGCAGGGCGCCAGCATCAAGATCTCCGACACGGACATCCTGGACTCCTCGTACGCGGCGATCCACTCGATCGAGGGGCCGATCAGCGGGGTGGAGTTCTCGGACGTCAACATCGACGGGGCCGGGACCTACGCCATCCAGGCCCAGTCCAACCTCACCGCGAAGTTCACCCGCGTCACCGCCAAGAACATCGCCCAGTCGGCCACCCCGATCCACAACTGCATCGGCGCCGGCCTCCAGATCACCGACGGCGGGGGCAACTCCGGCTGGAACACGGGGCAGACCTGCTCCGGTGTGTGGCCCGCGCCGGTGTGGACCAACGGCGGCGTGCCCAGCAACCCGACCACACCTCCCACCACTCCCCCGACCACCCCGCCCACGACTCCCCCCACCACGCCGCCGACGACCCCGCCGACGACGCCTCCCACCACCCCGCCGAACGGCAACCTCGCCCAGGGCAGGCCGGCCACCGCTTCCTCGGCCGTCCAGTCGTACACGGCGCCCAACGCCGTCGACGGCAACGCCTCCACCTACTGGGAGAGCAACGGGAACTCCTTCCCGCAGACCCTGACGGTGGATCTCGGTGACACCAAGCGGGTCGGAAAGGTCACCCTCAAGCTGCCGCCCTCCTCCGACTGGGCCACGCGGACCGAGACCCTCGCGGTGCTCGGCTCCACCGACAACTCCGCCTGGTCCACGCTGCGCGCCTCCGCCGGGGTCACCTTCAATCCCGCCTCCGGCAACACGGCGACGCTCACCCTCGACGCAGCGGACGTCCGCTACGTACGGCTGAACGTCACCGGCAACACCGGCTGGGCGGCCGGACAGATCTCCGAGTTCGAGGTCTACGCAGCCGGCGACGGCACCCCGACCACGCCGCCGACCACGCCGCCCACCACCCCGCCGCCGACCACCCCGCCGGCCGGCACGAACCTCGCGCAGGGCAAGAGCGCGACCGACACGACCCACACCCAGGGCTACGTGGCCGCCAACGTCACCGACGGGAACTCCGGCAGCTACTGGGAGAGCAACAACAACGCCTTCCCCCAGTCGCTCACCGTCGACCTCGGCTCCGCCCAGACCGTCGGCCGACTGGTACTGAAGCTCCCCGCGGCCTGGGGCACCCGCAGCCAGACCCTCTCCGTGCTCGGTTCCACCGACAACGCGGCCTGGTCCACGCTCAAGGCCTCCGCCGCCTACACCTTCACCGAGGGGTCCAACACGGTCACCGTCACGCTCCCCTCGTCCGCCGTACGCCACCTGCGCCTGACCTTCACCGGCAACACCGGCTGGCCCGCGGGCCAGCTGTCGGAACTGGAGGCGTACACCTCGTAGCGCGTCCGCGCATCGCACACCGCACACCGACGGCCGGCCCGGCTCCCCCCGGGCCGGCCGTTCCACCGGTTTGGCCGGTCGCCACTCCATCGGGAAGGATCGCGGCATGTCCAGCGACCGTCTGATGCGCATCCACAGCCCCGAGTTCCAGGCCATGGCCGAGCGGGTCCTCCGGGTCACCGAACTCACCTCGCGCCTGAACGTCCTGCCCTTCGAGGACGAAGCGGGCAAGGCGCGGCTGTTCGAGCAGATCCTCGGCAGGCCCCTGCCACCGAGGGTCACGATCTATCCGCCCTTCTACACGGACCACGGCCTGCGTCTCGAACTCTCCGAGCGCGTGTTCATCAACCAGAACTGCACGTTCCTGGACTACGCCGGCATCCGGCTCGGCCCGCGCGTGATGGTGGGCCCGAAGGTCACGTTCATCACCAGCGGCCACCCGGTCGATCCCGAGGAGCGGCGGCTGTACCTCACCGGCGCGCCCATCGACGTGGCGGAGAACGTGTGGATCGGTGCCGGCGCCACGATCCTCCCCGGTGTCACCATCGGCCGTGATGCCGTGATCGCCGCCGGCGCCGTCGTGGCCGACGACGTTCCACCGGCCAGCCTGGTGACCGGCGGCAAGGCGACCGTGAGCCGGAGCTGGTGACGCCGGACGCACGCTCCAGCCTCCCCTCCTTCGCCCTCGTCCGTCCACCCGGTACGTCCGGCGCGGTCCGCGCCCGCTCCGGTCCCCAGAGGTCCCCACATGCCTGAAGCTCCTCCCGAGAAGTTCGACGCCGCGATGACCACCTGGCAGGAGTGGCAGGACGCACCCTGGGGCCGCCTGCGGTACGCGATCGCCGAGGTGAACCTGGCCCGGCATCTCGGCGGCCTGGGTGACGGGCCCTTGCGCGTACTCGACCTTGCCGGCGGCGACGGCGGCGACGCCCTGCGCCTCGCCGGCCGCGGGCACCACGTCACCATCGTCGACCATGCGCCGGCCATGCTCGCCGCCGCGACCGAGCGGGCCTCGGCGGCCGGTCTGACGGAGCTGCTCACCTGCGTCCGGGCCGACGTGACCGCCCTGCCCGCCGGCCTCGCCGACGGGGAGTTCGACGTGGTCCTGTGCCACAACCTCCTCCAGTACGTGGACGACGTGCCCGGCACGCTCGCCACGGCCCTCGCCCCGCTGAGGCGCGGCGGGCTGTTCTCGGTGATGGCCATCAACCGGCACTCGGCGGCCTTGAACGTCGCCGTCCGCGCGATGGACCCGGCCGCCGCGCTGGCCGCGCTCGGCACCGATCGTCTCCGGACCGAGATGTTCGACGCGACGTTGACGCTTCACACGGCCGAGGAGATCACCCCTCTCCTCCACCACCTCGGCTGTCTCGACGTACGGCACTACGGCATCCGCGGCTTCTGCGACTACATCACCGACGACGCGCGGAAGTACGACCCGGCGTTCTACGCCGACCTCGAGCGACTGGAGCTCGCCACCACTGCGCTAGCGCCCTACATGCACACCGCGCGGCTCTTCCAGCTGACCGCGTGGAACGGGGCGCCCGGGGCCGGACGCTAGGGAACGAGCCGGGTCCCCCGGCCGGTCCGGCCGGTGGTGCCGGTCGCGTCCCGCTTGCGCAGCTCCTGGAGCTGCTGCCTGATGACTTCCAGGCTGCGGGTGACGGCGCCGACCTCGTCGTGGTGGCGCGGGTACAGGACGGTACGGCGGTCGCCGTCCGCCAGGGCTTCGGCCCGCTGCGCCAGTTCACGCAGCGCCTGCACCACCACGATGTGGAGCCAGCCCAGGCAGACCAGGGCCGCCGTGAGGCCGAGCAGGCCGGCGAGCACCGTGCGGTTCTGCAGGCTGTACTCGGGGATGGCCAGGCCCTTGGCCGGCTGCCAGCTGACCACGGTCCACTTCATGTTCTTGGCCGCGCCGCCGCCCACGAACGGGGTCGCGGCGGCGATGGTCTGCGAGCCGTGGTCGCGGTAGAGGACCCCGGCCGGGCGGGGAGCCATGCCCACCTTGAGGGCGGCCCCGTCGACCAGCGCGCCGAGCCGCTCGTCGTCGAGCTTCTCGAAGGCCCGGTAGCCGCTGTTGGAGGCGATCACCCGGTGTTCCGCGTCGACGACCCGGACCTGGCCCAGGCCGGGCCGCTTGAGCAGCGAGTTGAGGAAGTCGACCCGGAATTCACCGACGACCGCCGCACCCCGGCGGCCGGTGGTCTCGGCGGTCGCCACGAGGAGCGGCTCCTTGCCACCCCTCACCAGGGTGATCGGTTCCCGGCCGGTCGCCCTGCCGGCGGGCGCCTTGGGCTCCGTACCGGCCTTGGCCAGTACCTTGCCGTTCGCGTCGACCACGTACAGCGACTGGTAGCGCAGGTGTTCGCGCAGCGTGCGCTCCAGCACGACGGTCATGTGCTGCTCGCTGGTGCGGTCGTTCATCAGCGAGCCGACCGACACCAGGTCGGCGTGTCCTTCGTTGAGCGCGCGGCGGACCCGGTCGTTCATGGTGTCGGTGCGCTCGCGCTGGTCGTTGACGACCTGCTGGGGCACGACGACGTCCTCCCCGGCCTGGTTGAGCATCAGGCCGAGGGGCAGACACCAGCCGAGCAGCAGGACCAGGGACAGGGCGACGAGGGTGCGGACACCGGTCTTGCGCAGCCTGCCGCCGGCGGCGATGCCGTCCGGGCCCGGGTCGGGCCGGTCGAGCAGCTGACGGCGCAGCCGCTCCAGCGCCAGGCCGATCCGGGCACCCTCACCGCTGCGCGGGACCCGTACGGGTCGGTGCAGGTCACCTCGGGTGAGCCGGCGGCTCTCCAGGAAGAGGACGAGCAGCGGCCGCTGGACGGTGGTGACGAGCAGGAGGATCACCAGGCCGCCGATGAGCAGCAGGGCGCCGGCCGCGAGGAGGCCGGCGAAGGCGCCGGTCGCCGACCGGGTGTCCTCCGCGACGTTGACCATGGCGACGACGGTGAGGCCGAGGCTGGTCGCGGTCGTCCCGACGCCGGCCTCGGGGCCGGTGAGGGTCGCGTAGCCCGCGGCGGCGCGGTCTCCCGCGAACTCGCCGCCCAGCAGGCTGCCGCTCACCCCGCGGAACCCGCCGGAGCCCGGCTCCTTGGTGGTCAGCGGGTGGCTCCTGGCCTTCTTCGCCGCCGATCGGGCGAAGGACTTGAGCTGCTTGGTGTCCCGTTTGACGTCCTCGCGCTGGAGGTCGGTGAGGACCTGCTCCGGTTCGGGGATGCCGTCACTGCTGAGGATGCGGCCTTCGGGGTCCACGACCGCGATGGCCCGGAAGTCGCCGAGGCTGATGCCCGGGAAGCGCAGGCTGCTGGAGGAGACCAGGAGTTGCTGCGGCCGGCCGGGCCAGGAGAGCAGGGCGAGCGTCAGTAGACGGGTCTCGCCGTTCTCCAGGCGGATCATCCGGGGTGTGAGCCCGCCCTCCTTGGAGAGCGTGGAGAGGTCGATGGCGGGCAGCGGGAGGTTCTCGCCGCGGGCGGCGAGCAGCCGGCCGGTGGTGATCTCCACGAGCGCCGTGCCGCGCCATTTCTGGTAGGCCCCGCCGATCTTGTCGAGGACCGCGTCGGGAGCGACCGGTTCGCCGGCCGAGAAGAGCGCGGCGGTCCGGTTGAGGTCGGTGACGCTCTCGTCCAGTGACGCGCGCAGGGCGATCGCGCCGTCCTCCGCGAAGTACTGCTGGGAGGTCAGTACGGCTTCGGGCAGCCGGTCCTTCCGGACACTGCCCAGGCTCAGGGCGGTGAGACCGGCCAGGAGGAGCAGCAGGGCGAACAGTACGGCGATCGGCGGGCGTATGCCGCCGAGCAGGGACATGTCGGCTCTGCGGCGGGCTTTGCGCCGCCGCTTCGTACGGGAAGCGGCCACGGGGGCGCTCCTCTCCGGGGTGTGGTTCGTTGGGATGTCGACGTACGTGCCCGTGCACGGGCGTGGTGCTGATGACATGGGGGTGCCGTGGGCCGGACCGGGTAGGGACCGGGCAGGGACCGGGCAGGGATCAGGCGGGAATCAGGCGGGGATCAGCGCGGGAGTTCCTGCAGGGGGCGCAGGCCGTCCTGCGCGGCGCCCCGGTTCATGACCGTGCCCACGGTGCGTTCGAAGGCCATGCGGTAGCGGGACCGCTGCTCGGGCAGCAGTTTCCCGGCGTCGCGGAGTGCTTCGGCCACGTCGACCACGCGGTGATCGCGTACGGGCTTGATCCCGCCCCCGGCGGTGGCGCCGTCCGCGGTGGCCTCGGGGTCCGGCGGGATGTCGGTGAAGGTCGGCACGAACCGGGCCTGCACGTCCCACTTGCCGCCCTTCTCGGCGAACTCGAACCATCCGATGACGCCTTCTTCGGTCAGCCCGGTGGGTACGTCGTGGCGGGCGAGCTGGTTGCCGAGGCCGTACGCGATCCAGGTGTCGCCGATCTTCTCGAAGGGCTGGACCACGTGCGCGTGGTGTCCGATGACCAGGTTGATCCCGGTCTTCTCCGCGAGCTGGCGGCCGAGCTTGAGCTGGGGCTTGCTCGCGTTGGGCTGGTGCTCACGGCCCCAGTGGATCGACAGGATCACGACCTCGGCGCCCGCCTTGCGGGCGGCCTTCTCGGCCGCGGCGATCTTGTCGAAGTCGTTCTGGTTGACCAGCCAGGGCTTGTCCTCGGGCACTTCACGGCCGTTGAACCCGAAGGCGTAGGACAACTGCGCCACTTTGACGCCCTTGACGTCCATGATCAGCGGCGTGTCGGCCTCTTTCCGGTTACGGGCGGATCCGGTGTGCTTCAGGCCGGCCTTGTCCAGGGTGTCGAGGGTGCGGTACACGCCCCCGGGGCCGTGGTCGAGGGAGTGGTTGGAGGCCGTCGAGCAGGTGTCGTACCCGACGTTCTTGATCGTGGTGGCGATCTGGGGCGGGACGAGGAAGTCCGGGTAGCTCTGGAAGGGGCCGCCCGGTGTTCCGAGGACCGGTTCCATGTGGCAGATGCCGAGGTCCGCCTTGCTGATGACGGGTTTCACGCCCGCCATGATCCGGTCGAAGTCGTACCCGGACCGGCCTGCGGACTTCGCGTCCCGGGCGGCCTGCTCGGTCAGCTGGGGATGGATCAGGATGTCGCCGGCCGCGGCCACGGTGAAGGACCGCCCATGACCGCCGGCCGACATGGCCCCGTTCGCCGAGGCGCCCGAGCCTCCCAGGAAACCGCAGCCGGTGAGGGCGGTGGCCAGGAGAACGGCGAGCGACGCCGTGCGGAGCCCGCCGGGGGCGGCGAGGCCCTTCGCACCCTCCGCCCCTCGTACGGCTGCCGAACCGACGGCCGCCATAGGACTCTTGAAGCTGTTCACTGGTCTCCCCGCGCCTGACATCCGGTCTGTGCAGGGGGTTTGACTGCCGAGCGGCCCCGGGGGTTGTACGGGCATCCGCGCCAGTTCACGCCGCCGCGGGGCACTTCGCGTTCCGCCCGGTGCGCCGGGAGCACGTGCCGGGCGCCGCGAGGCGGGCGGGACTTCGCGGACTAGGACCGCGTCGCCCTCCCGCATGCGTCCACCGGGGACTCGTCCCGCACGAGGGGGCCGCTGCGGTCGTAGGGGTCCATCTCCGTGCCCTCACCGGTCGTCCGGCGGTCCGTGCCGAAGGACGGGGTGAGGTATCCCGTGGGGGCGCCGCAGCCGGCGTTGGTCATGTTGTATTTGTACGAGAGGACCGAGAAGGTGCCGGGCACGGTGAGCACCTTGTCGGGGTTGTCCCAGCTCAGGACCAGCTCGCGCCGCACGATCGTACGTTCGATCTCGTCGTCGCCGCCCCCGCCCGCGCGGGTCACCGGGTAGACGAAGGTGACGTCCGCGGTGACCCGGAGCCCGCCGTACTCGCCCGCTTGATAGGTGAGCCGGCCGCGGGTCTTGACGACGTCGCCGACCAGTTGGGCGTGGGAGGGGCGGAAGCGGCTGAAGAGGAGGAGGGGGTCGTTCTTCTCGCTCGGGCTGTCGAAGGCGGAGGCCAGAACGTCCTGGACGTCCTTCTGGTGCGGGTTGATGAGTGCGATCGCCTTCTCGGGGCGCTCGCCCCGCAGCACCGCGGGGTCCAGGTTGGCCGCGACGAGGAAGTCGCGGCTCCGGCCGAGGGCCTGCTCGACCTCGGCGGCGCTCATCCGGCCCACGACGGCGGCCTGCGGCACGGTGATTCCGGCCGCTCCGCTCGCCCAGTTCTCCGCCGGCGACCCGCGGAACGGCTCGTCCCTGGTCGGGCGTTGGGCGGACGATGCGGGGGGTACCTGCGTCGGGCGGGCCGTTTCGCCCGCCAGCGGTGCGGAGCCGGAGCCCCCGCCGGCGAACAGGTCCAGGACCCGCTCCGGCGCGAGGGCCACAACCAGCAGCACGAGCGAGAGCAGAAACCCCGCCACGTACCAGCCCGTACGCCGTTTGGGCCGCGCGGGCGTATGGGTGCGCCAGCCCGCCGCGCCGTCCGCGGGTTCCGAGTGCAGTCGCCGCGTCACGGCTCGGGCCCGCGCCGACGGCTCTTTGGGAGCGTCGACGGCGCCGGCCACCGATTCGCGCAGGAACCGTTCCCACTCCTCGTCGGATCTGGAAGAACCGTCCGGCTCCGTGCCCGCGCCCATCCCCAAGCCCCCGTGATCAGTCGTCAATCGTCCATGGTCGGTTGTCAGTCGTCGAACGCGGTCCGCTCCCCGACTGACGTTCGCATCATGACACGGCCCTGCTGAGCTGGATCTCCTGCCCCCGGAACGCCCGCGGACCCGGCCCCGGCCCCCGATGGGCCGGGGCCGGGTCCGGGGCCAGGGCCGCGGGACGGTTCAGAGGAGGGTTCGCACGAGGCTGCCCACGACGCGTCCCGCCGCCGCTCCGAGCGTGCCCGCCAGCGCGTCGGTGAGGTGTCCGAGCCACGAGCGGAAGGACGCCTCGCCCGCCCGGCGGATCTCGGCGAGGTCGCGGCCCTGCTGGATCAGGATCTCGGCCAGCAGGGAGGCGACCCGGATGATCTCCCGCAGGGCGGCCCCCACCTCGGCCGCCTCGAAGCGGCGCCCGCACGCGCAGTGGAACCGCGTCTCCCACACGCTCCAGGTCCCCCTGCAGTCCGCGCACCGCACCCGCGCCGCGTCCGGGTCGACGTCCAGCGCCGCACCGCCCCGGTGTCCGGCCGGGCAGTCCCGGTGCCTGCTCGCACCCCAGGCGCGGGAGCAGGCCGGACAGGCGGGGAAGGGGAACTCCACCCACGTCATGCGCGTGCCCCTCGCGGCCGACCGCCGGGCGGCGGCACCTTGCGCGCCCTGCGGTACCCGTCCTGGTAGGCGTCGGCGAAGGTGTGGCCCGCGCGCCGCGCGATCGAGCCGACGTCGTCGAAGAACGCGTGGACCCGTGCCAGGGAGAGGCCCAGGGCCGCCGAGAGTCGCTGGGCCAGGCTGTCGACCCACAGGCGGAAGGAGACGTCCGAGAGCCGGACGATCTCGCTCATGTTCGCCTCGTCCACCCTCATGGCGGTCCAGACGCGTTGGAGCAGTTCGTCGACGTCCACCCCGGCGCCGGCCGGTTCCGTGTTCACCGGCCGCTCTCCTGCTCCACGCGCCGGGTGAACTCCAGGAACAGGGCCCGGTCCTGGCACAGTTCACGCCACTTGTCCTCCGGCAGCGCGGCGAACGCCTCGGAGAGCCGGGCGCCGGGGACCGGGACGGGCACGGGGGCGGAGGCGGGCACGGGGGCGGGGGCGGGGGCGGGGGCGGGGGCGGAGGCGGAGGCGACCGCGTGACGGGGCCCGGTGCCTGCCGCGGCGGCCGGTGCCGCCTGCGCGGCTTCGGCGGCGGTCTGGGGCCGGGTTTCGGCGAGCATGCGCGCTGCCGAGGCGGCCTTCAAGAGCTTCCGGTCCACCTTGGCGGTGAAGTCCGCGAGGTCCATCCGCCGCTCCAGCACCCAGCGCCGCTGTTGCGGGACCGCCCGCATCATCTCCTTGAAGAGCGCCGTCAGGTTGTAGTGCTGGCGCGCCGAGTAGGTCACCGCGCCGCCCTGCCAGCCGGGCAGGACCCGGACGATCTTCTCGGTGAAATCGGCGGCCCGCTCCCTCAGGGCCTCCAGCTGGCGTGCGGACGGGAGGTTGGCGCTCGGGTTCCAGTCGTGCGGATCGATCTCGTCGGCCTTGTTCAGGGCCAGCACGAGGCGCTCGGACAGGTCCGGGGCGCTCTGGCCGAGGAGGTCCATGAGCGCCTGCTGGACGAGGTGGACACTGCGGTCCTCGGCCGGGTGGACCCAGACGATCGCGTCGGCCGTCGGCAGGACCCGTAGGTAGAGGTCGAGGTAGCGGCGGTAATTGGCCACGTCGTCACCGATGCCCGGCATGTCGACGACCTCCAGCATGCCGCGCCGCCCGCTGACCTCCTCGACCTGGATGGCGTAGGCGTGGTCGGTGGTCGCCCGGGTGTGTCCGACCGGCTGGCCCGCGTTGAAGAGGGCGTTGACGGTGGTCGACTTGCCGACGCCGGCCTCGCCGATGAGGACCAGCCGGGGCGGGCGCTCCTCGTCGAGGGCCGCGTCGTACCCCCGCAGCAGCGCTTCCTGTTCGGCCGGGGTGAGGGCGTCGGACCGACCCGACGCCGCTTGCAGTTCCTTGCGGAACGTGTGGACGAGCCTCTTCACGGTGTCTCCCTCGTGAGGTGCGCCGGAGTACGGGCTCCGGGGCTCCTCCCCGGACCTTTCGGCACCCCTCGATGCTCCCGGCCCGGACCCCTTCCTGGCTGTCCCCGGGAGTGGGGACAAGGCCCCGACAACGCCCCGCCCCCGGGGACAGCTCCGGCACCGGCACCGTCCACGCCCCCGGCTCCGGCTCCGGCTCCGGTTCAGGCCGTACGGACGCGGGCCTCGACCCAGGTGGACTCCGCGGCGTCCTCCACGACCGCGCTGAGCCCCGCGACCGCCGCGTGCAGGGCGCCGGCTCTCCGCCGGTCCCCCGGCAGCACCACCAACGCCGCGTCGACGGTGTCCGCCGAGGCCGTCACGCTGAGGACCAGTTCCTCGGGGGTGGGCCCGGTCCCCAGGGCGGTGGTCAGCAACAGGCGCAGCAGGGCGGGCGGATGCGGGTCGTCGGCGTCCGACTGGATCGTGACGACGCAGCCCGCGGTGCGCGCCGCGCTCAACAGCTCGCGTGCCGGGCCGTCGAGGACACCGGGGATGTGGATCTCGTCCCGGACGGCGTAGCCGAGGAGACGGGCCGTGTCGCGGGCCGCGGGCTCCCGTGGCGAGCGCCGTCCGGTGGCGATGGCGTCGAGGAAGGGCAGGATCTCCTCCCCCAGGTCGGCGAGACGCCTGCGGTGCAGGGCCTCGCGGGCGTCGCGTACGGCCTGTTCCGCGAGGGCCGCCGCGCGGTCCGCGTGGGCGCGGGTGGTCACCGCGCCGAGGCGTGCGACCGTACGGCCGATCGCCAGGCCCATGAACACGCCGAGGGCCGGCGCGGACAGGGCGGGGAGCGTCAGGGAGACCACCGCGCCGAAGGTGGGGGCGACCGGCGGGCCGGTGAGCACGAGGGCGACGACGCCCGCCTGTTCGAGCGCCATGGCCGTCAACGCCTCCCGCGCGGGCCGCACGATCACCAGCAGGGTCAGCAGCGGCGTCACCGCGCCGACCGGCCAGGAGGTGTAGTCGGCGAGTCCGGACAACGGCAGCACGAGGAAGCTCCCGAGGGCTCCCCCGACGGCGAACGCACAGGCCGCCCAGGAGGCGGCGGGGCCGATCCCGCTCCGGGCCCGCAGCAGCAGGGCCACGGTGATCGCGGCCAGGATCGCGTACCAGGCCGTCAGCCAGAGCGCTCCGGGAACGTGCCGGGTGTGGATCACCGCGATGACGCCCATGACCAGGAGGAAGGGCAGGCACACGGCGGCCAGCGGGCGCCGGACGTCGCCGATGGCGGCGTTCATCCGCGCCACCTTCACCGGGACGTGGCGGGCCGTCCCGGCTGCCGCCTCGCCCGCCGCCGCCGCTGCCGCTTCGTCCGTCCGTCCTGATCCGTCCGGGACCCGCACCGGGTGCCGTTGCGCACCGTCGGCGGGCGCCGGCCACTCCAGGCGTACGGTCGTTCCGCGTCCCGGTGCGCTGCGCACCTCGGCGCGCCCGCCCACGCCCTCCATCCGCCGCAGCATCGAGCGGCGGACCCCCACGGACGACGCCCTCAGCTCCTCCCTGACGAAGCCGGTGCCGTCGTCGGTGACGCACAGGGCGAAGCCCGTGCCCTGCTCCCGGACCTTCAGGTCCACCCGTACGGTGCGGGCCCGGGCGTGGTCGGACACGTTGCGCAGGGCCTCCCGGGCCGCGCCGATCGTGGCCGCCGCCACCTCGTGGGGCACGGCGACGGCGTCCCCGGCCATGATGCGCGCCGCGATCCCCTGCGGGGGCGCGAGGGAACGCACCAGGGCCGCCAGTTCGGTGCGGCCCCGGTCCCCGTCCCGGCCACCGCCCCCGCCCCGGTCCGCCTCGCCGGGTGGGGTCCGGGCGCCGGCGATGGCGGCCGCGGCGGCGCGCGCCGCCTCCCGCACGCGGTCGGCGGCGATGCCCGGTTGGCCGACGGCGCGCAGGGCGGCACTGACCTCGTCGTGGAGCATCCCCTGGAAGTCCCGGTGGGCTTCGCGCCGGGCGGCGGCCCGCGCGGCCTCGGCGCGGGCCGCCGCGGCCCGGCGCTGCGACCGGTCGGCGCCGTCCCCGGCGCCGCGCATGAGCGGGGCGAGGACCGCTCCGGCCACCGCCGTCGCCAGGGGCGGCCAGATGCCCTCCACGGCCGCGGCCGGCCCGTCCGCGGGCCAGCTGGTGGCGAGTTGGGCCGCGAGGGCGGTGAGGGCGGCGAGCCAGGACCATCGTCCGGCGGCCCGGGGCAGGAACCCGGTGGCGAGGAGCACGGCGGGCACGGTCAGCATGCAGCGCTGCCCGATCACCACGTACGGCGAGCCTCCGCCGAGGACCAGGACGGGGTGCGCGACCACGGCGACGGCCAGGGCCGCCAGGGCGTCGGTCCCGTTCAGCCGGGCCCGTACGCCCCGGACCACGAGGTGGAGGCTGAGCGCGACGAAGGCGATCGCCACCGCCGTCACGCCGGCCGGCGGCCGGTCGCCCGAGAAGGGGACCGTCGCCCAGTTGAGGGCGAAGAGGACCGAGACGGCGGCGACGGACCGGGAGAGCCCGGCTTCGACCCCGTCACGGTAGGAACTCCCGGGCACCGGCCCGGACTTCGGCCCGGACTTCGGCCCGATCATCGGCTGGTCATCGGCTCGTCATCGGCCGGGAGCACCGGGCCGCTCCGGGCCGATGTCGATGTGGCCGTCGGCGACGGCCCGCCAGACGATCTCGCTGTTCTTGCCGAGGAGCCCGTCACCGGCGTCCGTGTAGGCCTCGATGGCGCGCTTGCGGTGCGTGCGGACGGTGTCCTCCGTGATGTGGAGGAGCTTCGCTATCTGTCCGTGCGGCAGGCCCCGCGCGATCAGCTCCAGCACCCGGTGCTGTTGCGGGGAGAGCCGGATGCCCCCGCGCGGGTCGCTGACGATCTGGTGGGCGAGCCTGCTGGACACGTACGCCTCCCCGGCGTGCGCGGCGCGGACGGCCTCGGCGAGCCTGGTCTGCGGATCCTCCTTGAGGACGAGCCCCAGCGCGCCCGCGTCGAGCGCCCTGCGGATCAGGGCGGGCCGCTGCTCGGTGGTGTAGGCGAGCACGCGGGCGCCGGTGGCCCGTAACCGGCGCACGTTCTCCCCGATGTCGCTCGCGTCGCGCAGCCGCAGGTCGAGCAGGACGACCGATGCGGTGGCCCCGTCCTCCTGGGCGAGGAGGGCGTCCACGTCCTCCGCGATCGCCACCAGGGCGATGTCGGGCGTGGTGTCGGCCAGCGAGGCGCGCAGGCCGATCAGGACGATGGGATGGTCGTCGACCGCGGCCACCCTGATGGGGGCGGGCGCGTCCTGCACGTGCGATGGATCCACGGTTCTCCCCCACGGCGCGGCTCGTGCCGGAATCGTATGCTCCGCCGGTCCGGCCCGTGGGGCGTTCGCCCGGACCGGCTCCGGACCCGCAAGACGCCCTCGCTCGCTACTGCGCGGCGTCGGGGTGGGCGATGTCGAAGAGGAGCGCGGAGAGCTCGTGCGTCACGTTCTCCACGGCCAGGACCTGGGTGCGCAGCGGTGCGGGAAGGTGTGTCCGCTCCCACACGGCCACCGGCTGGTCCGCCGGGCGGGCCGCCCAGAGTTGCTCGAGGTCGGCGGCCGGCTTCGCCAGGGAGTGCACCGCGTGGTGCGCGAGGGCATCGACCGCGCGGCCGAGTGGGTCACCGGCGTCCCCCCTCGGGCCGAACACCGCGAACTCGGGCAGGTCGGTGAGGGTGCGGACGGTGGCAGTGATGTGCGGCATCCTCAGCACCCGCTGCACCCAGAGCGGGCCGGGCAGCGTTTCGGGAACGGCCGGGTAGTCGGGGGCGGCGATCAGCGTGCCGTGCAGGATCCCGGCGAACGCCCGGTGGTGGCGGGCGGGCCGCCAGAGGCCGCCGCTCAGGGCGGCCGCGAGCCGGTCGATCCGCGCGCGGGCACGGGCCACGTCCCCGGCCCATTCCGGTGCGAGATCCGCGATCCCCGCGGCCCGGACCGCGCGGGCCCGGTCCCCGATCGTCAGCGGAACCGGACCTGGCACCGGACCCGGCACCGGAGCCGGCGCCGCGACCGGACCGCCGCGGCTGTCCGCAGGCTCTGCCTCCTCGGTTCCGTCGGCCCTGACGTGGTCGTCGAGGACCTGGCGGGCCCGGCGCCGGCGCTGCTCGTCCCCGATCAGGTCCAGCCACCCCTGCGCGGTGCGTCCCCGGCCCTCACCGGTCTCCAGGGGTCCCTGGTGCAGGCGCCCGGTGTACGCGCCGTCGACCCAGTCGACCAGCCCGGGCAGCTCCACGTCGTCGACCAGGACGTCCGCCTCGCGGGCGGCCCGGCAGGCCGCGAGGGCCAGCAGCGCGACGACGGGCATCCACCGCGAGGTGAACTGCGCCCCGTCGGGTGCGTCCGGGCGGCCGGGGCGCGGTCCGGGCCGGCCCGGCGCGGTCCGGTTGTCGTAGCCCGTGTGCCACACCACGAGCGCGCCGCAGGTCAGAACGGCCCGCCGCCACGCCACCGTCCCGTACGCGGCCCGGTTCCGCTGTTCCCAGTCCGGCCCGTCAGCCATGATCCATCCCTCCCGGGAGCCGGCTCGGCGCCGGTCCGCTCCGCTCCGGTCCGCTCCGGTCCGCTCCCCTCGGAGGCCGCCCGCCTTTGGTCAGCGGCGGCCGGTGGACAGAATGACGAGGAACTGGCCGCCGCCGGCCTGGATGTCGGCGCTCACCGGGAGGCCCGGCACGAGTCGGGAGAAGCGGTCCACCAGCCAGTCCGCCGCCTCCTGGGCGTCCTTCTTGGTGGGACAGCGCCCCACCATCTCGCGGCCGCCCTTGCGCTCCAGCCGCTCGGCCACCGTGATCAGCGGCGCGGGTTCGACCACGTACAGGCGCTCCGGCCAGGCGATGACCACCTTGACCGCACCCTTGCGGGTGTTGCACCCGCGGTGCGCGAGCCGCTCGGCGACCTTGGCCTTCCGGTCGGCGGTCCGGCTGTCGACACTGGGCCCCCGCGGGTCGTTCACCGACTCGTCGGGGTCGACCGGCTCGTCACACACCCAGCACAGCCAGTTGTCGCGCTCGGCCACATCATCAAGAAGACTCATCCGAGCAAAGTACCTGCCCGGCCACCGGCCCACGCACCAGGGCCGCACCGACGCCGCGGCGCCGGTTCCGCGCGGACCGCGTGCGGGCCGGCCCGCCCGGCGGTTCAGCCCTCCAGGGAGGCGAGCCAGGCGAGCAGCAGGCGGTTGACCTCGTCGGGACGCTCCTGCTGGATCCAGTGCCCGCAGCCCTCGAGGATGTGGGTGGAGGACAGGCCGGGGAGGGTGGTGGTGTGGGCGTCGATGGCGCCCGCCATCCAGGTCGTGGAGGCGTCCGAGGAGCCGCCGATGAACAGCGAAGGCTGCTGGATCGGGGCGCCTGCGTACGGGGCGAGGTCCTCCCAGTCGCGGTCCATCGAGCGGTAGCGGTTGAGGGCCCCGGTCATGCCGGTGCGCTCGAACTCCCCCGCGTACACGTCGAGATCGTCCTCCGTCAGCCAGGCGGGCAGCCTGCCGCGGGGGAAGCGGTCGCGCAGCCGGCCGCCGGGGCGCACCACGAAGTGCGGGTCGGGCTCGCCCCGGGCGGGCATCGTGTCGGCGGAGAGGGCGGCGTAGAAGCCCGCGAGCCAGCCCCGGACGTCGGGCTCCACCTCCGCTTCGGCGCGGCCGGGCTCCTGGAAGTACGAGACGTAGAACTCCTCGTCGCCGCCCATCCGCGCGAAGACCTCGGTGGGGCGGGGGCCTCCGGGCGGCGCGTAGGGGACGCTCAGCAGTCCGACGGCGCGGAACACCCCGGGGTGGAGGAGCGCGGAGGTCGCCGCGATGGTGGCGCCCCAGTCGTGACCGACCACCACGGCCTGCTCCTCGCCCAGCGCGCGCACCAGGGCGACGTTGTCCTCCACCAGGTCGAGCATCCGGTAGGCGGCCGGGGCGGCCGGCTTCGAGGAGCGGCCGTAGCCGCGTACGTCCAGCGCCACGGCCCGGTACCCCGCGGCCGCGATGGCCGGGAGCTGGCGGCGCCAGGAGTACCAGGACTCGGGGAAGCCGTGCACGAGCAGGACCAGCGGACCCGTGCCCTGCTCGACCAGGTGCAGGCGCCCCGCGGGTGCCTCGATGGTGCGGTGGCGCGGGCCGTCGCTCGGCACAGGCTGGTGCATGGATTCTCCTCGGTTCGCGGGCGGCGGTTCACGGGCGGGGGTTCACTGGCGGCCTCGGTCTGCCCACCGATCATGCGGCGGGGCGGACTCCCGGCGCGAGCAGCGTTGCCAATCTGGCAAACTCCCAGGACAGAGGCGTGGAGGCGCGACGGCCGGACGAAGGAGCGGGGAGGCAATGACGGACCACGGTGAGACGGTGACGGACCACGATCCGGCCGCCGTACTGGCCGCCATGGGCCCCCGGCTGCGGGCGGCGCGCGAACGGCGCGGCGTCACGCTCACCGGCGTCGGCCGTGCGACCGGCATCTCGCCGAGCACGCTCTCGCGGATCGAGACCGGCCGGCGCAAGCCGTCGCTGGAGGTGCTGCTGCAGCTCGCGAAGGCCTACCGCGTCTCCCTGGACGAGCTGGCCGGCACCGCGGCCGCCGGCGCGCCGCCCGGCGCCGCGGCCGGACCGCGCACGCCCGTACCCCAGCGGCCCGGCGACGACGGCAAGGCCGTGCTGCCGCTGACCCGGTACGTGGGGGGCCTGCACGCCCACAAGCACGTCCTGCCCGCCGTCGGCGCACCGCCGGCGCGGCCGCGGCAGGTCTCCCACGACGGGTACGAGTGGCTGTGCGTCCTGTACGGGCGGCTGTGGCTGGCGCTCGGAGACCAGGACCTCGTCCTGAGCGCCGGGGACGTCGCCGAGTTCGACACCCGCACCGCCCACGGAGTCGCGAACGCCGGTCCCGGCGGACCGGTCGAGTACCTGATCATGTTCGGGCCGCAGGGAGAGCGCCTGCGGCCACGCACCCCTCCGCCCCCCGGCCGGGCCCGGTAGCGGGGCGGGACCGGCTCCGCCGCTCGGGGGCGGAACGCTCAGCCGAAGACGTCCAGGACGTCCGGCCAGGAGTCCGCTTGGTCGGCGGAACGCCGGGGGCGCGTCGGGCGCGGATCCGGGTAGGTCTCCGCGGCGGCCCTCGCACGGACGATGTCCGGCCCGCCGCACGCGTCGACCGCGAAGGCGCCGAACACCTTGGCGAACGCGGCCGGGTCGCGGAACTCGACGCCGAACGCCCGGCCGTCCCGCAGCGGCACCCACACCAGCCGCTCGGACCGGGTCCACTCCGGCACCGGTTCGGCGTCCGCGGTCGATCGCCCCTCCAGCCACAACCGCGCCACGTGCAGCAGGTTCACCTTCTCCATCGGCAACCGCTTGCGCCGCACCCGTAGTTCACGCGCCGTCAGCTCGACGCGCTGGTCCTTCTTCGGATACCAGACGACCCCGACCCCGAACGGCGCCCACAGCAGGATTCCGATGACCGGCCAGACCAGGGCGTCGCCCCACGAGCGCAGCAGCGCGCCGTCGAGCAGGGACAGGGCCCCGAAGAAGAGGGCCCACTTCGCCGTCATCCGCCAGAACCCGCTGCCCTGCCGGTACAGGACCCGCCGCTTCCCCGTGATCGTCATGCCCGCACACTATCCGCCGCCCCGGAGCTCACCGCGGGGGCTCTTGGCCCCCGCCCGGTGCCGGCAGCGGGGGCGGGGGCGGTGGGCTCATCGCCCACCGGATCGCCCGTGTCAGGGCCTGCCCGGACAGGCGTACGCAGGTGTCCACCGGGGCGCTCGCCGGGTGCAGGCCGAGCATGCCCGGTGCCCACGGGGGCAGCAGGGAGATCGCGTTCGCGGCGAGCAGCGCGTACGGGGCCCGGGCCGGCCAGGGCAGCGGCGGGTCGCGCAGGATGAAGCGGGCGGCGTCGAGCGCCTCGGGGGTGGCCCGCAACTCCGGCCGGTAGCGGGCCAGAAGGGCGAGCAGCTCGGACCGGTCGCGGGGCGGGTCCAGCACGCCGAGAGCCGTTGCCACCCTCGCGGTGTCCTCGACGTAGGCGTCGTAGCCGGCCGCGTCCAAGGGGTGCGCGCCGAAGCGCTCGTGGGCGCGGAGGAAGCTGTCGACCTCCGCGGCGTGCACCCAGCCCAGCAGGTGGGGATCGGCCGCCCGGTAGGGCTCGCCCGCCGTCGTGGTTCCGGCCACCCGTGCGTGGACCGCCCGGACCCTGTCGACGGCGAGCTGTGCGTCCTGAGCCGTGCCGTAGGTGGTGACCGCGAGGAAGGTGCTGGTGCGCTGGAGCCTGCCCCAGGGGTCGCCGCGGAAGCCGGAGTGCGCGGCGACGGCGCTCATGGCGAACGGGTGCAGGGACTGGAGCAGGAGGGCGGCGAGACCGCCGATGAACATGGAGGCGTCGCCGTGGACCGTCCGGATGGGGCGGTCGGGGCCGAACCAGCGGGGACCGGGTGCCGTGTGGATCCGTGCGCGGTTGGCGGGGCCGGCCGGTCCCGCGACGCGGCTGAACAGCGCCGAGCCGAGCCGGCCCCGCAGGCTCCGGTCCGCGGCGGAGGACGTGTCCATGGTGGTGTCCTGCCCGCCCGGAGCCCGGTTCAACGCTTCGGCCCGGTCCGGGCGTCCCCGTCGGGGGTGCGGCTGAGCCTGCCGGGCCACCATGCGGCCGGGCCGATGTCCCGGACGAGGGCCGGTACCAGGAGGGACCGTACGAGGAGCGTGTCCAGCAGTACCCCGAAGGCGACGATGAAGGCGATCTGGAGCATGAACGCCAGCGGGATGACGCCGAGCGCCGCGAAGGTGGCGGCCAGGACGACCCCCGCGGAGGTGATCACGCCGCCGGTGGCCACCAGCCCGCGCAGTACTCCCTGGCGGGTGCCGTGGAGGAGGGATTCCTCGCGGACGCGGGTCATCAGGAAGATGTTGTAGTCGACCCCGAGGGCCACGAGGAAGACGAAGCCGTAGAGCGGTACGGAGGAATCGGTTCCGCTGAACCCGAGGAGCTGCTGGAACACGATCGCGGAGACGCCCAAGGTCGCGACGAAGCTGAGGGCGACGGTGGCCACGAGGAGGACGGGCATCAGCACCGAGCGCAGCAGCCCGATGAGGATGATCAGGATGATCACCAGGACGACGGGGATGATGAGCATGCGGTCCCGCTCGGCCGTGCGCTGCGTGTCGTACTGCTGCGCGCTGCGGCCGCCGACGATCGCGTCCGCGCCCGGTACGGCGTGCACCGCCTGGCGCAGCCGTACGAGGGTCTGCTGCGCCGCCCCGCTGTCCGGGGGTGCTGCCAGCGTGGCGTCGAGCCGGACCCTTCCGTCCGCCACGAGTGCCGCGCCGCCCGGCCGGCCCGGTGCGGTGAAGGGGGTGACGGCGGCGACGCCCGCGGTACGTTCGGCCGCCCGCGTGACCTCGTCGAGCCGGCCGGCGTCGGCGATCACCACGGCCGGGTCGCCCGCTCCCCCGGGGAAGTGCGCGCTCAGGGTCCGCTGGGCGGCCACCGACGGGGCGTCGTGGACGAAGATCTCGTCCAGCGGCACGCCCTTGGCGTTGAGCGTGGGGGCGAAGGCGGCGCAGGCGAGGAGGGCGGCGAGGCTGAGGGCCCAGACCTTGCGCGGGGCACGGTCGACCACGGCCGCCACGTTCCTCCAGATTCCGTGGCCGGCGCCGTCCTCGGCGGTGTGGCCGATCCGGGCCGGCCAGTAGGCGGCGCGGCCGAGCAGGACGAGGACGGCGGGCAGGAACGTCAGGGTGCTCAGCACCGCGCACACGATGCCGATCGCGCCCACCGGGCCGAGGGCCCGGTTGTTGGTGAGGTCGCTCAGCAGCAGGGCGAGCAGTCCGAGCGCGACGGTGCCCGCGCTCGCCGTGATGGGGCCGGCCGACCGGCGCAGGGCCGCCCGTACCGCGGCGAAGCGGTCCGACCGGGCCTGGAGCTCCTCGCGGAAGCGTGCCGTGAGGAGGAGCGCGTAGTCGGTGGCCGCGCCGATCACGAGGATCGACAGGATGCCCTGCACCTGTCCGTCGACGCGGACGATGCCCCGGTCGGCCAGTACGTAGACGATCGCGCAGGCGAGTCCCAGGGCGAACACGGCCCCGACGATGATCACCAGGGGGAGCAGCAGGCTGCGGTAGACCAGCAGGAGGATCAGCAGGACGGCGCCGAGGGCAACGGCGAGCAGGAGTCCGTCGATCCCGGCGAAGGCATCGGAGAGATCGGCCTGGCTCGCCGCGGGGCCGGCGAGCTGGGCAACGGTTCCCGGGACCTTGGCCGCGGCCGCCGCGATGTCCTCCAGGGTGCGGGGCAGCTCCTCCCCGAGATCGGGTGCGAGCTGTACGACGCCTTGCAGCGCCCGGCCGTCGGCGGAGAGGACGGCGCCGGAGGGAGGGGGGCCGGCCTGCCGGCCGGCGCCGCCCAGTGCGGCCAAGACCTCGGTGGCGGCCGCCTGTTGCTCGGGACCCAGCGTCGCGCCGGCCGTCTTCGCCGTCCAGACGACGATCAGCGGCAGGCTCTCGTCCTGCCGGAAGGCCTTCTGCGCCTCGACGACCCGGGTGGACTCGGCGCTGCGGGGCAGGAAGGCGGTCTGGTCGTTGGTGGCCACCTCGCCGAGCTTCCCCGCGTACGGGCCCAGCCCGCCTCCGACGAGCAGCCACGCGACGAGCAGGACGGCTGGAACCAGCCACCGGGTGAACCGTGATGAGGCAGACATGACGCTCCGGGGGTCCATCGATCCGTCGGTCCCTTTCTACGGGTGACGATCTCGACGGTCGAGGCGGGTGGGACGACCGGCGTTGCGCCGGCCGGGAAGGCCGGCGCTGTTCGCCCGTATCCCCGTCTTCTCCCGAAGGGGCCCGCACGGATGCGGCCCGTACGCGGCGGGGCCGCCGCTACCCGCGTGTGTTGCGGCGCAGCGCGTCGCGGAGGCGGCCGGCCTGGGTGACCAGGCGGGAGCGGCCGGCGCGGGCCGCGACGGCGGCCAGACCCTCGGGTTCGGGGGTCGCCGCTCCCGACTGCTCCACGCAGTCGGCGGCCGTCGCGAGGAGGTCTCCGGCGCCCCTGGGGTCGGCCGTGCCGGTGAGCAGCGCGGGGAGCACGGCGGCCAGGACGGCCCAGGTGGTCGCGCAGGCGCCGGTCGCGGCGGCGGTGCGCAGCGAGTCGGCGAGCCGGTTGGGTTTGACGGTGCCCAGCTCGAGGAGCTCGGCGAGGTCACTGCCCAGTCGCCCCGCGTCCAGTTCCTCGCGGGCCGCGAGGGTCAGCAGTGCGTCCACGGCCCGCAGCCGGTCCTCGGGGTGGCGGGTGCCCAGGCCGGTGGCCACGGCCAGGTGCAGGGCCGGACCGGCGGGTCCGCCGGCCGCCGCGAGCCCGGGGAGGGCGGCGAGGCCGCCGCGTCCTTCCTGGACGGCGCAGGCCGTGATCTCGGGGAGCCACCACGCGGCCAGTGTTTCCCGGTCCTCGGGCAGGGCCGCGATCAGCAGGGCCTCGTCGCCTCCGTCCCAGCAGCGGCCGGTGGCCTCGCGGGCCTGCGCCAGTTCGTGGAAGGTGTCCGGGAACTCCCGTAGCACGGTGGTGCGTTCCGCCGTGTCGAGTACGAGGTGCGCCGGGGTCTCCCCGTAGGCGTACGGCACGGCCGCCGCGGTGCGGCGGGTGATGGCCGCGGCCTCTCCGGCCTCGCCGAGCCAGGCGGCCAGCCGGTCCCCCTCGGGCGTGCCGAGGGCGGTCGCGGCGGGAACGACGGCGGCGTCACGGCGGACCCGCAGCAGGGCCTGGCCGAAGTCCACCGGGGCGGGCCGCTCGCCGAGGCGTCCGTACGCGGTGAGGCGCTCGACGAGCACCCGGGGGTCCAGGGTGCCGGTCCGCCCGGTGGGGGTGGAGAGCAGGAAGGGCAGCGGCCGGGTCGTGACGTGCCGGGCGGCTTCGGCCAGGCGTGCGTGGCGGGCGACGGCGAACGCCGTGTGGTGGCAGTCGCTGCGCCAGGTCGCGAGCGGCTCCGGTGCCACCCCCGTGGGGCGCGCGCCGAGGACGGCGGCGGCGACGTGCGCCAGTCCCTCCAGGTCGCCGGTGTACCAGCGGGAGCGGGCGGGGTCGAGCCACCACTGGTCGGCGAGCGCCGGGCGCAGGGCTTCGGCGAGGGCGGCGCGGTCCCGGTGCGCGTGCCGGACCAGGCCGTCGAGGGCCCGCTCGAACTCCTCGACGTTCGTGGTGCGGGAGTTGATGACGGCGGCGACGAGTT
>NZ_JBSFDF010000058.1:0-46031 GCF_053593795.1 Streptomyces sp. NPDC002104 | reverse complement strand
GCCTCCGCTTCCGCTTCCGCGAGACGGACCCCGCGGCATACGGGCGGAATTCGGGTCCCTCCGGACTCCCAGACGGAATATAGAATTCCGAAGCCCCCGGGAACGGGTCCGGGCAGCGCCCGGGGAACGGCGGAAGGGTGGGTAGGGGAACTCCGCCCCGCAGGGCCGCCCAGCCAGGCCGGGCCCGGGCCGGGCCGGGTCAGGGCCGGCTGGGCCGGGTCAGGGCAGGGTGCGGGAGACGCAGTGGGACAAGTGGTCGTTGACCAGGCCGCAGGCTTGCATGAGGGCGTAGGCCGTCGTGGGGCCCACGAAGCGGATGCCCGCCTTCTTCAGGGCCTTGGCCAGGGCCGTGGACTCCGGGGTCACCGCCGGGATCTCGGTGGTGCTCTTCGGGGCCCGCCCCGGCGCGGGGGCGTGGGACCAGATCAGGGCGTCCAGTTCACCCGCCTCCCACCCGGCCAGGGTCTTCGCGTTGGCGAGCGTCGCCTCGATCTTGGCCCGGTTCCGGATGATTCCCTCGTCCGCGAGGAGCCGCTCCGCGTCCGCCGCCCCGAACTCCGCCACCTTGGCGATCTCGAAGCCCGCGAAGGCCGCCCGGAACCCCTCCCGCCGGCGCAGGATCGTCAGCCAGGACAGCCCCGACTGGAAGGCCTCCAGGCACAGCCGCTCGTACAGCGCGTCGTCCCCGTGGACCGGACGGCCCCACTCGGTGTCGTGGTACACGACGTAGTCCTCGGTGGCCAGCCCCCAGGGGCACCGCAGGCCCCCGTCCGGACCGGCGAGCACGCCGCTCACTGCTCGGCGCCCTTGGTCAGGTCCACGGAGGCATCGGCGGACCCGGCCGCCACCGCGGACCCGGCCGCCACCGCCGGCCCCGCCGCCGCGGTGAGCTCGGCGATGCGCGCGTCACGCTCCGCCAGCTCCGCCGCCAGCCGCTCCAGTACGTCGTCCACGTCGGACATCCGGTAGCCGCGCGGGGCCACGGGCAGGCGCAGCTCGTCGATGTCCGCCCGGACGACGGGCCGGTTCTCCGGCAGGGCGTCGGACAGCCGGTCGGGCTCGGCATCCGGCAGCACGGCCTCGGACCCCCCGCCGGCCACCGCGAGGGTGACTCCCGCGACGACCACGACCAGCGCGATGAGCAAGAACGCGAACACGATCAACTCCCCTGAGAGACTCCGGCCACCAGGTTAAGGTCGCAGGCGAGGCGCGAGGGTCGCCGAAGGAGGAAAGAGCGGGATGCTGCGACTGGGCAGGCGCGAGTTCGACGAGCACGAGCCGGTGATCATGGCCATCGTGAACCGGACCCCTGACTCCTTCTACGACCAGGGAGCGACCTTCCGCGACGAGCCGGCCCTGGACCGGGTCGAGCAGGCGGTGGCCGAGGGCGCGGCGATCATCGACATCGGCGGGGTGAAGGCCGGTCCCGGCGAGCACGTGGACGCGGCCGAGGAGGCCCGGCGCACGGTGGGCTTCGTCGCCGAGGTCCGCCGCCGCCACCCCGACGTGGTGATCAGCGTGGACACCTGGCGCCACGAGGTCGGCGAGGCGGTCTGCGAGGCCGGGGCGGACGTGCTGAACGACGCGTGGGGCGGGGTCGACCCGAAGCTCGCGGAGGTCGCCGCGCGCTACGGAGCGGGCATCGTCTGCACGCACGCGGGCGGGGCCGAACCGCGGACCCGGCCGCACCGGACGGAGTACGAGGACGTGATGGCGGACATCCTGCGCGTCACGGTCGGGCTGGCCGAGCGCGCGGCGGCGCTGGGCGTACCGCGCGAGTCGATCATGATCGACCCGGGTCACGACTTCGGGAAGAACACCCGGCACTCGCTGGAGGCGACCCGCCGCCTCGCGGAGATGACGGAGACGGGCTGGCCGGTCCTGGTCTCCCTGTCCAACAAGGACTTCGTCGGCGAGACCCTCGACAAGCCGGTGAAGGAACGCCTCCTGGGCACCCTGGCCACGACGGCCGTCTCGGCCTGGCTGGGCGCCCAGGTCTACCGCGTCCACGAGGTCGCGGAGACCCGGCAGATCCTCGACATGGTCCGCTCGATCCAGGGCCACCGGCCCCCGGCGGTCGCCCGCCGGGGGCTGGCGTAGCGCCGGGGCCCTAGATCCCGACTTCCTTCGTCACGAGCGCGATGGCCTCGTCCACGTCGTCCGTGACGTGGAAGAGGTAGAGGTCCTTCTCCGAGGCCTTGCCCTGGGCGATGACCGTGTTCTTCAGCCAGTCGATGAGCCCGCTCCAGTACGCCGTGCCGAACAGCACGATCGGGAAGCGGGTGATCTTCTGCGTCTGGACCAGGGTCAGGGCCTCGAACATCTCGTCCAGCGTGCCGAGGCCGCCCGGCAGGACCACGAAGCCCTGGCTGTACTTCACGAACATCGTCTTGCGGACGAAGAAGTAGCGGAAGTTCAGCCCGAGGTCGACGTGCTCGTTGAGCCCCTGCTCGAAGGGCAGCTCGATGCCCAGGCCGACCGAGAGGCCGTTCGCCTCGCGGGCGCCCTTGTTGGCGGCCTCCATCGCGCCCGGACCGCCGCCCGTGATCACCGCGAACCCGGCCTCCACGAGCGCGCCGCCGATCCGCACGCCCGCCTCGTACTCCGGCGAGCCCGCCGGCGTCCGGGCGGAGCCGAACACGCTGATCGCCGGCGGCAGCTCCGCCAGGGTGCCGAAGCCCTCGATGAACTCCGACTGGATGCGCAGGACCCGCCACGGATCGGTGTGCACCCACTCGGAGGGCCCGGCCGTATCCAGCAGCCGCTGGTCCGTCGTACTGCCGGCCTGCACCTGGCCCCGCCTCCTCAGCACCGGCCCGAGCTGCTGCTCCTCGGGCCGACGACGAGCGGACCCTTCAGGGTTGCCCATGATGTGCTCCCTCCTGCTGATCGTTGGATCAGGTTAGGCGCACAAAGGTGACGAGAAGCGGAATTCAGGAGGTCAGCCAGGCGCGGAGTCGTTCCTCGCAGTGCAGGATCGCCTTCGTCTCCACGCGCTCGTCGGCCTTGTGGGCCAGCAGGGCGTCCCCCGGGCCGTAGTTGACGGCCGGGACGCCCAGGGCGCTGAAGCGGGAGACGTCCGTCCAGCCGAACTTCGGCATGGCGTGTCCGCCCACCGCCTCCATGAAGGCCGCGGCTGCGGGGTGGGAGAGGCCGGGGAGGGCGCCGGGAGAGAGGTCGTCGATCACGAACTCGTCGATGTCGCAGTCCGCGAAGACCTCGCGGACGTGGGCGATCGCCTCGTCCGTGCTGCGGTCGGGGGCGAAGCGGAAGTTGACCGTCACCGTGCACGCGTGGGGGATGACGTTGTTGGCGACGCCGCCGTCGATGCGGACCGCGTTGAGGCCCTCGTGGTACTCCAGGCCGTCGATCACGGGCTTGCGGGGCTCGTACGCCGCCAGCGTGGCCAGGATCGGGCTCGCCGCGTGGATGGCGTTGGAGCCCATCCAGCTGCGCGCGGAGTGGGCGCGCTCGCCGGACGTGCGGAGCAGGACGCGCAGGGTCCCCTGGCAGCCGCCCTCGACCTCGGCGTTGGAGGGTTCGAGGAGGACGGCGAAATCGCCGGTCAGCCAGTCGGGGTGGGCTTCGGCGACCTTGCCGAGGCCGTTGAGGTCGGCGGCGACCTCTTCCTGGTCGTAGAAGACGAAGGTGAGGTCGCGGTTCGGCTCCGGGACCGTGGCGGCGATGCGCAGCTGCACGGCCACGCCCGACTTCATGTCGGTGGTGCCGCATCCCCACAGGACGTCGTTCTCGTCGAGGCGGGAGGGCACGTTGTCGGCGATCGGCACGGTGTCGAGGTGCCCGGCGAGTACGACGCGTTCGGCGCGGCCCAGGTGGGTGCGCGCGACCACGTTGTTGCCGAAGCGGTCCACGGTCAGGTGCGGCAGGCCGCGCAAGGCGTGTTCCACGAGGTCGGCGAGTACCTTCTCGTCGCCGCTCACGGAAGGGATGTCGACGAGCCGGGCGGTCAGCTCGGCGGCGTCCAGGGTGAGGTCCAGCTCGGATTCGGACATGGAGCTGACCCTAACGCCCCGGACTGCGGCAGAGCCTTGTCCGTCCGGCCGATGGACGCGTCACATGGCTCAAGTACGGTGGGCGGCGTGCCGCAGACCGATCATTCCCGCCCTCGCCGCCGCCGCCCGCTCCGCTGGGCCGCGGGGTTCCTGGTGCTGGTGGCGGTGGCCGGGTACTTCGTGGTGCAGCGCGCGTCGAACGACAACGCCGGTGTCCCCTACTGCACGGCTTCGGCCGACGGGAAGGGTGGCGCGAAGGCCTCCGGCCAGTTCGGCGAGATGTCCCCCGAGCAGGCGGCGAACGCGGCGACGATAGCCGCCGTCGGGGTGTCCAAGGGGATGCCCGACCGGGCGGTGACGATCGCGCTGGCGACCGCGATGCAGGAGTCCGCCCTGCGCAACCTCGACCACGGCGACCGCGATTCGCTGGGCCTGTTCCAGCAGCGGCCCTCGCAGGGCTGGGGCACGCCGGACCAGATCATGGACCCGGTGTACTCGGCCGGGATCTTCTACGACCGGCTGGCCGACATCAAGGGGTACTCGCGGCTCCCGCTGACGGTGGCGGCGCAGAAGGTGCAGCTGAGCGGATTCCCGCAGGCCTACGCCAAGCACGAGCCGGACGCCACGGTGCTGACCGCGGCCTTCACCGGCGCCGGCCACCTGACCTGTACCGGGCCCGCGCCCGTACGGGCCGGCGATCCGGCGAAGGTCCGGGCGGACCTGGCCCGGCTGCTCGGCAAGAACCCCCTGTACGCGCTGCCGCCCGCGGGCACCCCGTCCGGGGAGGGCGCCGGGTCCGAAGTGAGCCTGGTGGCGAAGCCCGGCGGCGGGGATCCGGCGGTCCGGACCGGCCGGGTGCTCGCGCAGTGGGCGGTGGCCTGCTCCCGCGAGCTGGGGATCACGCGGGTCTCGTACGACGGGAAGTCCTGGGTCGCGGGCAAGGACGGCGACCGCTGGCGCGAGCAGGGCGCGGCGGCCTCGGGGAACGGCGCCGGGGATCCGGCCGCCGCGGGTCCGGGCCGGGTACGGATCTTCGTGCGCGGCTGATGTCCCGGGATGTCCGGCTGGACGGGCGTACGGCCGATCCCCCGTTCGGGGGTGACCCGTACGGCGGACACGGGGGTCCCGGCGGGATCACAACCGCAGGTCGGCGCGTGTTCCGGGCGGTCGGACCGGAAGCCGATTAAACGATCCGTTACTGATCCTTTACCCACCGGCTCCGCAACTCGCGCCCCCCTGCGAGCGGTTGTCACGGCGTACTCAGCCGCTACCGCTTAGGAGCAACATGTCCCTCCCCCTGACCCTCCGGATCGCCCGTGCCGCGCTGCTCGTCGCAGCCGGGGCAGCGCCCGTGGTCGGTGCGGCCGGCGCGGCCAGCGCCGCGGGCCTGGAGTCCGTGCCGCAGCTGGGCGCGCTCACCGCGCCGGACGCGACGGTCGCCGCCGCGGGCGACACCGCCACCCAGGCCGCCCCCGTCGCCTCCACCCTCCCGGCCCCCGCGCCCGCCGACGAGGTGACCGGCGCCGCGGGCAGCCTGCTGGCGGGGCTGCCGCTCGCGGGTGGCGGACTGCCCGGCGGGGTTCCCGGCGGTCTGCCGGGCGGGCTCCCGGGCGGGCTGCCCGGCCTCGGCTAGGGCCGGCCGCCGCCACAGGAACGCCGAGGGGCCCGGGAGCACGAACTCCCGGGCCCCTCGGGCCGTTCACCCGCCCGCCGGCAGGGGTCCGGCGGTCCCGCCGGATCAGCTCAGCCGCTTGACCGCCGCCTCGACGCGCTCGTCCGTGGCCGTGAAGGCGACACGGACGAAGTGCGCGCCCGCCTCGCCGTAGAAGTCGCCCGGTGCGACGAGGATGCCCAGGCCGGCCAGGTGGGCGACCGTGTCCCAGCAGGGCTCGTCCCGGGTCACCCACAGGTACAGGCTGGCCTCGCTGTGCTCGACGCGGAAGCCGTGGGCCTCCAGGGCGGTGCGCAGCGCCGCGCGGCGGGCCGCGTAGCGCACCCGCTGCTCCTCCACGTGCGCGTCGTCGCCCAGGGCCGCGACCGTGGCCGCCTGCACGGGGGCCGGGGTCATCATGCCGCCGTGCTTGCGGATCTGGAGCAGTTCGCCCAGGACCTCGGCGTCACCGGCGACGAAGGCCGCCCGGTAGCCGGCCAGGTTGGACCGCTTGGAGAGCGAGTGGACGGCGACGATGCCCTCGTACGAGCCCCCGCAGACCTCGTCGTGGAGGACGGAGACGGGCTCGGCCTCCCAGCCCAGTTCCAGGTAGCACTCGTCGCTGAAGATCAGGATCCCGTGCTCGCGCGCCCAGGCCACGATCCGTACGAGCTCCTCCTTGGGGAGGACCTTGCCGGTGGGGTTGGACGGGGAGTTGAGCCACAGCAGCTTCACGCGGGCCGGGTCGAGATCGGTGGTGGGGTCGTCGTAGACCACCGGTTCGGCGCCGCACAGCCGCGCGCCGACCTCGTACGTCGGGTAGGCGAGGCGGGGGTACGCCACCTGGTCGGCCGCGCCGAGGCCCAGCTGGGTGGGCAGCCAGGCCACCAGTTCCTTGGAGCCGACGACCGGCAGGACGTTGCGGTGCCCGGCGGCGCTCGCGCCGAGCCGGGTCCGCGCCCAGCCGGTGATCGCGTCGCGCAGGGCGGGGGTGCCCCACACCGTGGGGTAGCCCGGGGAGTCCGCGGCCCCGATCAGGGCGCGCTGGATCAGCTCCGGCACCGGGTCGACGGGGGTGCCGACGGAGAGGTCGACGATCCCGTCCGGGTGGGCCGCGGCCGTCGCCTTGTACGGCTCCAGCTTGTCCCAGGGGAAGACGGGAAGACGGGCTGAGACTGCGGCCACGTTGCGCGCTCGCTTTCGTGCTTTCCAGGAGGTCTTCGTTGTGCTGTGCAAACACCTCGGTCCCGTGCGGCTGCGAGCCGTACGGGACCGAGTGGCGCTACTGCCGGAAAGGTCAGTGCTCGCCGTTGATGCCGGCGGGCAGCGCCGCGACGAAGGGGTGGTCGCGCTCGATCAGGCCGAGCTTGGAGGCACCACCGGGCGAACCGAGCTCGTCGAAGAACTCGACGTTCGCCTTGTAGTAGTCCTTCCACTCCTCCGGGGTGTCGTCCTCGTAGAAGATGGCCTCGACCGGGCAGACCGGCTCACACGCACCACAGTCGACGCACTCGTCCGGGTGGATGTACAAGGACCGCTGGCCCTCGTAGATGCAGTCGACGGGGCACTCTTCGATGCATGCCTTGTCCTTGACGTCGACACAAGGCTCCGCGATGACGTAGGTCACGCTCTCGTTCCTCCTCATAAGGGCTTTCCATATCGCGCGGGAGCGCGGCGTCGTCGATGCCCGCCTCTAGTATCTCCGTTCCCGGGCACGATCCGAACAGGAGGGGCGGACAGAGCTGTGGAAATCACTGCCGGTGGACGGCTGGAGATCCGGATTACACCCGCTGACGTGGGTAAACGTGTCTCTGTGCGACAGGTGGAGCACGGCTCGACCGGGACCCCCCGTTTCACGGACACCGTAGGGGTTCTCACATCCTGGAACACGGGTGTGGTGACGATCACACGAAAGACCGGCGAGTCCGTCCGCATCGCGGAATCCTCGCTGGTGGCGGGCAAGGTCGTACCGGCCGCACCGGCGCGCCGCAGGGGGCCGGCGGCCTCCTTCGAGGAGCTCTCGCGGGTCTGCGCGCGGGCCTGGGTGCCGCTGGAGAGCGAGCCGCTGGGCGGGTGGACGCTGCGCGCGGCCGGCGGATTCACCCGCCGGGCCAACTCCGTACTGCCGCTCGGCGATCCCGGTGTTCCGGTGGACGATGCACTCGCGCGGGTGACCTCCTGGTACGCGCAGCGGGGTCTTCCGGCCTACGTCCAGACCGCCACGGGGGCCGCGGGCACGCAGGAGCTGCTGTGCGCGGAGCTGGAGGACCGGGGCTGGGCGCGCGAGGTGTCGGCGGAGGTCCAGGTCGGCGGGCTCGCGGCGGTGGGCGACCTCGACGTGGACGATTCCGTGGTCGCGGGCGTACGGCTGACCCGTACGCCGGACGAGGACTGGCTCTCCCGCTACGGGCGGGTGAAGGACCCCGCGACCGCGCGCCGCGTCCTGACGGCGGGGCCCTCGGTGTGGTTCGCGACGGTGCCCGGCCGGGCGATCGGGCGGCTCGTGGTGGACGGCCGGTGGGCCGGGTTCGCGGCCGTCGAGGTCGACCCGGAGCACCGGCGCCGCGGCCTGGCCACGGCCGTGATGGCGGCGCTGGCGCGGCGCGCGCTGGAGGAGGGCGCGTCGGCCGCGTGGCTGCAGGTGGAGAGCGACAACGCCGGGGCCCGGGGGCTGTACGGGGGGATGGGCTTCGGGACGCACCACGCCTACCACCACTACCGCCGGGCGGATCGGTGACCTCGCCCTGGCGCGAGCGGTTCGCCGCCGAGGCGCGGGCGGAGCGGCCCGACCTGGCCACGCTGTGCCTGCTGCTGGCCGCGGAGGGGGATCCGGAGCTCGACGAACGGGCCATGGACTGGGCGCAGATCGAGCTGGACCGGCTGGCGGGGATGCTGCCGTACGGGCTGCGGGGCGCCCGCGCGTGGGCCTCGGCGGTGTCGGAGCTGCTGGGCGGACGGCTCGGCTTCCACGGCACCCCGGCCGACTACGACCGGCTCTCGTCCTCGCTGCTGCACGAGGTGCTGCGACGGCGCCGCGGGCTGCCCATCCTGCTGTCCGTGGTCTGGCTGGAGGTGGCCCGGCGGGCCGGGGCCCCGGTGTACGGGCTGGCCCTGCCGGGGCACTTCGTGGTGGGCTTCGGTGATCCCGAGGAGGGCGTGGTCGTCGACCCCTTCGCGGGGGGCGCCTCGCTGGGGGCGGGTCCCGCGGAGCTGGCGGCGGGGCCGGGGCCGCGGACCGCGGCGCGCACGATGGACATCGTGCTGCGGATCCTGAACAACATCCGGGCGTGGGCCTCTTCACGGCCCGAGCAGTCGGGGGTGGCGCTGTGGGCGCTGGACCTGGCGCTGCTGCTGCCCTCGCATCCCGCGGCGTTGCGGTACGAGCGGGCGAAGCTGCTGGTGGAGCGGGGGGAGTTCGTGGCGGGGGCGGTGGAGATGGAGTCCTACGCGGTGGTCGTGGACGTGATCGATCCGCCGGCGGCGGTGCGGATTCGCGCCGAGGCGATGGCTGCGCGGGCCCTGCTGAACTAGGGGTCCCCGGGCCCTGCCCGGACCCCCTGGGGCTCCGCCCCGGCCCCCGGGCCTCGGACGCCTGCGGGGCCGGACACGGCTGGAGCCCCTCGCCGTTGTGCGGGGAGGGGCTCCGAGGCTCGGGCGGTCAGCTCGGGTTGGTTTCGATGACCGCGGTGCGTTCGGCGGTGGTTTTGCCGCGGAGGGCCTTGCCGAGGACTCCGGCGACGTCCTGCGGGGTGACGGCGGTCTTCTCGCCGGTCCCGCGCATGATGAGGACGCCGTCGAAGGTGTTCCCGTAGGCCGTCTTGAGGGCTTCCAGGTCGTACTTCTCGACGAGGTGGCCGTCCACGACCTGCATGCTCAGGATCTTCGGCAGGGACTTGGCGCCCAGCGGGATGGACTTGGCGCCCGCCTTGACGAGGACCGGGGCCGACATCGCAGGCTGGGCGAACTCCTTCATGGCGCGGTCCAGTTCGGCCTTGTCGACGACCGGGTCCTTGGTGGCGACCGGGAGTTCGACGGGGGCGGCCCGGCCGCTGGCGACCAGGTCGTGGAAGGCCTTGGTCACCAGGGTGACGGAGCCGTCCACATCGAGCGTGGAACCGGCCTTGCCGGGCACGGCGACGGCCTTGCCGCCGTCGAAGGTGATGGTGCCCTCGACGGCGGAACCGGCGGTGCCGGCCAGTTCCTGGAGGGCGACCCGCAGCTTCTCCTCGTCGGTGGGCATGACGGCCTCGGCGGCGCGCTGGCTGCCGAACAGGGAGCCGATGACCGTGACGGGGTTGTAGTCGCTGCCCGCCGCGTTGCGGACGGTGGTCTGGCTGTCCAGGCTCAGGCCGGCCTTCTCGGGCTTCAGCTCGACCTTCTTGCCGCCGACGGTGAGCTGGAGCGGGGTGGCGGCGCGGTTGCCGAAGGCGGTCTGGAGCTTGGCGACGGCCTCGTCGCGGGTGCCGCTGATGTCGACGTCGAGCACGGTGGTGCCCTTGGGGACGTCGGAGTGGTTCAGGAGCAGCCCGGCTCCGTAGGCCACGCCGAGCAGCCCGAAGAGGGCTCCGCCGACGAGGACCAGCTTGTTGCGGCCCTTCTTCGCCGGCCGGGCCGGGGCGGACGCGGGAGCGGCCGCCTGGGGCCTGGTCCTGTTCACGGGCGCCGAGGCCGGCACGGGCGGGAGCTGCCCGGTGGAGTCCAGCTCGGGGCCGGGCCAGCTCGGCTCCTGCGCCCCTCCCACCGGTACGGAGCCCAGCGCGGGCCCGCCCGTCGGCCCGTCCGGGCCACGGCCCGGGCCGGTGCCGGGCCACGCCGGGGCCGGCGGGACGGGAGTGCCGAGGGCCTGGGCGACGGGACCGGAGCCGGAGCCGGGGCCGTTGCTGTTGCCGTTGCCGTTGCCGTACGCGGCGCCGGGACCCTGCGCGGGGCCCGTGGGGGCACCCGTACGGGGGCCGCCGGGGCCGCCGGGGCCCGCGGGCGGCGCGGGGTAACCGGCGCCCGGCCCGGTGCCGACACCGGGTCCGCCGGGGCCGGGGCCCGTGGGCGCGCCGGGGCGCGGGCCGGCCGGGCCCTGGGCGAAGCCCTGCTGCGGGGGCCCGTCGAAGCGCGGGCCGCCGGACCGCGCCGGAGCGGGACCGGGACCACCGGGGCGGGAGCCCATGGGCGCACCCGGGCCGGGACCCATGGGAGCACCGGAGCCGGAACCCATCGGCGCACCCGAGCCAGGCCCCATCGGAGCACCCGGACCGGAGCCCATCGGAGCACCCGAGCCGGGACCCATCGGCGCGCCCGGGCCAGGACCCATCGGTGCGCCGGGGCGCGGGCCCGCCGGGCCCTGGGCGAAGCCCTGCTGCGGGGGGCCGTCGAAGCGCGGGCCGCCGGGCTGGGCCGGAGCCGGGCCGCGCGGCGGGGCCGGAGCCTGCTGCGGGGCGGGTGCCGGGGCGGTCTTGCGCGGCGCGAACCAGTTGCTGGCCGTCTCCTCGCCCTGACTCGGTTCGGGGGCGGGCACCGGGGCGGCGGGCTCGGGCTCGGGCCCCGCCTCGGCTTCGGGCATGGTCTGGCGTACGACCACGGGCGGAATCGGCCGCGAACCCGGGATGTTGATCCGGATCCGGGTCGTCAGCTGGGTCTCCGTCTTCGGCCCGTCGGAATCGGGTGTGGACGGCTTCGCGGGCGGTGCGGTCACTGAACTCTCCTCCGGGATGGTCGCCGTGCCCGGACCGGGGGGCACTGTCGTGGGCGGATTCTGGCCTGATCCGTACGGCGGCGTGCCCGACGGGTAGGCGGCCGCGCCGCGCCCGTTGGGCCCGGCGGGCGGACTGTCAGTTTCACGGCTCAAGGCAGGTTCTCCCGATCGGCTCCGCCGCCCGTCATAGCGTGCGCGGGCAGCTCGGCGGCCGGTCCACCATACTGGCCACCGCCCACATGCACCCGGCCGCCGGGAACGAAGGGTTCCCCTTGGCCTCCTGGACGCCCCCCGCGCAACCCTCCTGAGCACCTGTCGCCCGGTTGCCGGGGGTGCGCGAACGCACCGGCCGAGCCGCTCGTCAAGGCGTCGTGCGCGGCCGACGCCGCGTCACCCGGCCTTCCCCGCGGCCGAAACCGGCCGGTCTCCCGCGATGTTCATCGTGGCGCACATCACAGCGAGCACCACTCCACCCAAAAGGTAGACGTACATGCTGATTCCGGACGAACCAAGCAGGAAGTCCCCTTCCGGCCGGGGCACACCGAGGAGCACGTAGGAGAGGAACCAGCCACCCGTGGCGGCTCCCACCCCGACGCCGGTGCCCAGGGCGATGCGGGCTCCGGCGAACAGGCCGAAGAGCGCGAGGAGCGCGAGCACCAGTCCGCCCGGGAACCACAGGTCGACCACGAGCCAGCCGGCCGCGCCGGTGAGCACCCCCGCCGCCAACAGGCCGAGCAGGGCGGCGATCCGCGCACCGTTCCACGTGGTCGTCACGCCTCCACCCCCGCGAAGAGGTCGCGCTCGCGCTCGCCCGCCGGGGTACCCGGCAGGCCCGCGGCCAACTCGTAGTACTCGTGGGTGAACAGCGGCTGCGCGAGGTCGTTGGAGAGCGCGAAGAAGGGCCCGTCCACCGCGATCTGGGTGGCGTGGGCGCGCATCGCGGCGGTCTTCGCGGCCACGAACGCCTGCTCGGCGGCCTCGTCCCCGCCGATCTCGGCGGTGATCCGTTCGTCGGCCACCACGCCCGGTACGTCGTCCGGCGCGGCGGGTGCCGGGAAGGGCACCTCGCTCCCGGCCTCGCGCAGCCGGGCGAAGCCCTCCTCGACGACCGTGCGCGGTACGCGGTTCCAGTAGAGCTTCTGGATGGCGTGGGGCGCCCCGAGGTCCGGGCGGTACGCGGGCTCCGCGGCCAGTCCGGCGGCGCGGGTGGCCACGCGGTGGGCCTGGATGTGGTCGGGGTGGCCGTAGCCGCCGTCCGGGTCGTAGGTGACGAGGACCTGGGGGCGCAGTTCGCGGATCACCTCCACGAGGTACCCCGCGGCCTCGTCCACGTCGGCCGACCAGAAGGCGCCGGGCCGGCGGTTCTGTTCGGCGCCCATCATCCCGGAGTCCCGGTAGCGGCCGGGGCCGCCGAGGAAGCGGTGGTCGGCGACGCCGAGTTCCTTCATGGCCTCGGCGAGCTCGCCGACGCGGTGGGCGCCGAGGGTGTCGTCGCGGTCGGCCGTCAGGTGGGCGAGGGCGGGCGGGATGACCTCGCCCTCCTCGCCGAGCGTGCAGGTCACCAACGCGACGTGGACGCCCTCGGCCGCGTACTTGGCCATGGTGACGCCGTTGTTGATCGACTCGTCGTCCGGGTGCGCGTGCACGAGCAGGAGCCGATGGGCGGGAAGACCGTTCATGGGGGTAACCCTACGAGAAACGGCGGCCCGGCCCGCGGACCCGGAACGCCGCTAGAACTTGAGGCCGCTGATCATGCTCGCCACATTGTTGGTCAGCTGGGAGAGCGTCGGAGCCACGGTCGAGCTCGCCAGATAGAAGCCGAGCAGTACACAGACCACTGCGTGACCCGCCTTCAGGCCCGAACGCCGGACCAGCAGGAAGACGACGACTGCCAGCAGCACCACGGCCGAGATCGATAGTGCCACGGCGTTTCACCTCCACGTCGAGCGGACATCGGGTTCGCGTACTCGCAACTCGGTGCTCGGCAGAGTCATACCCACCGTGCGCTACGGATCATAACTATCCGTACCGCAACATCGATCGATTCCGGCAGCACGAGGGGCGCACGCCGCGCACGTCCGGGGTCACAGGAGTGCCGGCCGGGGAAGCTGTACGCCTCCCCGGCCGGCTGTCGGCACCCGCACGGCCGCACGAATCCAGGCTGCCCGGCCCAGATCTCGGGACAGAAACGGTCAAGTTGCCTACGTGTAAACCGAGTTGTGGATATGCCAGGTGCCGTTCACAGCTGTGGCGAGAAATGAGCGGTCACGGGGGCCCGCAGCTCACTCCTTGGTCGGCGGGACGACGGTCCGCTCGGAGGCGAAGTGGCAGGCCGAAGGATGGGCCGCCGGGCCAACCGGGAGGAAGGCCGGGATCTCCAGGAGCGGGACCTCGGAGGCGCAGCGCGCCTCGGCCTTCCAGCAGCGGGTGCGGAAGCGGCAGCCCGACGGCGGATTGGCCGGGGAGGGCACGTCGCCGGAGAGGATGATCCGCTCGCGGCCGGCGCGGGCCGCCGGGTCGGGGACCGGGACGGCGGAGAGCAGCGCCTGGGTGTACGGGTGGGTGGGGTGGTCGTAGATCTGGGTGTCGGTGCCGATCTCGACGATCCGGCCCAGGTACATGACGCCGACCCGGTCGGAGATGTGCCGGACGATCGAGAGGTCGTGCGCGATGAACACGTAGGAGAGGCCGAACTCGTCCTGGAGGCGCTCCAGGAGGTTGACCACCTGGGCCTGGACGGAGACGTCGAGGGCGGAGACGGGCTCGTCGGCGACGATGATCTCCGGCTGGAGGGCGAGGCCCCGGGCGATGCCGATGCGCTGGCGCTGGCCGCCGGAGAACTGGTGCGGGTAGCGGTTGATGTACTCCGGGTTGAGGCCGACCACGTCCAGCAGGTCCTGGACCTTGCGCCGCCGGTCGCCCTTGGGGGCCACCTCGGGGTGGATCTCGTAGGGCTCGCCGATGATGTCGCCGACGGTCATGCGCGGGTTCAGGGAGGTGTACGGGTCCTGGAACACCATCTGGATGTTGCGGCGCGCGGCCTTCAGGGCCCTGGCGGAGAGCTTGGCGAGGTCCTCGCCCTTGTACGTGATCGCGCCCGCGGTCGGGCGTTCGAGGTTGACCAGCATCTTGGCGACGGTGGACTTGCCGCAGCCCGACTCCCCGACGATGCCGAGGGTCTCCCCGGCCCGCAGGTCGAAGGAGACCCCGTCGACGGCCTTGACGGCGCCGACCTGCTTCTTGAAGAGGATGCCCTGGGTCAGCGGGTAGTGCTTGACCAGGTCCTCCACCACGAGGATGGGCTCAGCCACCGAGGCACTCCTTCCAGAAGAAGCACGCACTGGCGCGGTCCGGTCCGACCTCGGCCAGCGGCGGTACGTCGGTGCGGCAGACGGCCCGGGCCATCGGGCAGCGCGGGTTGAAGGCGCAGCCGGGCGGGATGGCGAGCAGGTTGGGCGGCAGGCCCTTGATGGCGTACAGCTCCTGGCCCTTCTGGTCCAGGCGCGGGATGGAGTCCAGCAGGCCCCGGGTGTAGGGGTGGGCCGGGTTCCGGTAGATCTCGTGGACGGGCGCGGCCTCGACGATCCGGCCGGCGTACATGACCGCGATCTTGTCCGCGACGTCGGCGACGACGCCGAGGTCGTGGGTGATCAGGATCAGGCCCATGTTGAGCTCGCGCTGGAGCTCCGCGAGCAGGTCCATGACCTGGGCCTGGACCGTGACGTCGAGGGCGGTGGTCGGCTCGTCCGCGATGATGAGCGAGGGTTCGAGGGCCATCGCCATGGCGATCATGATGCGCTGGCGCATGCCGCCGGAGAACTGGTGCGGGTAGTCCCCCACCCGCTCCCGCGCCGCCGGGATCTTGACCCGGTCCATCAGTTCGACGGCCTTGGTGCGGGCGTCCTTGCGGGACATCCCGCGGTGGACCTCGTACATCTCGCCGAGCTGCGCGCCGACGCTCAGGACCGGGTTGAGGGAGGAAAGGGCGTCCTGGAAGATCATGGCCATCTCGGCGCCGCGGACCTTCCTGCGCTCCTCCTCCTTCATCTTCAGCAGGTCCTTGCCCTTGAAGAGGATCTCGCCGCCCGCGATGCGGCCCGGCGGCATGTCGAGGATGCCCATGACGGCCTGGGCGGTGACCGACTTGCCGGAGCCGGACTCGCCGAGCACGGCGAGGGTCTCGCCCTCGGCCACGGAGTAGTTGACCCCGTTGACGGCCTTGGCGACGCCGTCCCGCGTCTTGAATTCCACGTGCAGATCGCGCACTTCGAGCAGCATGTGCGGGGCTCCTCAGCGCAGCTTGGGGTCGAGGGCGTCGCGCACCGCGTCGCCGAGCATGATGAACGCGAGCACGGTGATGCTGAGCGCGCCCGCCGGGTAGAGCAGCATGTGCGGGGCGTTGCGGATCTGCGAGGCGGCGTTGGAGATGTCGATGCCCCAGGAGACCGTGGGCGGCCGCAGGCCGACGCCGAGGAAGGACAGGGTGGCTTCCAGCGCGATGTAGGTGCCGAGCGCGATGGTGGCGACGACGATGACGGGCGCGATGGCGTTGGGTGCCACGTGCCGCAGCAGCATCCGGCCGTTGCCGGCGCCCAGCGCCCGCGCGGCCTGGACGTAGTCGTTCTGTTTGGCGGTGATGACCGAGCCGCGGGCGATGCGGGCCAGCTGGGGCCAGCCGAGCAGCACGATGAAGCCGACGACGGGCCAGACGGTGGTGCTGGTGACCACGGACAGGAAGACCAGGCCGCCGAGGACCACGGGGATGCCGAAGAAGATGTCGGCGACCCGGGAGAGCAGTGCGTCGCCCCAGCCCCCGAAGAACCCGGCGAGCCCGCCGAGCGCGGAGCCCAGCAGGGCCGCGCCGAGGGTGGCGCAGATGCCCACGGTGATGGAGGCGCGGGCCCCGTAGACGGTGCGGGTGTACACGTCGCAGCCCTGGGTGTCGTAGCCGAAGGGGTGGCCCGGGGCGGAGCCCTGCTGCGATTTGGACAGGTCGCACTGGAGCGGGTCGCCGCTCGCGATGAGCTGGGGCCAGATGGAGATGATCACGAGGAAGAGGATCAGCAGCGTGGAGACGATGAAGACCGGGTTGCGGCGCAGCTGGTGCCAGGCGTCGGACCACAGCGAGCGGGCCCGCTCCTGGGGGCCGGCGGGGCCCGCGCCGAGCTCCTTCTCCAGGCTTTCGCCCTCTTCCAGGGCGAGATCCATGGCTCCTCCCTGGCCGGTGGGGGCGACGGACTCGTACGGGCCGGGGCCCAGCGGATCGTAGGCGGCGCGCTCGGGGTCGGGCTCAGGCATAACGGATCCTCGGGTCCAGGACCGCGTAGAGCAGGTCGACGAGCAGGTTCGCCAGCAGGAAGACGATCACGAGGATGGTCACGAAGCCGACCACCGTCGGGGAGTTGTTGCGCAGGATGCCCTGGTAGAGCTGGTAGCCGACCCCGTGGATGTTGAAGATCCGCTCGGTGACGATGGCTCCGCCCATCAGGGCGCCGATGTCGGTGCCGATGAAGGTGACCACGGGGATCAGCGAGTTGCGCAGCAGGTGGCGGGTGACGACCCGGCGCCGGGGCAGGCCCTTGGCCACGGCGGTGCGGACGTAGTCGGCCTTGACGTTCTCGGCGATGGAGGTCCGGGTCAGCCGGGTGACGTAGGCGAGGGAGACCAGCGCGAGGACGATGCCCGGCAGGATCAGTTCGCTGAAGGGGGCGTCCGGGGAGACGGTGGGGCGCACCCAGCCCCATTTGACGCCGAAGACGAACTGGAGGAGGTAGCCCGTCACGAAGGTGGGCACCGAGATGACGACGAGGGTGAGCACGAGCACGCCGCTGTCGATGGACTTGCCGCGCTTGAGGCCGCTGATCACGCCGAGGGTGATGCCGACGACGATCTCGATGGCGATCGCGACGATGGTCAGGCGCAGGGTCACCGGGAAGGCCGAGGCCATGAGTTCGGTGACCTTCTGGCCGTTGAAGGCGGTGCCGAAGTCGCCCTGGAAGATCTGGCCCATGTAGTGCAGGTACTGCTTCCACAGGGGCTGGTCGAGGTAGAGGTCCTTGCGGATGCGCGCGGCGGTGGCGGGGTCGGGGGCCTTGTCGCCGAAGAGGGCCGCGACGGGGTCACCGAGCGCGTACACCATGAAGAAGATCAGGAACGTGCTGCCGATGAACACGGGGATCATCTGGAGCAGTCGCCGGATCACATAACGTCCCATGGACTGCTCCAGGTTCGATCCGTCTGAAGGGTCAGCTGACCTTGATCTGGTCGTACACCGGGACGCTGAACTGGTTGAGCTTCACGTCCGAGACCCGCTCCCCGTAGCCCGCGCTGCCGTTCTGGTACCAGAGCGGGATGGAGGGCATCTGCTCGGCGAGGATCTTCTCGGCGTCCTTGAACGTGGCGGTCGCCTTGGCGGCGTCGCTCTCGCGGTTCGCCGCGTCGACGAGCTTGTCGAAGTCCGGGTTGCTGAACTTGCCGTAGTTGGAGGAGGCGCCGGTGTAGTAGAGCGGCTCCAGGAAGTTCTGGATCAGGGGGTAGTCGGCCTGCCAGCCGGAGCGAAAGGGGCCGGTCAGCTTGAAGGCGCTCTGCTGGTTGCGGAAGTCGGCGAAGGTGCCGATCGGGTTGACCGTGCAGACCGGGCCCTCGCCGAGCGCGTTGTTGATGCTGTTGCAGACGGCGTCCATCCACTCGCGGTGCGAGCCGGTGTCCACGTTGGAGGTCAGCGAGACCTTGCCGCCGGGCAGGCCGCCGCCCTCCTGGATGAGCTTCTTGGCCTCGGCGGGGTTGAAGGAGCAGGCCTCGCCGCAGGCGGTGGCGGAGAAGCCGCCCTTGTCGCCGAGGGCGGGGGAGGTCCAGTCCTTGGCCGGGGTGCGGGTCTCGCGGAAGATCTGCTTGGTGATCTCGTCGCGGTTGATCGCCATCGAGATGCCGCGGCGGACCTTGTCCATGCCCTCCTTGTTCCACTGCGGGTCGTACAGCGGGAAGGTGAGGGTCTGGATGATGAGGGCCGGCTGGTTGATGTAGCGGTCGCCGAGGTCGTTCGCGACGTTCTTCAGCTGCTGCGCCGGGACGTCGTCGACCAGGTCGAGGTTGCCGGAGATCAGGTCGGTGTAGGCGGTGTTGTTGTCGGTGTAGACCTTCAGGTCCACTCCGCCGTTGACCGCCTTGTCCGCGCCCGTGTAGGCGTCCCACTTGCGCAGCTTCATGCCGGTGCCCTTGGTGTACGAGTCCACCGTGTACGGGCCGTTGCCGACGGGCTTCTTCAGCCAGGCGTCGTGGTCGGTGAAGAAGGCCTTGGGCAGGGGGGAGAACGCCTGGTAGCCGAGGGTCTCGGGCCAGGTGGAGAACTTCTCCTTGAGCGCGACCGTGAAGGTCTTGGGGTCCTTGACGACCAGCCCGGACATGGTCTTGGCCTTGGGGTCGCCCTTCTCGGGGTGGACGTCCGCGTAGCCGACGATGTCGGAGAAGAAGGGCGAGTTGTTCTGCTTCTTGGTGACGTCCGCGCCGTAGTTCCAGGCGTCCACGAAGGACTGCGCGGTGACCGGCTCGTCGTTGCTGAACTTCCAGCCGTCCTTCAGCGTGATCGTGAAGTTCTGGCTGTCGGTGGTCTCGATCTTCTCGGCGAGGAAGTTCTTCGCCTCACCGGTCTCGGGGTCGTACCGCTTGAGCCCCCGGAAGATCATGTCGAGGACCTTGCCGCCCTGGACCTCGTTGGTGTTGGCCGGCTCCAGCGGGTTCTGCGGGTCTCCCCACGAGGAGCTGACGATGCCGTCCGCGCCGCCTCCGCCGCTGTCGCTTCCGCCGCCGCAGGCGGTCGCCGCGAGGGCGACGGCCGCCGCACATGCGGCCCACTTGGCGTGGGTGGCTCCGCGCATGGAGTGCCTCCTCATGGATCCCAAGACTCACTTAGGGCCCAATGTCACCCTATGTGGGGTCCCGCACACTCCTCGTTGGACCGATTGCACCCTCGTGCCCCCCGCCTGTCACCCCTGCGAGTGCAAAGCCGGGGCGACGGCTCAAGGCCGCGGCCCGGAGCGGGGCGGGGGCGCGGGCAGGGAGTCGGGCAGAGGCGCGGGCAGGGGCGCGGGCAGGGTGTCGGCCCGGATCACAGCGCCAGCTGCCAGGTGTCCACCGTGTGATGGGCCGTCATCCCGTGCGCCTCGTACAGGGCGAGCGCTCCGCTGCTGTTGGCCGTGTCCACGCCGAGGCCCAGGGTGGCGCGGCCGCGGGCGGCGTAGGCGGCGAAGCAGTGGCGCAGCAGGTAGGAGCCGACGCCCCGGCCGCGGGCCTCGGCGCGTACGCCGAGGTGGCTGAGCCAGCCCATGCTGGTGCGGTCGTCGCGGGTGAGCACGACCCCCGCGTCGCCGAGCCCGGGCAGGCTCGCGATCCACACCAGCGACCAGTCCAGGGCGCGGCCGTCGATGTGGTCCAGCCAGGGCTCGTACGGGCGCTCCACGTGCCCGAAGTGCGCGGCGAAGGTCTCCTCGATCAGGGCGTGCGCACGGCGGCGCTCGCTCGCGTCCCCGTCGCAGGGGCGAAGGGTGAGCCCCGCGGGCGGGACCGGGGGCGTGTCGGCGGGCCCGAGCGCGCGGGTCAGCACCCGGTGGCGGCGCACCGTGCGGTAGCCGCGGCCGGGCAGCAGGCCGGGGTCGAGCGTGCGTCCGCCGCTCGGCGCGAGCCACAGGACGGGGTGCGGGGCTCCGGCGGTGAGTTCGCGGGCCCGGGTCTCCACCCGCTCCAGCAGCCGGACGGCGGCCTCGCGCCGGCCCGGCAGGACCCGGAAGTGGCAGTCGGCCCGGCCGGGGCCGGAGTCGGCCCACACCAGGGCGTAGCCCAGGAGCCGCCCGCCGTGGAAGGCGAGGAAGGAGTCCGCCTCCAGGTCGACGTCGGGGTGGTGCAGATCGGCCTCCACCGCGCCGAGGTCGGTCTCCGGGCGGCCGATCTCGATCCGGTCGATGGCGTTGAGGAGCCCGCAGATGTCCCCGGCGTCGGAGGGCCCGGCGGGCCGTACGGTGAGCATGCGGGCCATCAGACCACGCCGGCCGTCGGGGCGCCGTCAGCCGGCCCGGGGCGCGTGCCCCTCCCCCGTACCGTCACCCGCGGACGCCCGGTGCGAAAGAGCAGGGCGCCCGCCGCCGGAGTGGATCCGGTGACGGGCGCCCTGTGGTGCCGCTGTGCTGCTGTGCTGCTGTGTCGCTGCCTGGGAGGTCAGACGCCCAGGACGGCCTTCTCCTCGGCGAAGTGACAGGCCGACTCGTGCGAGGCCAGCGACGTGACGCCCTGGAACCGCTCCGGGATCGCGAGCAGCGGCTCCTCCACGGAGCACTTCTCCTCGGCCTTCCAGCAGCGGGTGCGGAAGCGGCAGCCCGACGGCGGGTTGGCCGGCGAGGGGACGTCACCGGTGAGGATGATCCGCTCGCGGCCCTCGCGGGCGGCCGGGTCCGGCACCGGCACCGCGGAGAGCAGCGCCTGGGTGTACGGGTGCGTCGGGTGCTCGTAGATCTGCTCGTCGGTGCCGATCTCGGCCATCTTGCCGAGGTACATGACGCCGACCCGGTCGGAGATGTGCCGGACGATCGAGAGGTCGTGCGCGATGAAGATGTAGGAGAGGTTGAACTCGTCCTGCAGCTTCTCCATCAGGTTGATGACCTGGGCCTGCACCGACACGTCGAGCGCGGAGACCGGCTCGTCGCAGATGATGATCTCCGGGTTGAGCGCGAGGCCGCGGGCGATGCCGATGCGCTGGCGCTGGCCGCCGGAGAACTGGTGCGGGTACCGGTTGATGTACTCCGGGTTGAGACCGACGACGTCGAGGAGCTCCTGCACCTTGCGGCGCCGGTCGCCCTTGGGGGCCACCTCGGGGTGGATGTCGTAGGTCTCGCCGATGATGTCGCCGACCGTCATGCGCGGGTTCAGCGAGGTGTACGGGTCCTGGAACACCATCTGGATGTTGCGGCGGACGGCCTTCAGGGCGCGGCCGGACAGCTTGGTGATGTCCTGGCCCTTGTAGAAGACCTCGCCGGCGGTGGCGCGTTCCAGGTTCATCAGCAGCTTGGCGACGGTGGACTTGCCACAGCCGGACTCGCCGACGATGCCCAGGGTCTCGCCCCGGTACAGGTCGAAGGAGATCCCGTCGACCGCGCGGACCGCGCCGACCTGCCTCTTGAACAGGATTCCCTGGGTCAGCGGGAAGTGCTTGACCAGGTTGCGGACCTGGAGGATCGGCTCGCGCTCGGGGGCGTTCTTGGTGAGCTCAGCCATGGATCTGCTCCTTCCAGAAGTGGCACGCGCTGTGACGGCCGGCCAGCTCGCTGCCGTCCTGCTCGCTGACGGGCTGGAGGGCGGGGATCTCGGACCGGCAGATGTCCTGCGCGGCGACGCAGCGCGGGTTGAACGAGCAGCCGGTGGGCAGGCGCAGCAGGTTCGGCGGCAGGCCCTTGATCGCGAAGAGCTCCTGGCCCTTCTGGTCCAGGCGCGGGATCGAGTCCAGCAGGCCCCGGGTGTACGGGTGCGCCGGGCGCTTGTAGATCTCGTGGACCGGTGCGGTCTCGACGATCCGGCCGGCGTACATGACGGCGATCTTGTCCGCGACGTCGGCGACCACGCCGAGGTCGTGGGTGATCAGGATCAGCCCCATGTTGAGCTCGCGCTGGAGCTCCGCGAGCAGGTCCATCACCTGGGCCTGGACGGTGACGTCCAGGGCGGTGGTCGGCTCGTCCGCGATGATCAGGTCGGGCTCCAGCGCGATCGCCATGGCGATCATGATGCGCTGGCGCATACCGCCGGAGAAGTGGTGCGGGTAGTCGTCGACCCGCTCCTTCGCCGCCGGGATCTTGACCTTGTCCATCAGCTCGATGGCCTTGAGCCGGGCGGCCTTCTTCGACAGGCCCTCGTGGACGCGGAACATCTCGCCCAGCTGGTAGCCGACGGTGAGCACCGGGTTCAGGGAGGACAGGGCGTCCTGGAAGATCATGGCCATCTTGCGGCCGCGCAGCTGGCGCCGCTCCTCGAAGGACATCTTGAGCATGTCCTGGCCGCGGAAGAGGATCTCGCCCTGCGGGATCTTGCCGGGGGGCATGTCGAGGATGCCCATGATGGCCTGCGCCGTCACGGACTTGCCGGAGCCGGACTCGCCGAGGACGGCGAGGGTCTCGCCGGCGCTCACCGAGTAGTTGACGCCGTTGACTGCCTTGGCCACACCGTCGCGGGTGTGGAACTCGACGTGCAGGTCGCGCACTTCGAGGAGCGGCGTCTGCGGGTCCCCGTCACGCGGGGAGGGAACGCTGGAGGTGTTGTCCATGGTGATCACTTACGCCCTCCTCAGCGCAGCTTGGGGTCGAGGGCGTTGCGGACCGCTTCGCCGAGCATGATGAAGGCGAGGACGGTGATGCTGAGCATGATCGAGGGGTACAGCAGGATGTGCTGGGCCACTCGGATCTGGGCCGCACCCGCGGAGATGTCCATGCCCCAGGAGATGGACGGGGAGGCGAGGCCCAGACCCAGGTAGGACAGGGTCGCCTCCGCCGCGATGTAACCGCCGAGGGCGATCGTGGAGACCACGATCACCGGGGCCATGGCGTTCGGCAGGATGTGCCGGAAGAGGATCCGGGAGGTGCCGGCGCCCAGCGCCTTCGCGGCGTGCACGTAGTCGGACTGCTTCACGGTGATGACCGCGCCGCGCATGACGCGGTTGATCTGGGTCCAGCCGAGGAAGGCGAGCGCGAAGACCACCGTCCACACCGTGCGGTCGGCGAAGGCCTGCAGGACGACCATCGCGCCGAGCAGGAAGGGGATGCCGAAGAAGATGTTCGTGATCCCGGAGATCAGCGTGTCCGTCAGGCCACCGAAGTAGCCGGCGAGCATGCCGGTGATGCCGCCGACGACGGTGACGATCGCGGTGACCGACACGGAGACGATGATCGAGGCGCGGGTGCCGTAGATGAGCCGCGAGTAGACACTGCGTCCCTGGCCGTCCCAGCCGAGCCACTCGGGAGAACCGACCTTGGCGAGCTCGGGCTTGCCGAGGAAGTGGTGGACCAGGTCGCCCTTGGTGGGGTCGATGCTGGTGAACCAGCCCGGGAAGGCGGAGATCACCAGGAGCACGAAGATCAGTACCGAGGAGACCACGAAGTAGGGATTGCGGCGCAGGTCCACCCACGCGTCGCCCCAGAGGCTGCGCGCCTTCTCGGCCTTGAGCGGAGCGACGGGGCCGACCGGGGGCTGCTGCACCCCGGTCTTGACGACTTCGGTCTGGGTCGTGTCAGGCATACCGGATCCTCGGGTCCATGACCGCGTAGAGGAGGTCGACGAGCAGGCTTGCTATCAGGTAGACGACCACCAGGAAGGTGACGACGCTGACCACGGTCATCCCTTCGCGGCGGACGACAGAGTCGTAGATCAGACCGCCGACGCCCTTGACGTTGAAGAGGCCCTCGGTCACGAGCGCACCACCCATGAGGGCGCCGATGTCGGTGCCGAGGAAGGTGACGACGGGGATCATCGAGTTGCGCATGAGGTGCACGCCGATGACGCGGCGCTTGGGCAGGCCCTTGGCGATCGCGGTCCGCATGTAGTCGGACCGCAGGTTCTCGGCCATCGAGGTGCGCGTCAGGCGCGCCACGTAGGCGAGGGACAACGAGCCCAGAACCATGGCGGGGGCGATCAGTTCGGACCACGTCGCCTGGTTGGAGACGTTGGGGTCGATCCAGCCGAGCTGGAAGGCGAACACCGTCTTGACGATGAAGCCCAGGACGAAGACCGGCATCGAGATGATCAGCAGGGTGAAAATCAGGATGAGGTTGTCCACGAACTTGCCGGCCTTGAGACCGGCGATGATCCCGAGGGTCAGGCCCAGGACGATCTCGATGGCGAACGCGAAGAAGGCCAGCCGGAGCGTGACCGGGAAGGCGTCTCCGATGACCTCGGTGATCGCGCGTCCGCTTCGGATCTGCGTTCCGAAGTCGAAGTGGAACAGGATGCCGGAGATGTAGTTCCAGTATTGCTGCCAGATCGGTAGGTCCAGACCGTGCTCGTGCCGGAGTGCGGCGAGCGTGGCCGGGTCTACACCCTTGTCCCCGAAGAGCCCGGCCACGGGGTCACCGGGCAGGCTGAACACCATAAAGAAGATGAGCAGGGTCGTCCCGAAGAAGACCGGGATCATCTGGAGCAGTCGTCGTGCGACATAGCGCCCCATCATGCCTCCGTAGAAGATGCGGCAGGCGCAGCCGGACGGGCCCTTTCGCCACGCACGCGCGTGACGGGATCGTCACTGCGTCGCGAAAGGGCCCCCCGGGCGCTGCATGTAGGCCCGGATGTGGGCCGGCTCCCCGCCGGCCCACATCCGTCGAAAGGAATTACGCTGTGGGACTTACTTCTTGACCTCGACACCTTCGAGGATCGGGTCGCCGTCCTGGGCGTACTTCACGTTCGAGACCTTCTCCGAGTAACCCGCGTTGACCTTGTAGTACCAGAGCGGGATCGACGGCATGTAGTTGACGAGCTCCTTCTCGATGGCCTGGTAGGCCTTCACGGACTCGTCGAGCGTCGGCGCGGTGTCCGCGGCGGCGATCTTCGCGTCGAGCTCGGGGCTGCTGAAGCCACCCTGGTTGCCGCCGGCGCCCGTGCGGAACAGGTCGCTGATGAAGTTGGCGTTCACCGGGTAGTCGAGGACCCAGCCGGAGCGGTAGATCGACTTGACCTGCTTGGTCTTGCGGGCGGTGAGGTCGGCCTGGAAGTCGGGCTTCGCGTCACCGGTGCACTTGACCTGCGTGGCCTGGGTGATGCTGTTGCAGACAGCCTCGACCCATTCCTTGTGACCGCCATCCGAGTTGAACTGGATGAAGATCTCGTTGTTCGGGACGCCGCCGCCCTCGGCGATGAGGGCCTTGGCCTTCGCCGGGTCGTACTTGGTGACGTCACCGGAGCCGGTCGGCGTGTAGCCGAGGACGCCCTTGGCGACCCAGCCGGTCGCCGGCTCGCGGGTGCCCTGGAGCACGGTCTTGGTGATGGTGTCGCGGTCGATCGCCATCGACAGACCCTGGATGACCTTCGGGTCGATCTTCTTCGGCTTCGACCACTGGTCGGCGTAGTACGCGATGGCCAGCGTCTGGACGGCGGAGTACGCCTGGTCCACGGCGCGGTCACCGAGGTCGGCGCGGTAGACCGGGAGGTCCTTCGGGCCGATCTGACGCAGGACGTCGACGTTGCCCGACTTCAGGTCCTCGTAGGCGGTCTCGAGGGTGGAGTAGTTCTTGAGAATCACGCCACCGTTCTTCGCCTTGTTCTCGCCCTTGTAGTCGTCGAAGCGGGTCAGCTCGATCTGCTTCTTGTGCTCCCAGGACTTGAACTTGTACGGGCCGTTGCCGACCGGCTTCTCACCGGCGGCCGCGGGGTCCGCGTAGAACGAGGCGGGCAGCGGGGAGAAGACCTCGTAGCCGAGCTTGTACGCGAAGTACGGCACCGCGTTGTTGAGCTCGATGGTGAAGGTGTTCTCGTCGACGATCTTCAGACCGGTGAGCGCCTCGGCGGTGGGCTTGGCGCCCTCGGCCTCGGGGTGCAGGGCCTCGAAGCCCTTGATGTCGGCGAACCAGGACGCGTTGCCCTGCTTGTTGTTGATGTTCGCGGCCCAGTTCCACGCCTTGACGTAGGACTCGGCGGTCACCTTGGTGCCGTCGTGGAAGGTCCAGCCCGGCTTCAGCTTGACGGTCCAGAGCTTGCTGTCCGTGCTGGTGACCGACTCGGCGTTGACGTTGACGATCTTGCCGTCGGCGTCGTAGTCGACGAGCTGCGAGAACAGGCCCGACATGACGATCGAGCCGTTGGACTCCATCGTGTCGGCCGGCTGGAGGAGCTTCTCCGGCTCGCCCACCTCGACCGAGAAGATGCCGTTCGGGTCGGCCTCACCGCTGGCGCCGGACTTGCCGCCGCCACCGCCGCAGGCAGTCGCTGCCAGGGCGACGACAATCGCGCCCGCTACCCACTTGGCGCTCTTGGCACCGCGCATGGGTTTCCTCCTCATGAGTCCACTGTCTGATGTGAAGGACACAGGCGCGTTTCGCCGACACCCCTGACGGCGATAGGACCGGTGTCCCGAGTGTGCTCGTGAGTCGACGCTCCCCACAGCGTGTGACCCATTGACCCGAGCTCAATGGAGCCATCCTCAGGGACGCCCTGACCGTAAACCACACTTAAGTGGTCTCGTTTTCACAACATCGCACTACGGCTAAAACCCGAAATCCGGACAAACGGATAGGAGACAGACATGAACGAAACGGACTGTTAGCTCTTCTTCCGGAGTGTCACGGTCGGTATGCGGACACCGGACCGAAACAATCCGCTTGACAAAAGCGAACAGCCCCCTCCGTCACGGTGTACGTGACGAAGAGGGCTGTTCACTTGAGCCGTCGCCGGACAGGACCCAGGTGTGACCCAGGTCCTACGCGACTACTTGCCGGACTTGGCGCGCGACGCGGTGCGCGAGCGGTCCTTCTGGTCCAGGACGACCTTGCGGATGCGGACGGCCTCCGGGGTCACCTCGACGCATTCGTCGTCGCGGCAGAACTCCAGGGACTGCTCCAGGGAGAGCTTGCGCGGGGGCACCACGTTCTCGGTGTTGTCCGCCGAAGCCGCACGCATGTTGGTGAGCTTCTTCTCCTTGGTGATGTTCACGTCCATGTCGTCGGCGCGGGAGTTCTCGCCGACGATCATGCCCTCGTACACCTCGGTGCCGGGCTCGGTGAACAGGACACCGCGCTCCTGCAGGTTGATCATCGCGAACGGCGTGACCGAACCGGCGCGGTCGGCGACGAGCGAACCGTTGTTACGGGTCACCAGCTGGCCGAACCACGGCTCCAGGCCCTCGTGGATCGAGTGCGCGATGCCGGTGCCGCGCGTACCGGTCAGGAACTCGGTACGGAAGCCGATGAGGCCGCGCGACGGGACGACGAACTCCATGCGGACCCAGCCGGAGCCGTGGTTCGACATGTTGTCCATGCGGCCCTTGCGGACGCCCATGAGCTGCGTGACCGCGCCCATGTGCTCCTCGGGGACGTCGACCGTCATGCGCTCGACCGGCTCGTGCACCTTGCCGTCGATGACCTGGGTGACCACCTGCGGCTTGCCGATGGTCAGCTCGAAGCCCTCGCGGCGCATCTGCTCGACCAGGATGGCGAGCGCGAGCTCACCACGGCCCTGGACCTCCCAGGCGTCGGGACGCTCGGTGTCGAGGACGCGGAGCGAGACGTTACCGACCAGCTCGCGGTCCAGACGGTCCTTGACCTGGCGGGCGGTGACCTTGCGGTCCTTGACCGCGGACTTGGCGTCCGCGCCCTTGCCGCTGCCGCCGCGGCCGACCATCGGGGAGGTGTTCGTACCGATGGTCATCGAGATCGCCGGCTCGTCGACCGAGATCAGCGGGAGCGCGATCGGGTTCTCCGGGTCGGCCAGGGTCTCGCCGATCATGATGTCGGGGAAACCGGCCACCGCGCAGATGTCACCCGGGCCTGCCACCTCGGCCGGCTTGCGGGTGAGCGCCTCGGTCATCATCAGCTCGGTGATGCGGACGTTGGAGATGGTGCCGTCCCGCTTGATCCACGCGACGGTCTGGCCCTTGCGCAGCTCGCCCTGCTCCACGCGCACCAGCGCGATGCGGCCGAGGAAGTTGTCCGCGTCCAGGTTGGTGACGTGGGCCTGGAGGGGGGCCTCCTCGTCGTACACCGGGGCCGGGACGTGGGCCAGGATGGTGGAGAAGAAGGGCTCCAGGCTGTCGCTGTCCGCGGGGACGGTGCCGTCCTCCGGCTTGGTCAGCGAGGCCACGCCGTCACGGCCACAGGCGTAGACGATCGGGAATTCGATCTGGTCCTCGTCGGCGTCCAGGTCGAGGAAGAGGTCGTACGTCTCGTTGACGACCTCGTCGATCCGGGAGTCCGGGCGGTCCGTCTTGTTGATGCAGAGGATGACCGGCATCTTCGCCTGCAGGGCCTTGCGCAGGACGAAACGGGTCTGGGGCAGCGGGCCCTCGGAGGCGTCCACCAGCAGGACGACCGCGTCCACCATGGACAGACCGCGCTCGACCTCACCACCGAAGTCGGCGTGGCCGGGGGTGTCGATGATGTTGATCGTGATCGGGGCCGACCCGTCCTTCGGGTGGTACTTCACCGCCGTGTTCTTGGCGAGGATCGTGATGCCCTTCTCACGCTCCAGGTCGTTCGAGTCCATCATGCGGTCGTCGAGGTGCTGGTGGGCGGCGAAGGCACCGGCCTGCTTGAGCATGGCATCGACGATGGTCGTCTTGCCATGGTCGACGTGGGCGACGATGGCGACGTTACGGATGTCGTGGCGCGTGGGCACTTCGGCGCTTCTCCCGGGATCGTGGATGGCGACGCGTACGGTCCGGCACGCGCGCCTCGACCGGGCGGAAAACCTGCCACGGCCTTACCCCATCGTACGTCGGCTGGCGGGAACTGCCTGCCGGGGGGTCTGTCAAGAGGCCGGACGACTGAGCACGACCGAGTCCTGGGTGGGGGAACTCGGGTGTGGGTGAATCCTGCAAACACGCGGGTCAACGGGTACGTACGACCTTGCCCGCCGGGTGATCCGGCGGGCAAGGGACTTGAGTCACATCTGAGCTTGAGACCTTCGAATCAACCCCGGATGCACCCGTTCGTCATCACTTCTTCGCGCTACTTCTTCGTGTTCTTGTCCTTGGCCGCGGCCGCCGGCTTCTTCCAGCCGATGTCCTGGTAGCGCGGGGCTCCGAGGCCGAAGGCGCCCGCGTTGGTCAGGCCCGGCTTCACGGCCACCAGCTCGGGGCGCTGGTAGAGCGGGATGGACCCGGCCGTCGCCCAGATCCGGGCGTCGGCCTTGCGCATCAGGTCGCGGGAGGCCGCCTCGTCCAGTTCGCCGAGCGCCTGGTCGAAGAGCTGGTCGATGTGGTCGGTGCCGACCCGGGTGTAGTTCTGTTCGACCAGGAGCGAGCCGTCGGCGGCCGGCTCCGGCTTGGCGAAGATGGGCCGGGCGTCGGTCGCCGGGTAGGCCGTCGCGGGCCACGAGTAGAGCGCCAGGTCGTACTGGCCCGAGGCGATGTGGTCCTTGAAGAAGCTCTCGTCGGCGACCTTGGTCAGCTCGGTCTGCACGCCGACCTTGTGGAGCATCTGCGCGATCCGCTCGCCGACCGTGCGCAGCGCCTCCGAGCCGGGGCCGGCCGGCAGGACGAAGCGCAGGGCGAGCGGCTTGCCGTCCTTGGCGAGCATGTTGCCGGAGGTGCGTACGGCCTGCTTGGCGGGGGCCGGGGCGGGGCTCGCCTTGGCCGGGTCCGCCGGTTCGGCGGCGGCCTCCGCGTCGAGGGCCGGGCTGCGCTTGCCGTCGTCGACGGCGTCGGACTGGGCCTCGGCCTGGGTGCGCAGACTCTGCTCCTGGAGGGCCGCGAAGGGGGCCGGGGCGAGCACCGGGGAAGGGTGGTTCTGCCCGCTGGGCCCGCTCTCGGCGAGGGCGTCCGCGTCCGCGTCGGCGTCGGCGTCGGCGAGCCCCCCGTCCGAGCCGGGGTGGCCGTACCGGCCTTCGGGGAGGTCATGGCCCGCCGGGTCCTCGGGGCCCTCGGGGCGTCCGTCGCCGTTGCGCCCGTCGTCCTGGCCGACGATGTAGAGGCCGTCGTTCCCGGTGCCCGGGCCCGCGGCCGCCGGGACGGCGGGGGTCTTGGAGTCGTCGGTGCCCTTCTCGGCCTCCGAGCCCGCCTTCGCACCGGCCGGCTCGGTGATCTTGCCGCCCCGGCGCCAGCCGGCGTCCGCGAGCAGGGCCTGCGAGGCCTGGGTGTCCTGGCCTCCGAGGGCGTCGCTGTTGTCGGCGTACGCCTGCTGCCCGGCCAGCGCGAGGTGGCTGCCCACCGGCTTCGCGGGCAGGCCGAGCGGCTTGAGGACGATGTCGGCGAGCGCCTGGCGGTCCAGGGCGCGGGCCACGGCGCGGCGCACCCGCTCGTCGGCGAGGGGGCCGCTCGCGCCGTTCATGGCGAGCTGCGTGTAGGCGGGCTCCAGGGACTTGCGGACGGTGAAGCCGCGCAGGGCGTTCTGCTCCCCGGCGTACCGCTTCACCGACTCCGCGTGCTTCTCGCGGCCGGCCTGGGCCTCCTTGGCCTTGTCCTCGTCCAGTCCGTAGGCCAGCGCCCACGAGAGGGTGGCCTGCGCGGCCGTCAGTGAGGCGGCCGGGCCGTGGGCCCCGTCGGCCTTGGCGGCGTCGCGGCGGGCCAGGGCGATCCGGTCGGCGCCGGTGCGGTCGATCTCCGCGATGTCGAGCTTGCCGGCGGCCAGCGCGGATGGGCGCTCGGAGCGGGGCACCGCGGTGAGCACCAGGGTGTCGAGCTTGGCGGGGCTGCCCCACCAGCGCGGGTTGCGGGTCAGCGAGGCCGTACCGGTCTTCTTGTCGATGGCGCCGAGCCCGAAGGGCCCCGCGGTGGCCTTCAGGGCGCCCCGGGCCCCCTCGTTGAAGCTCTCCGGGGTGCCGGTGACCTGCTTGGGGTAAAGGGGGCTGAACAGGGAGCGCCAGTCGGCGTACGGGCGGACGAAGGTGACCTTGACCTCCAGGTCCGTCTTGCCGCGCTCGATCTTCTCGATCCGGTCGTATCCGGCGTTGCGCGCCGTCCAGTACGCGGAGTCCTTGCCGTTCAGGGCCCGCCACTGGGAGACGAAGTCGGCGGCGCCGATCTCGCGGCCGTCGCTCCAGACCGCCTTCTGGTTGAGCTTGTACAGGACGACCTGCTTGGGCTCCCGCTCGACGACCTCGGCCTTCTCCAGGTAGTCGGGATTGGCCACCGGCCGCCCCTTGCCGTCCAGCACGAACAGCTGGGGCAGGACGGCCCCGGCGATCCGGTTGGTGGTGGCGTCGGCATCGGCCTGGAAGGCGTTGAGGGTGCCCGGCATGGAGTCCACGGCCCACCGCAGCACCCCGCCGTCGGCGACCTTGTCGCGGGTGGTGGCCGCGATGTCCTGGCCGGCGGCGGCCGGGCCGCCCTCGTCTTCACCCGCGCCGCAGCCCGCGAGCAGCGGCAGTGCAAGAACTCCCGAGGTCAGGAGCGCCAAGGACCTGCGCCTTCTCTGGGACATGGGTGGTACCTCCGGGACGGGGCGTGGGGGGAGCCGTGAAAGGGGGTTTTGATCACGTTCGGCGGTATATGGAGCTGATCACACTGGGTGCCGAAACCCACTGAAATCGACACCCCGCCACACCCGTCGCAGCCGCCCCTCGCCACGCCGCGAACCCCACCCGTGCGGACCAATCCGGCTTGCTTTCCGGGCGGGCGTTCCCCCGTAAGAGGGATGAAAGGGGGGCGGGAGGGGCGCACGGTTCACGCCTGCGCGCCCGCAATCGCTGCACGTCCCTTCACAACCGGGGACGGGAGGGGCGACACTCGCAGGCGCACATGAGCGTTGCCACCGCACCCAAGCGGAAGTGAGGGCAAATCATGTCCCTGCACGACGATGTGACCGCCGTACGGCGCAACCTGAACGAGCTGGTCCGCTCCGTGGAGCGGCTGGAGCGGGACGTCGCGAACGCGGCGCGGCAGGATCCGGCCGCCTCCCGGCCGCCGGCCGGCGGCGCGATGGTCAGCGTCCCGGACACCCCGTACGACAGCGCGCTGTGGACGGACGTCGACGACGAGGGCCTCGGCGCCCGCGACCGCCGCGCCCCCTGACCCACCGCTCCCGCACACCCCACCGTCCCGCCCGACCCGGTCACCCGCAGCGACGGCGGCCGGGTCCCCGGGGCACCCCTCATCACTCCACCCGGAGTCCCCCTTGGCCACAGGCACCCAACCATCCCCACAGCGGCCCGGCGGCGTCCACGACGCCTCGCGGGCCGCGATCGCGGCCCGGCACCTGCGGACCGACCGGTGGTGGCTCTCCCCCGCCGGCACCGCGGCCGGGCTGCTCGCCTTCATCGTCTACTCGTCCTGGCGGGCCTTCGCCAACGCCGACTACTACGCGGCTCCCTACGTCTCGCCGTTCTACTCCCCGTGCCTCGCGGAGAACTGCGCGGACATGCGGGGCGGCCCGAACCTCGATCTCCTCGGCAGCTGGTGGGGCCTGTCCCCCGCGCTGCTGATCCTGGTCTTCCCGCTGGGCTTCCGGCTGACCTGCTACTACTACCGCAAGGCCTACTACCGGGGCTTCTGGGCCTCGCCGCCCGCCTGCGCGGTGGCCGAGCCGCACGCCTCGTACAGCGGGGAGACCCGCTTCCCGCTGATCTTCCAGAACATGCACCGGTACTTCTTCTACGCGGCGCTGCCGGTCGCGGGCATCCTCACCTACGACACCGTGCTGACCTTCCGCGACGCGCACTACGCGTGGGGCCACATGGGGCTGGGCACGCTGCTGTTCCTGCTCAACATCGGGCTGATCTGGGCGTACACCCTGTCCTGCCACTCGTGCCGGCACATCATGGGCGGCCGTCTGAAGCACTTCTCCAAGCACCCGGTCCGCTACCGGCTGTGGGGCTGGATCAGCCGTCTCAACACCCGTCACATGCAGCTGGCCTGGGCCTCGCTGATCAGCGTGGCCCTGTGCGACTTCTACGTGTACCTGCTGGCCGGCGGCGCCTTCACCGATCCGAGGTTCTTCTAAATGACCCAAGTGGAACGGCAGCAGTGGGACGTGGTCGTCGTCGGGGCCGGCGGCGCCGGGCTGCGGGCCGCGATCGAGGCGCGCGAGCGGGGCGCCCGTACGGCCGTGATCTGCAAATCCCTCTTCGGCAAGGCCCACACCGTGATGGCGGAGGGCGGGATCGCCGCCTCCATGGGCAACGTCAACGAGGGCGACAACTGGCAGGTGCACTTCCGCGACACGATGCGCGGCGGCAAGTTCCTCAACCAGTGGCGGATGGCGGAGCTGCACGCCAAGGAGGCCCCGGACCGGGTCTGGGAGCTGGAGACCTGGGGCGCGCTCTTCGACCGCACGCCCGACGGGAGGATCTCGCAGCGCAATTTCGGCGGGCACGAGTACCCGCGGCTCGCGCACGTCGGCGACCGGACCGGGCTGGAGCTGATCCGCACCCTCCAGCAGAAGATCGTCCAGCTCCAGCAGGAGGACTTCAAGGAGTACGGGGACTACGAGGCCCGGCTCAAGGTCTTCCAGGAGTGCACCGTGACACGCGTGCTCAAGGACGGCGAGCGGGTGTCCGGGACCTTCTGCTACGAGCGCGAGAGCGGCCGGTTCTTCGTCCTGGAGGCCCCGGCGGTGGTGCTGGCCACGGGCGGGATCGGGAAGTCCTTCAAGACCACCTCCAACTCCTGGGAGTACACCGGCGACGGCCACGCGCTGGCGCTGCTCGCCGGGGCGCCGCTGCTGAACATGGAGTTCGTGCAGTTCCACCCGACCGGCATGGTCTGGCCGCCCTCGGTCAAGGGGATCCTCGTCACCGAGTCGGTGCGCGGCGACGGCGGGGTGCTGCGCAACAGCGAGGGCAAGCGGTTCATGTTCGATTACATCCCGGACGTGTTCAAGGAGAAGTACGCCCAGTCCGAGGAGGAGGGCGACCGCTGGTACGAGGACCCGGACCACAACCGGCGCCCGCCCGAGCTGCTCCCCCGCGACGAGGTGGCCCGCGCGATCAACTCCGAGGTCAAGGCGGGGCGCGGCTCCCCGCACGGCGGGGTGTTCCTCGACGTGTCCACCCGGATGCCGGCCGAGAGGATCAAGCGGCGGCTCCCGTCGATGTACCACCAGTTCAAGGAGCTGGCGGACGTGGACATCACCGCCGAGGCGATGGAGGTCGGCCCGACCTGCCACTACGTGATGGGCGGCATCGCGGTCGAGTCCGACACGGCCGCCACCCTCGGGGTGCCGGGCCTGTTCGCCGCCGGTGAGGTCGCGGGCGGGATGCACGGCTCGAACCGGCTCGGCGGGAACTCCCTGTCCGACCTGCTGGTCTTCGGCCGGCGCGCCGGACTGCACGCCGCCGAGCACGCGGCCCGGGACGCCCCGGCCGTCGGCGGGCGGCCCGAGGTGTCCCAGGCGCAGATCGACGCGGCGGCCGCGGAGGCGCTGGCCCCGTTCCACGCCGCCGAGGGCGCGGAGAACCCGTACACCCTCCACCAGGAACTCCAGACGGCCATGAACGACCTCGTCGGGATCATCCGCCGGGAGGGCGAGATGGTCCAGGCCCTGGAGACGCTCGCGGCCCTGCGCGTACGGGCCTCCCGGGCCGGGGTCGAGGGGCACCGGCAGTTCAACCCGGGCTGGCACCTGGCCCTGGACCTGCGCAACATGCTGCTGGTCAGCGAGTGCGTGGCCCGCGCGGCCCTGGAACGCACCGAGAGCCGCGGCGGGCACACCCGTGAGGACTGCCCTGCGATGGAGCGTTCCTGGCGGCCGGTGAACCTGCTGTGCCGGCCGGTCGATCCGGCCCCGTCCGATCCGGCAGCGGACCGGATCGAGCTGACCCGGGTGCGCACCGATCCCATCCGACCCGACCTGCTCGCGCTCTTCGAGAAGGAAGAGCTGGCCAAGTACCTCGCCGAAGAGGAGCTCTACGAGTGAGTACCTACGATGCCGCGTTCCGGATCTGGCGGGGTGACGCGGAGGGCGGTGAGCTGCGCGACTTCACCGTGGAGGTGCACGACGGGGAGGTGGTCCTGGACATCGTGCACCGGCTCCAGGCCACCCAGGCCTCCGACCTCGCCGTGCGGTGGAACTGCAAGGCGGGCAAGTGCGGTTCGTGCAGCGCGGAGGTCAACGGGCGGCCGCGGCTGATGTGCATGACGCGGATGTCGACCTTCTCCCGCGAGGAGACGATCACCGTGACCCCGCTGCGGGCCTTCCCGGTCGTCCGCGACCTGGTGACGGACGTGTCCTTCAACTACCAGAAGGCCCGCGAGGTGCCCGCGTTCGTGCCGCCGGCGGGGGTCGCCCCGGGCGAGTACCGGATGCAGCAGATCGACGTGGAGCGCTCGCAGGAGTTCCGGAAGTGCATCGAGTGCTTCCTGTGCCAGGACACCTGTCACGTGGTGCGCGACCACGAGGAGAACAAGGCGGCCTTCGCCGGTCCTCGCTTCCTGATGCGGGTGGCGGAGCTGGACATGCACCCGCTGGACGCGGCGGCCGAGGCCGGCCTGGACCGCAAGCGCACGGCGCAGGAGGAGCACGGGCTCGGCTACTGCAACATCACCAAGTGCTGCACGGAGGTCTGCCCCGAAGGCATCAAGATCACCGACAACGCCCTGATCCCGCTGAAGGAGCGGGCCGTGGACCGCAAGTACGACCCGCTGGTCTGGCTGGGGAACAAGATCGGCCGCCGCTCGGCCCGATAGCCGCCCCCAATCGTTCACTTGGCAGGACAGAATGCCCCCTGAGCAACGTCGTTGACGTGACGTCAGGGGGCATTCGCGGTGCGGGTGGGGGATGAGCTGGCGGGCCGGTACCGCCTCGAACAGCGGCTCGGCAAGGGCGGCATGGGCGAGGTCTGGCGGGCGCGGGACACGGCCCTGGAGCGGGCCGTGGCGGTGAAGGTACTGCTGGAGGCGGCCACGAACGACGAACTGGTCGCCCGCTTCCGGCGCGAGGCCACCATCGGGGCGCGGCTCCAGCACCCCGGCATCACCGTGGTGCACGACGTGGGCCAGGAGGACGGGCGGCTCTTCATCGTGATGGAGCTGCTCGCCGGCGAGGATCTGCGCACGATGCTGGTCCGGGCTCCGGGCGGGATACCGGTGGCGGACGCGCTGGACCTCGCCGCACAGACCGCCGAGGCCCTGGCCGCCGCGCACGAACGCTCCGTGATCCACCGCGACTTGAAGCCGGCCAACCTCTTCCTGCTGCCGGGGGGCCGGCTGAAGATCTGCGACTTCGGCATCGCGCACTCCTCCGACGCCACGGCCGGCTGGACGGTGACCGGCCGGATCTTCGGCAGCCCGCCGTACATGGCCCCCGAGCAGTGGCGGGGCGAGCGGGTGGACGCGCGGTGCGATCTGTACGCGCTCGGGGGCGTGCTGTACGCGCTGCTGAGCGGGGAGGCGCCCTTCGGGGAGGCCGAGAGCCCGTACGTCCTGATGCGCCGGCACATCGAGGATCCGCCGCTCCCGCTGCGCGAGGCCGGTGCGCAGGTCGCGCCGGAGGTGGAGCGGCTGGTGCGGCAGCTGCTGGAGAAGGCCCCGGCGGACCGGCCGGAGTCGGCGGACAGGGTGGCCGGGACGCTGCGGGCGCTGCTGCGGGCGGGGGCCCGGGCCGGAGCCGGGCCGGAGGTGGGCTCGGAGGTGCCCGTGGGGCGTACGGCCGCGGCGTTGCCGGACGGTACGGCGGCCCCGGGTGGTGGCGAGGCCCCGGGTGGTGGCGAGGTCCCGGGTGGTGGCGAGGCGCCGGGCGGTGGCGAGGCCCCGGGTGGTGGCGAGGCCCCGGCGGCCGTGCCGGGCCGGGCGGGTGCGGGCGGGGTGCCCCGGAACGGCTTCGGCCCCGCATCCGTGTCCGCGCCGGACGTCAGGGGCGGCTTCGGGCCCGCGTCCGCACCCGCGCCGGACACCGAGGGCGGATACGGGCCCGTCCCCGCACCCGCACCGGACCACGGAAGCGGGCACGGGCCCACCACGGCATCCGGTCCCGGCACCGAGGCCGGGCACCGGCCCGTCCCCGCACCCGCGCCGGACCACGGAAGCGGGCACGGGCCGCGCACGGCGGCCGCTCCCGGCACCGAGGCCGGGCACCGGCCCGTCTCCGCACCCGCGCCGGACCACGGAAGCGGGCACGGGCCCACCACGGTGTCCGGTCCCGGCACGGGGGCCGGGTACCGGCCCGTCCCTCCGCGCACGCCGGACACCGGCAGCGGGTTCGGGTCCGTCTCCGTGGCCGGTCCCGGTGCCGGGGGCGGGCCCGCGGCCTCCGCCGCGGCGGACACCGGGGCCGTTCCCGCTCCCGTACGGGAGTTCGTACGGGAACTGCTGCGGGAGGCCGAGGAGTCGCTCCGCGCGCTGCCCGCCGGCGACGCGGCGCGGATCGAGGTGCTGGCCGTCGCCGCCGATGCCGCGGCCCGCTTCGACGGCGGGCTCGCGGGACGGCTGCTGGCCGCCGCCGAGGTCGCGGCGTGGGACGGCGGCGGGGGCGACGGGGCCCGGGCGGCCCGGCTGCTGACCGGGCTCGCCAAGGACACGTCCGCGCATGCCCCGGCCCGGGCCCGGCGGCTGCTGACGGACGCGCAGCAGGCGCTGTTCACCGCGTTCGGTTCGAACCGGGCGGGCCCGCTGCGCGCGGTGGCGGAGGAGCTGGCCAAGGTCGCCCCCGGGCAGGCCGCGCGGATCGCCGAGGACCACTTCGCCGACAGCCCGGCCGAGAAGCGCCTCGGCGCCCGCATCGCCACGGCCGTCGCGGCGGCCGACCCGGCCGAGGCCGAGCTGCGCCTCGCGCTGATCCGGGACGCCGGGCTGCGCGGGGCCGCCACCTACGACACGGTGCTGGCCGTCGCCCCGAACGACCTGGCGGCGGCCCTGCGCCTCAGCGAGCGGATCGGCTCCGCCGGGGGCCGGCTGCTGGCGCTGTGCCAGGTGGCGCGCGACCGCGCCGCGGCCGGGGACCCGGCGGGCGGGTCCCGGGCCCTGGAGCAGGCGGAGGAGGAGCTGCCCCGGTTCCTGGAGGAGCGGGCGGCCTGGCTGCGCGAGGAGGCCGCGCACCACGCCGAGCAGGGGCGGCTCGTCCAGGCGGAGCGGCTGCGCAACCAGGCCTCCGGCCTGCTGCGCGGCCGCCCGCTGGAGGCCGACGACGAGAAGGCCGGGCACGCCCTGAACTCGCTGGCCTCGGCGCGGGCCGCCGTCGAGCAGGAGGCGCGGCCGCCGCTGGACTCGGCGGTGGCGCGGGAGCGCGCGGGCCGGGCCCGGAACCTGCCCGACGCGGCGGACCGCGCACGCGCACTGGCCCGGATCGCCCGGGAGTGCGTGGCGACGGCCGGGGCACCCTGGCTGCCGGAGGCGGCCGCCGACGCCGGGAGCCCCCCGCCGGCGGGCACGACGGTCACGGGTCGCGACGGGACGGCGCCGCGCGTGCGCGCGGCGGACCCCGGGGCCCGGGCGTGGCACACCGGCGACCGGCCGGCCGAGCTGTACGCGGCCGGGGCCCGCGTGGTGTGGCGCAAGGGGACCGAGGTGGGCTGCGTACGGGCCGACGCGGGCGCGACGCTCTGGACCGCTTACGCCGACGAGGGCGCGGCCGCCGCGCCACTGCCCGGGACCGGGCCGCTACTCGTGTCCTGCGAGGCGGACGCGGCCACGGTGTACGTCCAGGTCCGCCGGGAGGACGCGGCGGGGGTACGGCTGCTGGCGCGCGATCCGCGCGACGGGCGCGTGCGGTGGTGGCGGGACCTGCCCGCGCAGCGGCCGCTGCGCAGCGCCGGGCCGGTGCTGGTGCTCGGGGCGCCCGGCGATCTGACCGCGCTGCGGGCCGCGACGGGCGAGGTCCTGTGGCAGCGGACGCTCCCGGACCCCGCCACCCGCTCCCCCGCGGCGGTGGGCGACTGCCTGGTGCTGACGGACGAACGGCTGGTCCAGGCCCTGCACCTGCCGACCGGCCGGCCGGTGTGGTCCTTCCCCCGGGCCCGCCCGCAGGAGCGGGCGCTGCACGGGCAGCAGGTGTCCGGCGGCCCGGTGCACCTGCTGGACGGGGGCACGCTGCTGGCCCTGGACCGGGCCACCGGCCGGGAGCTGTGGCGGTTCGCGCTGGGCACCCCGGCGGAGCGGCTGCTCGCCGAACGCGGCACGGTGTACGCGGCGGCGCACCGTCCGGACCAGGGCGCGGACCTGGTCTTCGCGCTCGACGCCCGGACCGGGGCCCTGCGCTGGCAGCGGGCGCTGACCCGGCGCGAGGGCCGGGTGTGCGCGCTGGACCTGCTGGGCCTGCGCCCGGGCGGCCTGTACGTCAAGGTCCCGCGGGGCGGCCGGCGCGGGCTCCTGAACCGTTCCGCGGACCCCTTCGTCACCGTGCTGGACCCGGCGACGGGCAAACCCCGCCGTCAGTGGGATCGGCCGGAGCTCGCCCAGGGGCACACCCTCCTGGTCGGTGACCGCCTCGTCCTGTCCCGTCCCGAACTCACGGCGTACGCCCTGCCGTGAGTTCGCGGGCGGTGGCCGCGCGGTGTTCTCCGGGTGCGGAGGCACCGCGATCTCCAGGTGCGGGGCCGCGAAACGGCCCATACGCTCCCCAATGTGACGCCGCCCAAGACACGCACCACCGCCGCAATATCCCTCCGCGCCGCCCTCGCCCTGGCCGCCGCGGGCCTCGCGCTCACCGGCTGGACGACGGCCGCCGCCCCGGCGGCCCGGGCCGACGACCCGGTCACCCTGTCCCAGCAGGGGCAGATCACCGACCGCGTGGGCGCCCTGGGCGACCGCAAGGGCGAGGTCACCGCCGCGCTGGACAAGCTGTACGCCGACCGGAAGGTCCAGCTGTTCGTGACGTACGTGCGCGACTTCTCCGGCCGGTCCGCGCAGAGCTGGGCCGACGCCACCGCCCAGAAGAACGGGCTCGGCCAGAACGACGTCCTGCTGGCCGTCGCCACGGGGGCCCGGCAGTACGCCTATTCGGCCGATGTCGACTCCGGTTTCACCAAGGAGCAGCTCGCGGCGGTCGCGCAGACCGGCATCGAGCCCGCGCTGAAGCAGAACGACTGGGCGGGCGCCGCGATCGGCGCCGCCAACGGCTACGACGCCGTCCTGGGCGGGCTGCCCGTGCCCGTGCCGGCCATCGTCCCCGGCGAGGCCGACCCCGGAGGCGCCGCGGCGAGCGGCGGCGAGAGCGGCGCCGGGGACTTCGTCCTCCCGGTGGTCGCGGTCGGCGCGGCCGGCGCCCTCGGGGCGTACGCGTACACCCGCCGCAAGCGCCGGCAGGCGGGCGGCAGCGGCGGCGGTGCGAAGACCACCGGCTGGTCCGGGCAGGGCCCCGCCCCGCTCCCGCTGCCGGAGCTGGACGCCAGGGCCAAGGCCCTGCTGGTGGAGACCGACGACGCGATCCGTACGAGCACCGAGGAACTCGGCTTCGCCACCGCGCAGTTCGGGGAGGACGCGGTGTCGGCCTTCACGCAGGCGGTGGAGTTCGGGAAGGGCGAGCTGACGGCGGCCTTCCGGCTGCGCCAGCAGCTCGACGACGCGTACCCGGAGGACGACGCCACCCGCCGCCGGATGCTGGACGAGATCGTGGCCCGCTGTACGGAGGCGAGCCGGCGGCTCGACGCCGAGACGGCGGACTTCGACCGGCTGCGGGACCTGGAGAAGAACGCCCCGCAGGCGCTGGAGACCGTGGAGGCCCACTTCCGCGCCCTGACGGGCCGCACCACCACGGCGGTGGCCACCCTCACGGCGCTCGGCCGCCAGTACGCGGACTCCGCCGCGGCCCCGGTGGCCTCCAACCCGGAACAGGCCAAGGACCGGCTGCTGTTCGCGACGACCAGCCTCGGCGAGGCCCGCGCCGCGCTCGGCACCGGCGACAACGGCAAGGCGGCCGTGCACGTCCGGGCGGCCGAGGGCGCCGTGGACCAGGCGGCCACCCTGGTCGACGCGGTGGAGCGGCGCGCGCAGGAGCTGGCGGAGGCGGCCGGGAAGCTGCCGGGGGCGCTGGACGAGACGGACACGGACCTCGCCGACGCGCGCGGGCTGCTGACCGGCACCGCCGAGGGCGCCTCGACCGCCGATCTGCGCGGCCGGATCAGCCGGGCGGAGGCCGTACTGGCCCGCGTACGGCAGGAGCAGAGCGCCGGACGGTACGACCCGATGGACGCGCTGCGCCGCGTGGAGGAGGCCGACGCGGCCCTCGACGAGGCACTGGCCGGGGCCCGTGAGCGGGAGTCGGGCCGCCAGCGGGCCGCGGCCCTGCTCGACCAGGCCCTGCTGACGGCCCGCAGCGCGATCGGCGCGGCCACGGACTACATCACCACAAGCCGGGGTGCGATCGGCAGCCAGGCCCGGACCCGGCTGGCGGAGGCCCAGCGGCACCTGGAGCGGTCCGCCTCCCTGGCGGGCGCGGACCCGGCGGGCGCGCTCGCCGAGGCCCAGCAGGCGGAGTCGCTGGCGCGCCAGGCGCAGCAGCTGGCCGAACAGGACGTACGGGGCTACCAGAACCCGTACGGCGGTGGCGGCCGGCAGCAGGGCGGCGGCATGGGCGGCGCGGTGCTCGGCGGGATCATCCTCGGCGAGATCCTGGGCGGCGGCCGCGGCGGAGGCGGCTTCGGCGGGGGTGGGGGCGGCGGCTTCGGCGGCGGCTTCGGCGGGGGCGGCGGACGCGGCCCCGGTTCCTTCGGCGGCGGCGGCACCCGCGGCCGCATGGGCGGCGGCGGCCGCTTCTGACACGCACTCCCCTCACATCCCCCTCCCCCTCCCAAGGAGACAGAGCACATGAGCAAGCAGAGCATCCTCGGCCGCGTCACCCAGCTCGCCAAGGCCAACATCAACTCGCTGCTGGACCAGGCGGAAGACCCGCAGAAGATGCTGGACCAGCTCATCCGCGACTACACGAACAACATCTCCGAGGCGGAGCAGGCCGTCGCCACCACCATCGGCAATCTGCGGATGCTGGAGGCGGACCACAAGGAGGACGTGGACGCGGCCGCGGAATGGGGCGGCAAGGCCCTCGCGGCGAGCAGGAAGGCCGACGAGCTGCGGACGTCCGGGTCGACCGCCGACGCCGACAAGTTCGACAACCTCGCGAAGGTCGCGCTCGGCCGCCAGATGCAGTCGGAGAAGGAGGCGAGCACGGCCGCGCCGACGATCGCCGCCCAGACCGAGGTGGTCGACAAGCTGAAGTCGGGCCTGGACTCGATGAAGACCAAGCTGACGGAGCTGACGGCGAAGCGCGACGAGCTGGTCTCGCGGGCCAAGACCGCGCAGGCCCAGAACACGATGATGGACGCCGTCAAGAACATCGACGTGCTCGACCCGACCAGCGACATCGGCCGCTTCGAGGAGAAGGTCCGCCGCGAGGAGGCCATGGCCCTGGGCAAGCAGGAGCTGGCCGCCTCCTCCCTGGACGCGCAGTTCGAGTCCCTGGACGACCTCGGCAAGACCTCGGAGATCGAGGCCCGGCTGGCCGCCCTGAAGTCCGGCAGCCTGAGCAAGCCCTACTAGGGCCGCCCCCCGGACCTCCCCGCACCTCCCCGGGCCGGCCGCGGCCGGCCCGGGGGCGCGCTACCCGGCCGCGCTCGCCCGGCCCGCTCACCCGGCCGTGCTCACCCAGCCGTGCTCACCCAGCCGCGCTCACCCAGCCGTGCTCATCCATACATGCTGAGCAGTTGCTCCGCCGACAGCTCGGTCACCGATTCCGCCACCGCGCCCGGGAGCGGGAGTTCGAACCAGACCGTCTTGCCGCGGTGCGTGCGGCGGGTGCCCCAGCCAGCGGAGAGCAGGCCGACCAGCTGGAGGCCGCGGCCGCCCTCGTCGGTGTCCCGCGCCCGGCGGCGGCGGGGCTGGACCAGGTTGGCGTCCCAGACCTCGCAGACCAGGGTCCGGTCCAGCAGGAGGCGCAGCCGGATCTCGCCCTCCCCGTACCGCAGGGCGTTCGTGACGAGCTCGCTCACCAGGAGTTCCGTGGTGTCGAGCAGCCCCTCCAGCCCCCACGCGGGCAGCTTCGCCCGGGCCAGCTCGCGGGCCCGGCCCACCGAGCGGGCCTCGCGCGGGAGCTGCCAGTCGCCGACCGCGTCCACCGGAAGGCCCTGGACCCGGGCCATCAGCAGCGCGATGTCGTCCTCGCCGTGCCGGGTGTCCAGGGTGTTCAGGACGTGGTCGCAGACCTCCTCCAGCGGGCGCGACGGATCGGCCAGCGCGTCGCGCAGGCCGCGCAGGCCCTCCTCCAGCGGGTGGGTCCGGGATTCGACCAGGCCGTCGGTGTACAGGGCGAGCAGGGCCCCCTCGGGCAGCTCGACCTCGACCTCCTCGAAGGGTTCGCCGCCGACGCCCAGCGGCATGCCGGTGGGGATCTCCAGCAGCAGTCCGGGGCGGGGCGTACCGCCGTCCTCGACCGGTTCCACCAGCACCGGCGGCATGTGGCCGGCGTTGGCGATGGTGCAGCGGCGGGTGACCGGGTCGTAGACGGCGTAGACGCACGTCGCGAGGTACACCTCCGAGCGGTCGGCGTCCCGCGAGTGCAGTGCGGCCCGGGAGGCCTGCTGGGAGCCGCCGGGGGCGCCGAGGCCCCGGGCGATCTCGTCCAGCGCGGTCAGCACCTCCGCCGGTTCCAGGTCCAGCAGCGCGAGGGTCCGTACGGCCGTGCGCAGTTCGCCCATGGCCACGGCGGCCCGCAGTCCGCGGCCCATGACGTCGCCGACGACCAGTGCCGTACGGTGCCCGGGCAGTTCGATGACGTCGAACCAGTCGCCGCCGACCTCGGTGGCGGCGTTGCCCGGCAGGTAGCGGCAGGCGATGTCGAGTCCGGCGGCCTCCGGGTCGCCCGGGGGCAGCAGGCTGCGCTGCAGTATCAGCGCGCGTTCGTGTTCGCGCCGGTAGAGCCGGGCGTTGTCGATGCAGACGGCGGCCCGCGCGGCGAGCTCCACCGCGACCGCCCGGTCGCGTTCCCCGAAGGGCTCGCTGCCCTTGGTGCGGGAGAACTGCGCGAGGCCGACCACCGTGTCGTGCGCGACCAGCGGGACGACCAGCGTGGACTGCACGAGGTCACCGGACTCGGACCCGCCGCCCTCCACCAGCCGCGGCCGCGCCGTCCGCAGGGCGAACGCCCCCGGAGAGCCGGCCGGGTACCGGTGCACCTCCCCTACGGAGACCAGCGCGCCCGGACCCGACAGCGGCGCGTCCGACACGGCCGAGGAGAAGGCCACCCGCCGCAGCGGCGCCGAGGGCGCGCGGCCGGGTCCGTAACCGGGCAGGCTGGGCACACCGGGGCCCTGGGGGCGGGCGGGGCGGTCGTCGTCGCCGAGCAGCAGCCCCTGGTAGAGGTCGACGGCGGCCAGGTCGCAGAAGCCCGGGACGGTGACGTCGAGGAGTTCGCGGGCGGTGGTCTCCAGGTCGAGGGAGTTGCCGATGCGGTGTCCGGCCTCGTTGAGCAGGGCCAGGTTGCGCCGGACCCCGGCGGCCTCGCGGGCGGCGAGGTGGCGGCGGGTCACGTCGATGCCGATGCCGGCGACCCCGATGGGGCGGCCGGTGCCGCCGTGGACCCGGTAGAGGTTGATGGACCAGTGGCGGTTGTCCCGGCTGCCGGGGGCGGCGCCGGTGATCTGGAGGTCGTTGACCGAGTCGCCGGTCTCCAGGACCCGGCGCAGGGCCTCGGCCATCCGGTCGGCCTCGTGCGCGGGCAGGTAGTCGTGGACGGTGCGGCCGCGGTGCTCCTCGGCGGCGCCGCCGAAGACGGTGGCGAAGCGGCGGTTGGCCCGCTGCACGGTGAGGTCCGTACCGAAGAGCAGGAATCCGAAGGGAGATTGACCGAAAATCGCCTGCGAGGCGGCCAGATCGGATTCGATCCGCCGCAGCGCGCGGACGTCGACCACGACGCAGAGCGCGGCCCGCTCGGCGGTTTCGGTCTGGGTCGGCATCACATAGATCTCGGCCACCCCGTGCGCACCGTCGCCGCCGGGGATCCGGAACGGGATCAGGCCGGTCCATTCCTTGCCGTCGAGGATCTCGGCCACCCGGCGGTGCGCGCCGGCGCGCAGCTCCGGGGGCATGAAGGCGTCGACGGGGTCGCGGCCGACGGCCTCGGCCGCGGTCAGCCCGAAGAGTTCCTCGGCGCGCAGACTCCACTGGTCGATGAGCCCGTCGGGCCCGATCGAGAAGGAAGCGACCTTTATGTAGTCATATATCGAGCCAGGCGGGCTGCTGTGCCACAGGGAGTCGCGCCAGGTCTCCCCCGACGCGTCCCCGGGCACACGGGCCTGATGTGCCTGTGCAGGTATCTCGCTCACGCGACCGTCCCCTCCAGCTCACCGCAACCGGACCGGCCATGACCGAAGTATTCAGCACCACGGCGCTCTACGACACGGCCTTCGCGATCACAAAAAGATCCCGTTGTTTTCCGGCCAAGCCTGGTGATCGGCGACGGGCTCTCTCCTTGTTACTCACCAGGAAGAGCCAATTCGAACCACACGGTCTTGCCCGACTTCCCGTGGCGGGTCCCCCAGCGCTGTGCGGAGACGGCCACGAGGTGGAGTCCGCGGCCCCCCTCGTCATCGGGTTCGGCGACGCGCTCCCGGGGCGGATCCGGAAGCGGATCCGAAACCTCCACGAGAAGTGCCGGACCCGAAGGAGCGTCGGCGACGGCCGGATTGCGCCGTACGAGACGGACTCCGATGGGGCCGGAGGCGTAGCGCAGGGAGTTGGTGACCAGCTCGCTGACCAGCAGGACGGTGACGTCGCCGACGGAGTCGAGACCCCATGCGCGAAGGGCGCCGCGCACCGCGTGGCGGGCGGTGCGGACGGCACCCGGTTCGGCGGGAAAGGCCCATTCGGCGCATTCACCGTCTGTGTCGATCACGCCGATCACTTCCCGGGCCGGCTGGCGACCCCAGTCCGGTTCGACAGGGACAGAACCTACGGGGACAAGTACGAGATAGGGATTAATAGCGACATACCCGATATTCACGGCGTCGTACCACTCGGCCCCCCACGGACCGGCGCACTGTGGCGCAGACGGCCTAGCTGTGTTGTCCCGGGACGTTGGTGACACGCGTGCTGGGTTCTTGAAATGGGTGAGGGCCTCCGGGTTCGGTGTGGATTGCGACATCTGCACCGAAG